>DATJHR010000049.1:0-8449 GCA_035493735.1 Acidocella sp.
CATCGATCTCACCGCGCTTGGCCCCCTGGTCCGCTGGGAACCCTCGCGCGGCGGCGCGCTCTTTCCCCATCTCTATGGCAAGCTGCCGCTGGATGCGGTGGTGGCGCACGGCCCGCTGGCGCGGCACGCGGACGGCTCCGCGAGGCTTCCGGGCCGGTAAGGAGGAAGGGAAGGGCTTTTAAGAAAGTGGCCGCTTTTTGAAAAAAGCGGCGCAAAAACTTCTTGCTATGCGGGGCCTGAGTCTGTGTCGCCGACAACGCCCACGGCCCAGAGTCAATAAAGTTTTTTTGCTTCTTTTTGTTCACAAAAAGAAGCCTTTCCCTTGCGCTCAACAGCGCTCAAAAAGTGGCCTCTTCATTCAGCCTCGATCTGCACCGTATCGAGGGTGAAGGACCCGTCCGGTTCGATATCAAAATATTTCGCCGTCTCGGCCGAAGCAGCCTGCTGAAGCGATCGGATGGCGACCCGGTGCGCTTCTTGGGTGCGCATGCGCTCGACCCATGTCGGATAGTCCATGCGGAGCCGGCGCCTCTGTGTGTTGCGGACGCGAAACCCAGCGCGGGCCAAGGCGGCTTCCCATTCGGACAAGGTATAGTCGCGAATATGCGAAGGATCGCGCAGCAATTCGATCGCTTGCAGGTGCGTGTCGAGCACTGCGGTGCCCGGTGACGCCGCATCGATGAAAATGGCAGTCGATCCGGGCTTCAAGACCCGCCTTGCCTGCCGTAAGCCGGCCTCGAAATCGCGCCAATGATGGGTGGAAAAGCGGCTGGCCAGGAAGTCGAACGACGCATCGTCAAAGGGAAGGCTTTCGGCGGGTGCTGCGCGCGTCTCGATGTTCGACAGGCCACGTGCCCGCGCCGTATCGGACACGGCCGTCAGCATCTCAATCGAAAGGTCGACGGCCATGACGGACGCGGCGTGGGGGGAAAGCCGGTAGGACACATGCCCTCCGCCCGTCCCAACGTCGATGGCCCGCTCCGGGGCTTCACGGCGTACCACCGCCTCCAGCGCATCGAGGTCCTCACCGGCGGCGTGCACGGCGCTTTGCACATAGGCGGCGGCGCGGGGGCCAAACTGATCTTGAACAACATCATCATGCAAACGGTCCATGGATTCGTCCTCCTCAACCCAAAGAACCATCCTCGTTAGCCTATTACAATGGGTTCGTTTATCCTGTTATAAAGACCTCTATGGAGAGCGAGGAACAGCGGCGGCTGTTGGGACATTTCGTCCGCGCGCACCGCGAGCGTGTGGCGCCGGACCTGCCGACCCGCAGACGCCGGACGCCGGGATTACGGCGCGAGGAATTAGCGGCACGTGCCGCCATCAGCGTCACGTGGTGCGCGTGGATTGAACAGGGGCGTGATGTCAGAGCATCACCGGAGACACTGGCCCGGTTGGCCGTCGCGCTCGCGCTAACCCCGGCGGAACGCGCCTATTTCTTCGAGTTGGCGGGGCGCGGCGATCCGGACATACCACGATCGGCCCCCTCATCCGAAGCGCCGGAATCGGTGCACGCGCTGGTCGAGGCATTGGAACATCCGGCCTATGGGCTCGACAGGCTGTGGAATGCCTGCTGTTGGAACGAGGCAGCCGAACATCTGTTCGATGGCTGGCTGGGGCCAGGGCGGCAAAAGAACCTGCTGCGTTACGCGTTCATCGCGCCATCGGCGCGCACCTTGCTTCCCGACTGGGAGGATCGTGTCCGCCGCCTGCTCGCTGAATTTCGAGCCGATTATGGCCGGGCGCTCAACGACCAGGCCATGAGCGCGCTGGTCGATCAGTTGAAGGATGAAAGCGCGCTTTTCGCTCATGAGTGGAATGCTCAGTCCGTTTTGGCGCGGGAAGGCGGTTCGCGGCGTTTCATGCACCCGAAGGACGGACCGCTCATGTACGAGCAGCACACTTTCAGCCCGGCAGAGCGCCCCGATTACAAGCTCGTCGTGTTATTTCCGAGGTGAGCGTTGAACATCTCTCTACTGGCCGGTCCATTTCGCTTCATAAACTTTCGCGCCGGGCGGTGGGACGAAATCCCGTTCGGCCTTTTGGTCTGCCAGGCGCAGCGCGTTCAGTCCGATGATCAGGGCTGCTGTGTTCATCATGCCGGGCGGAATCCACTGGATCAGCCCGCCCAGCATCTGGTCGTAAGCGGGGCTGACACCGGGCAAGAGGCGGCCGCATAGCGCGTAGAAGGAATAGAGATCCTGAGAGGTCAGGGCGATATAGGCGCTGATCACGATCTGCGGGAACATCACCAGGAAACCGGCGGCGCCGCGCGCGAGATAGGAAAAGCGTGCCGGCGGTTTGGGGCGCGGGTCTAGCACCACCAGCCAGAACAGCAGGCCGCCGGCGAGACAGGAGAGGTTCATCACCACATACAGGGTCGGATTGATCATCGCGGCGAAATGCACCGAAGGGATCAGCCAGACATCGGTGGTGAGCAGAAACACCGCCATGGCCGGGATAGGGTGGCAGAGAAAGTTTGCCGCCCGCGTCGCGGCGATGGCGTCGCACATTCGGCCGAGCCAGGAAGGCGCGCCGCGCCGCAGCACGTCCGGCATCCAGCCGATGGCGATGCCAAAGGGCGCCACCATGCCGAGCATCACCGCCTGGATGCGGTTCAGGAAGAACATATGCTGCGCCACATACTCGAAATGCGTTTGCAGCACGAAATAGATGCCGGCCAGGCCGCCTAAGAAAAATCCGCGCCGCACCCACCCTGGACGGTCTGCCGGCGCGGTGCGGGAGAGTCCGCGCAGGTACCAGAGCAGAGTGAGCCAGCAGGCGCAAAAGACCGGCGCGTTGAAGATGAAGGGGAACAGATAGGGCAGTTCAGCGGGAATGACCCTGCAGGCGAGGTCGACGGCGATCGCAGCCAGCAGGATCAAGGCTTCAGCCATGCACTCTTTCCATCGGTACGCCGGCCAGGGCCCGGCTGGTGCGGATCGTCTGCAAGGTTTGCACCTTGGCGACATGCGGGGCGCTGGTCAGTTTGGCGGTAAGCTGGTTTTCATGCGCGGCGTCGCGGGCCACCAATTTGAGCAGGAAATCGCCGCCGCCGCGGATCATATGGCATTCGCGCACCTCCGGCCAGGAGGCGACCAGTGATTCGAAACCGTCCAGCACCGCCTGCTTTTGGCTTTCCAGCCCCACGATCACAAAGAAGGAAATCTGCCAGCCCAGTTTCTGGCCGTCGGTCTGGGCATGGTAACCCTGGATGTAGCCCGCCTCCTCAAGCCGGCGCACGCGCCGCAGGCAGGGCGGCGGCGAGATCCCGGCGCGCCTGGCCAGTTCCACATTGGTCATCCGGCCATCGCCCTGAAGTTCCGAGATGATTCGGCGATCGATCTCGTCGAGATTGAAGGGGTCTGGCTCACGCTGCATGATTAGTCCTGATGATCGACATGATGTATTGCGCAATATAATTTCGAGATCGCGATTTGCCCATAGGCCCCGAAACAGGCCGGGCGTTGGCGAACGACACGAGATGTTGTGCGCGTTATAGGCAACACATCGCGGATATATGTGACTTGCCGGCTTGTAACGGTGTTGCGTGAACGGATATTAGGCCCGTTACAGATTGCAGCGGATGATGGCGAGCATGGCTGAGGCGAGAAAGACCCGGGTTTTGATCATCGGGGCGGGGCCGGCGGGATATACCGCCGCCATTTATGCGGCCCGGGCGAATCTGGCGCCGGTGCTTATCGCTGGGCTGCAACCGGGCGGTCAGCTCACCATCACGACCGACGTGGAAAACTATCCCGGTTTCGCCGAGACGATTCAGGGGCCCTGGCTGATGGAGCAGATGGCGAAGCAGGCCGAGCATGTCGGCACGGACATCGTCTACGATCTCGTCACCAAGGTCGATTTCTCCACGCGCCCGTTCCGCGCCTGGACCGATGGCGGGCTGGAATTCGTCGCCGACGCGGTGATCATTGCCACCGGCGCGCAGGCCCGCTGGCTCGGCCTGCCCTCGGAGCGGGCCTATCAGGGGGCCGGGGTTTCCGCTTGCGCCACCTGTGACGGGTTCTTCTATCGGGGCAAGCGCGTGGCGGTGATCGGCGGCGGCAACACCGCGGTGGAGGAGGCGCTCTACCTCACCCATCACGCCAGCCACGTGACCCTGGTGCATCGGCGCGATCGGCTGCGGGCGGAGCGGATCCTGCAGGATCGGCTGTTCGCCAACGACAAGATTTCCGTGGTCTGGGACCATGAACTGGACGAAATTCTGGGCGACGGCATGCCGGCCGTGGTCAGCGCCATGCGGCTGAAGCATGTGAAGAGCGGTGCGACGCAGGAATTGCCGGTGGATGGCGTGTTCATCGCCATCGGCCATTCGCCGACCACCGAAATTTTCGCCGGCCAGGTGAAGATAGATGACGAAGGCTATATCATCACCCGGCCCGGTACCACCGAAACATCACTTCCTGGCGTGTTCGCAGCGGGCGACGTTCAGGACAAGGTCTATCGTCAGGCCGTGACGGCCGCCGGCACCGGGTGCATGGCGGCGCTCGAGGCCGAGCGGTTCCTGAGCAACATCCCGCTTGAGGTCAGCGAGGCAGCAGAATGACAGGTCAGAAAATGGATTGGGATAAGTTGCGCGTGTTCCACGCGGTCGCCGAGGCGGGCAGCTTCACCCATGCAGGCGATACGCTCAATCTCAGCCAGTCGGCGGTCTCGCGGCAGATTTCCGCGCTGGAGGAGGCGCTGTCGGTGCCGCTCTTCCACCGCCATGCGCGCGGGCTGATCCTCACCGAACAAGGCGAGGCGCTGAACCGCACCGTGCGCGAGGTGTTCGCCAAGCTGGCGATGACCGAGGCGCTGCTGGCGGAAAGCAAGGAAAAGCCGGCCGGGCGCCTGAAAGTGACCACGACGCATAGTTTCGGCGTCGCCTGGCTGGCGCCGCGGCTGAAACAGTTTTTGGCCGTGCATCCGGACGTCAGCGTGTCGCTGCTGCTGGATGACAGCGAACTCGACCTTGCGATGCGTGAGGCGGATGTGGCGATCCGCATGCACCCGCCGCGCCAGCCCGACCTGGTGCAGCGGCATCTGGGCGAGATCCGCAGCCAGATCTGGGCCTCACCGGACTATCTCAAGGCCCATGGCACGCCGCAGAGCGCCGAGGACCTCGATAATCACAAGCTGATCCTGTTCGGCGACCGCAAGCCGCCGGTGACGGATGTGAACTGGCTGGCCGAGGTCGGCCGTAAGGACGGAACTTCGCGGCGAGGCGTGCTGGAAGTGAACTCGCTGCAGGCGATGCTGGTCTGCATCCGCGCCGGCATCGGCGTCGGCGCCGTGCCGGATTACCTGGTACAGGACCAGAACGGGCTGGTGGCGATCCTCCCGGACGTGAAGAAGCCGAATATCGATATGTATTTCGTCTATCCGGAAGAGCTGCGGAACAGCAAGCGCGTGTCGGTGTTCCGTGACTTTCTCGTGAACAGCATCTCCGAACGTAACAGCTTCAAGCCGTAATTCCCAACGATTCGAAGGATGTCGCCGGCGCGGCGTTACAGGGCCTCGCCCTGCGCCGGCTACATTACGCTTTTAACACTTAAAAATTTTTGATTGTGGCCTATATACAACATGTCCGGTGCGAGCCGGACGTCATCCGGTCTCAAGGGGCCGGATTGGGACTTTGTCCCAACGTCTCCCAGACGTGAAGCCTCCCTGTTGACTTGACCCGTCGGCCTTGAGGCTGGCGGGTTTTTTTCCGGCGCGAAAAGGCCAAGGCAAAGGGAAGGCTTCTTTTTGTGAACAAAAAGAAGCAAAAAAACTTTATTGACTCTGGGCTGTGGGCCTTGTCGCCGACACAGCATCAGGCCCAGCATGATAAAAGTTTTTGCGCCGCTTTTTTCAAAAAGCGGCCACTTTCTTTGTCGAGAAAGCCGGCGCACTGGAGGATTGGAGCGGGTAGCGGGAATCGAACCCGCGCATCGAGCTTGGGAAGCTAGCAGGCTACCATGACATCATACCCGCGCTGCCCCTGCATAGTCCGACAGCATTGACCGTGCAAGCCGGTCGCGATAGCGGTGTCTGACCTCGTGATTTGTCCGGCCGGATTGCGGCGAGGCTGGTGAAGGCCTTTGCGGGTCGGCGCCGGAAGCAAAACAAGCAGCTAAAAGAGGCTGTGACCCCGACTGGCCGCCTTCATAGGCGGGAGCGGGCGTTACTCTTCCATGGCCGGGCGTGTTGTTGAACGAAAGAACCGAGCCATGTCCGATCCCGCCGCCAAACTCCGCCCCGCGACCCAGCTGATCCATGCCGGGCGCATTCGGTCCAATCTCGACGAAAATGCCGAGGCGCTCTTTCTGACCTCAGGCTTTGTCTATGAGAGCGCCGAGATGGCGGAGGCGGTGTTCGCCAACCAGCTCGAACATTTCCAATATTCGCGCTTCGCCAACCCGACGGTGAACATGCTGGAGCAGAAGCTGGCGGCGATCGAGGGCGCGGAGGCCTGCCGCTGCACGGCGACCGGCATGGCGGCGGTGAGTGCGGCGCTGCTGTGCGGGTTGAAGGCGGGCGACCGGGTGGTGGCGGCGCGGGCGCTGTTCGGCTCCTGCCACTGGATTGTCAGCACCCTGCTGCCGCAATACGGCATCGCCACCGAATTCGTGGATGGGGCCGATCTTCAAGCCTGGCGCGCGGCGCTGAGCCGCCCGGCGGCGCTGGTGCTGCTAGAAAGCCCTTCGAACCCGATGCTGGACATCGTGGACCTGCGCGCGGTGGCCAAGCTGGCGCATGAAGCCGGAGCTCTGGTGGTGGTGGACAATGTGTTCGCGACCCCGCTGTTGCAGAAGCCGTTCGAGCTGGGCGCTGATGTGGTGGTCTATTCGGCGACCAAGCATATGGACGGGCAGGGCCGCGTGCTGGGCGGCGCCGTGCTCGGCAGCAAAAAATGGATCGAGGAGGTGTTCCAGCCCTTCTTCCGCAATACCGGCCCGTCGCTCTCGCCGTTCAACGCCTGGACGATCCTGAAAGGGCTGGAGACGATGAGCCTGCGCGTCGCCGCGCAGTCGAAATCCGCGGAGACCATCGCCACCTTCCTCGAAACCTCGCCGAAGGTGGCGCGCAGCCTTTACCCGACACTGGCCTCGCACCCGCAGCGAGAGCTCGCGATGGCGCAGATGAGCGGCGGCGGCACTCTGGTCACCTTCGAGCTGAAGGGCGGCAAGGCGGCCGCTTTCGCGATGATGAACGCGTTTCGCATCATCAGCATTTCCAACAATCTGGGCGACACGAAATCCCTCGCCACACATCCGGCCACGACCACCCATATGCGCATCGGCGCCGAGGAGCGGGCCAAGCTCGGCATCACCGAGGGCACCGTGCGGCTTTCGGTCGGGCTTGAGGACGTCCAGGACCTGATCGACGATCTGACCCAGGCTTTGGCGGAGATCGCTTGAGGGAAAAGAAAGCGGCCGCTTTTTAAAAAAAGCGGCGCAAAAACTTCTTCGACTTTGGGCCTGTGGCCGTGAAACCAGCACGGCTCAAGAAGAACAAAGTTTTTTTGCTACTTTTTGTATACAAAAAGTAGCGCTTTCTTGCTCCTTGCAAACTTGGTTGTCCGGCCCGAAGCCCCTTGTTATGCAGACGCACATTCCCTTGAAAACGGAGTTTTGCGATGCCGGTCACTGCCACTTTCACCCGTTTGCCGCGTGCCGACCTGGGCGAGCTGGTGGGTGCCGCCGCGGATGACGATCCGCAGGCATTCCCGGCTTTTCTCGCCGCCAATGGCAGCTCGGTCGCCGATTTCGACGAGGATGGCGAGATTTTTTCGGCGCTGCTGCCGATCCTCGCGGATGATTACGAAATCGATCTCGAGACCAGCGAGAACGAGGTGGTGGCCGACATCGCCGAGGCAATGGAAGCCCTGGTGTTCATCCTGACCGTTGACGACCAGGAAAAATATCTCGCCCAGCTGAACCCGGAAGCGTTTTCCGCGGAAGAGCTGGCCGAGGCCTACGAGGATTTTACCGAGGAAGAGGACGAGGATGCGGGCGAGAAAATGCTCGCGGCCATTGCCGCACTGCACCAGGCGTTGGCGGAAGCCGACGCCGAGCATGTGGTCGTGGTGACGGTTGGTTAGATTAAATGAAGAAAGTAGCCGCTTTTTGAAAAAAGCGGCGCAAAAATTTTTTTGGCTCTAGGCCGGCGGCGCTCAAACCAGCACGGCCTAAGCGAACAAAGTTTTTTTGCTACTTTTTGTTCACAAAAAGTAGCCTTTGCCTTCCCTTACTTGTTGTTCTGCGCCGCCGCTTGCAGGTTCGCGGCCTGAACGAGAATACGGTCTTCCAGCCCGCCGGCGAGCGTGGGATCGGCCGGGGAGTCGACCCACTGGCCATCTTGCTGGACCTGGCGGAACACGCTCACCCTGATGGCGTTGGCGGTGAGCTGCCTGCTGAGGATATAGGCGTTGACCTTGAAGCGCTCGTCCGGGTCG
>DATJHR010000050.1:0-10198 GCA_035493735.1 Acidocella sp.
CGGTCTCTGGGCCATCACGGTGCCGCGGGAATACGGCGGCGCCGGCGTATCGGCGGCGACCTTGGCGGAAGTGACGGCGATTATCTCCGCCAGCGACGGCAGTATCGGCCAGATTCCGCAGAACCATTTCTTCGTGCTCGAGGCGTTGCGGTTGACCGGAACGGCGGAACAGAAGGCCTTCTGGTTCGCCCGGATCCTCGCAGGTGATCGCATCGGCAATGCCTTGAGCGAGGCCGGCGGCAAGACAGTGCATGACTACCAGACAACGATCCGCCCCACGCGCGATGGAAAGTTTCTGCTCAACGGACGCAAGTTCTACTCAACCGGCGCGCTCTTCGCCCATTGGATCGCGGCGCTGGCCAAAGACGAGCAGGAGCGGGTGGTTTTCGCATTCTTGCGACCGGATACACCCGGGGTCACGTTGATCGACGACTGGTCCGGCTTCGGCCAGCGCACCACGGGCAGCGGCACAACCATCTTCGAGAATGCGGTGGTAGAACCTTTCGCCGTTATCCCCTTCTACGAATCCTTCGAGCAGCCCACGAGCATGGGACCGCTGGGTCAGATCATCCACGCTGCCATCGACATCGGCATCGGGCGCGGCGCGTTAGCCGAGACCATCGCTTTCGTGCGCTCCAAGTCCCGCCCCTGGATCGACAGCGGTCAAGAACGGGCGGTCGATGACCCCTATACCATCGCCGCTATTGGTGACCTGACACTGCGACAGAACGCGGCAGACGCGCTTCTCGCACGGGCCGGCGCGGCGGTCGATCTGGTCGCACAGGAACCAAACGAGGACACACTCGCCCGCGCCTCGGTGGCGGTCGCCGAAGCACGCGCCTGGGGCACCGAGGCTGCCTTGGCAGCAGCCAACAAGCTGCACGAATTGGCGGGCACGCGATCCACGCTCGCCGAGCACGGGCTTGATCGCTACTGGCGAAACGTGCGGGTGCATTCGCTACATGATCCGGTGCGCTGGAAATATGCGGCCATCGGCAACTACTATCTCAACGACATCAAACCGCCCCGGCATGGGGCCATCTGAAGATGGCGGAGGAACCCCTGGCGCTGCGCGGCATCGTTAAGACCTTCGGTGCCACCCGCGCGCTAGACAATGCAAACCTCGTCCTGCAGCCGGGTGAGATTCACGGCTTGATCGGCCAGAATGGCGCGGGAAAATCGACCATGATCAAGGTGCTGGCCGGTCTTTGTCGGCCGGACGCGGGAACAGTGGGGATCGGGGGCACACCTCTGCCGCATATCACGCCGCGCGCGGTGGAAGCCCGCGGTGTGCATATCATCCACCAGGAAGCCCTGCTGCCACCGAGCTTCACCGTGGCCGAGGCTCTCTTTCTCGGGAAGGAGCCGCATCATGGTCCCTTCCTCGCGTCACGCCGCATGCGCAAGGACGCCGAGCGAATCATCGCAGCGCAATTCGACATCGCCATCCGCGGTGATGCCTTGATCGGCGAATTGAGCGCGGCCGAGCGCCAGATTGTGCAAATCATCCGCGCTTTGCTTAACCGGCCAAGTGTTCTGGTCTTCGATGAGCCGACGGCTGCCCTGGTACGACAGGAAGCCAACCGGCTTTTCGCGATCATCCGCCGCCTGAGCGGCGAGGGCACCGCAATCGTCTATATCTCCCATTATCTCGAGGAGGTGCGGGATCTCTGTGATCGCGTCACAATTCTGCGCAATGGTCGTGATGTTGCGACGGTCGATTCGCGACAAACACCGGTTGCCGAGATGGTCGCGCTCATGATCAATCGTGAGATCAGCGACATGTTTCCGAAACAGCAGGTGCCACGCGGGGCGCCCGTTCTGAGCGTCCGCTCCCTGCGGCAAGCTGGAAACTTCGAGAACGTCACCTTCAGCCTTCACGCTGGTGAGATTCTTGGCATCACGGGTCTGCTGGGATCCGGTGCCAAGGACGTATTGCAGGCGCTGTTCGGCCTTAGCCGAGTGGATGGGGGTACAATCGAGGTGCGGGGAAAGCCGGTGGCGATCCCCTCGCCCGGACGGGCGGTGGCACACCGGCTCGGCCTAGTGCCGGAGGACCGCCGCCATCAGGGGATCGCCCCGGATATCTCGGTGCGGGAGAATGTGACGCTCGCGAGTCTTTTCAAGCTCACGCGCTTCGGGCTGATCAGCGCACGGCGGGAGCGGCAGCAGGTCGATGGCCTGATTGCGCGGCTGGGCATCAAGACCCCGAGCGGCGAGACCCGGCTGCGTGATCTCAGCGGCGGCAACCAGCAGAAGGTGGTGCTGGCAAAATGGCTGAGTGCGGAATCCGATGTCTATATCCTGGACGAACCGACGGTGGCCGTGGACGTCGCGGCGAAGGTGGAGATCTACCGCCTGCTCGGCGAGCTCGCGGCGCGGGGAGCTGCCATCCTGATCCTCTCCTCCGATCTTATGGAACTCTGCGGCATCTGTGACAGCATTCTGGTGATGTATCGCGGTCGGATTACGCGCCGCCTTTCGCCGGCCGAAACCACCGCGGACGAAATCCTCGCGGCCGCGACCGGCGCCCCCATGATCGGCGTTGATCCCGATGCCGAAAGGCCGGAGGCAGCATGAGCGGGGAAATCTTCAACCCGGCGGAGACGGCAAGCTTCGCGCCCGAAACCCGTCCCGAGCGCGCCAGCCGGCGCAGGCCCAGTTCTGGACAGACCATCCGGCTCGGGTCGCTAGCCGCCCTCGTCCTAGTTTTTGTCTACTTCGCCTATGCCGCTCCCGGTTTCACGGCACTCGGCAATCTCACCAATATCGTCGAACAATCGGCGGTCCTGGCGCTGCTCGCCTTTGGCATGACGGCGGTAATTGTCGGCGGTGGCGGCGATGTTATCCGTGGCGGCATCGATCTTTCCCTCGGCGCCAATCTTGGCTTATGCACGGCAGTCTATGCGGTTTCCAGTGCGGCTGGATATTCGGACTCCGTGTCCGTGCTGCTCACGTTCGGGGCAGGCATCGCGGTCGGCGCGCTGAATGGGCTCGCGGTCGTGGCGCTTGGTATCCTGCCGCTGCTCACGACCCTGGCCGTGATGAATATATGCGCCGGGCTGGAACTGGTGTTGACGCAGAATACTGTGATCAGTTCGTCCTCGCCATTGCTCGCCTGGATCAGCAGCGCGGCGTGGCTAGGCCTGTCGATAACTAGCTGGACTTTCATCCTCACCGCCGCCCTGATGCTCGTTCTGGTGCACCGCACCCCCTGGGGGCTGCGCCTGCAGGCCGTGGGCGGCCACCAGCAGGCGGCAAGGGCGGCCGGTCTGCGCCTCTCGCTGTATCTCGTCGCGACCTATATGGGCGCGGGCCTGCTCGCGGGGCTGGCCTCCATTTTGCAGGCGGCCCGGCTTTCCGGCAGTTCCCCCGGTTCGGGAGATATCCTGCTGTCCGTTGTCCTGACGAGCCTGATGAGCGTCGTCTTTTCGCGCCGTCTCGCTCCCTCCATTGGCGGCACGATCTTGAGCGTGCTGTTCATTGGAGGGCTCATCAATGGTTTCCAGCTTCTGAACGTATCCAGCTACTGGGTGAATGGCGTGCAGGGCGTGCTGATCCTTGGCATTGTCTCACTGCGATCGCTCTCCCGCCGCCCGGGGAGCGTCTGACATGTCCATGTCTGTGGGAACGCCCGGCCGGGAACGACTGCTGCTCGCAACCCTAGTCCGCTGGGTCACGCCGGCGGTGCTCATCCTCCTGCTGCTGGCGTTTGCGATCGCCTCGCCGACCTTCCGCACGCCCGGCAACCTTGTCCATATCCTCGTCAACAACTTCACTCTGCCCGCCATCGTGGCCCTCGGGATGACTCTTGTGATCTCGGCTGGCGGGATCGATCTCTCGGTCGGCACGTCAGCCGATATCGCGGCGATGATCGCCGTCACGCTGATGGCCTCGCGCCATGGCCTTGGCCTCAGTCTTGGCGCGGGCCTGGCGGGGGCTATCGGGGTGGGTATGGTTGTCTCGCTCCTGGTCGCGGGTCTCGGGATCAGCCCGTTTCTGGCGACACTCGGCGTGCTCTTCGTGGGCGAGAGCGTGCAGCAATTGGCCACCAATGGCGGCACACCGATCTATCTCGTTTCCAATTTTCCGGCGGCGGGGCTCACCGCGCTGGCGCATGGCACAGTGCTCGGCGTGCCTGTGCCGCTGTGGATTGTGCTCGCAGCTGCGCTCCTGGTGCAGCTCCTGTTGCGCCACACCGCCTTCGGCCGGCACGTGCGGGCGAGCGGCGCGGCGCCAGAGGTCGCGCGGTATTCCGGCCTGCCCGTCAAACGCACCATCGCAGCCGTCTATGTCCTGTCGGCACTGCTCTGCGGCGTGAGTGGCCTGCTGCTGGCAGCAACCGTCAAATCCTATGTGCCGCTCTCCGGCAATGCCTTTCTGCTGGATGCAATTGGGGCTGCCTTCGTCGGCACCACGATCAGTCCCGAGGCCAAACCGAACGTGCCCGGCACCCTGCTCGGCGTTTTTCTCTTCGGGATGCTGCACAACGGCCTGCTGCTGATTGGCTGGAACTTCTACTGGCAGCAGGTGGCGGTGGGTCTCCTCGTCTTCACGGTTCTGGCAGCAAGCTTCGCCGCCCGCCGTCTTCAGTCAGCTGATTAATCATAACACACACGGAGTTTGGAGAATGGCGTTCAAATCGACCCTGCTGGCGGGGTTTGCCCTGGCCGCGAGCCTGGCCGCGATCGGCACGGCGCGTGCGGATGACGTACCGAGTCTGAAGGGAAAACGGATCGGCATCACCGTGATCGGCACTGAGCATTATTGGGATCTCAAGGCCTATCAGGGGCAGATCGACGAAGTGAAGCGGCTGGGCGGGACTGCCATCGCTCTTGATGGCGGTCGCAACGACAGCCGGCAGATTAGCCAGATTCAGACGCTCATCGCGCAAAAGCCCGATGCGATCGTCGAGCAACTCGGCAACGGACCGGTGCTGCAGCCCTGGCTCAAGAAGATCCGCGCGGCTGGAATTCCGCTCTTCACCGTCGACACCATTTCACCCAACAGCATCAACGACACCACCTCCGATAACTACAGCATCGGCGAGAAGCTCGCTTTGCAGCTCGCGAGCGACATCCGAGGCCGCGGCAATATTCTGGTCTTCAATGGCTTCTACAGCGTACCCGTTTGCGCCATCCGCTATGACGAGCTGAAGCTGGTGCTCAAGGCGTTTCCGGACATTCACATCATCCAGCCCGAGCTCAGAGACGTGATCCCGAACACGGTGCAGAATGCCTATGCCCAGGTGACGGATATGCTGCAGAAATATCCGAACAAGGGGCAGATCGCGGCAATCTGGTCAGCGTGGGATGTGCCGCAGGTGGGTGCGACGCAGGCCGTTGTCGCCGCTCATCGCCCCGAGGTGCGAACCTACGGCGTCGACGGCAGCCCTGACGTCGTGAAGATGGTCGCAGATCCTAGCTCTCCCGCCGCGGCAGTCGCAGCACAGCAACCATACCTGATCGGCAAAACGGCGATCGACAACGTGGCGCGCTACCTCGCGGGAGCCCATGATCTGCCGCCCTACACCTTCATTCCCGCCGTGCTCGTCACCAAGGCAAATGTCGACGAGACCACAAAGGAAATCGGCCAAAATCCTTGATTGTGATTACTTCGTTGCCAGTGGAGCTTCGAGCGCGGCGATTTCGAGCAGACAGCGTCCTTGTTAGGTACCTCAGTCGGGAGCTGCAGGTCTCGCCGAATCGCCCACTGCAGCTTGTCCGTTAATTCCTAGCAGTGCTGGACGAGGCGATGGACATGCTGTCGGCCATATTCGACCAACCCTAGCCGCGTCCGCATGTCAGAAGCGGGCAAGAGGGTGACCAAGACGTGATGTGAAAGAGCCTGCATTGCGGTCAGAGCATCAAGATCGTTCCTTAGATCTGGTCAGCAGAACCTTGACCCATTGCTATACGATGCCGAAGACATGCTCGACCCAAGAGCATAGAACCTGACTCTGCCCCCGAGATACCTTCGATCATAAGCAGGATCCTGGTTCCAGGTCGTGATCTGGTTGGGCTGAACATCACGCTGCGCCAACTCCAACCATCATCTCACCCTCCAAGGCAGCAAGAGCCATCTTTGCCTTCAAAGCCGCGCTATGCGTCCGCCGCGTTCGTTTCGTCATGCTCGCTCCCGATGGCGCCTTCATGCGTCAATTTCAGGCAGGGATTCCACTTATAGCTCTGTCAGCCACCTCTCTGACAACCACAGGCTGCTCATTAAAACGCTACTTTCTCCAATCCATAAATGTCTTTAGCGTAAAATTCAGAAGCGATAAACGTCTGCTCTTGTCCGTTTTGTTTGCAGCATGTGGTAACAAAGTGGGTACCTCCATAATTTTCGACTTACTAGAATTAGGGAATTGCGATTTTTGCCTTTTGATAATGCTATCAAAATCCGGCGCTTTCATTGATGCGTCTAATCTACGTTTTTCCCACTCGGATGCCTCTCGAATATCTCCTTTCAGTTCCGATAGTTTTTTCATAATACCAAGATATTCAGTATGCTTTGGATTTTTGACTAGAGCTTTTAGAGCAATGTCCTCGGCCAAATCAAAATTTCCCATTTCCATGTATAATTGATATAATTTTCTATTGGCAATAGAAATTGCCGGCTTATCAACTATAGTTTTTTTTAGCCAGTTGACGGCATTCTGTGTATCACCTTGTTTTCTATAACGATCTGCGATAGAAACGCATAGGTCAACATTTCCTTGCAGAAGAAGCTCCTCTCTGGTGGTAAAGGTGGCTGGTAGGATTTCGAAAAAGCGATCAGCTTTAGCAATCTCATTAAGTTCATCAACATGAAAGATCAACGCTCCAGATTCGGCTGCTTTTTCAAAAGAGACTCCAGGAATTGGCAAGTTAAATACGGCGATGTGGGTAGCACCAAGTTTAATTTTAAACTGATGGAAACTATTTCGTTGCCGCTCAATAATTTCAGATGAACTGATATAGTTAAGAACTTTCGCGTCGATGCATGCTACAAAGCATCTGAAACCACGATGAGTGATCTCCAAATCGAACGTCTCATTGCTATGTCGCTTCATAGTCCAAGCTGACGATACAAAAAATGCGGTAGTCTTCTTGAGTAGGGCTAAGCGGGAGGGCCCATCAGAAAGCGGGATCATGTAGTCTCCTTGCGACAACTAAAGCTAGAGGTGGCCGGCCTCATCGAGACATCGTTACGTTTAATACAAGTGGAGCCTCTACCAGTTGATGGGGTCCTCGTGGCTCCCTGGACGGACCATAGAGACGTCCAGCGAGCCATTGTTCGACCCCCACAGAGTGGTCCGGTTGGAATGCTAGTGAATTGAGGGGCGGATTACCAGGGTGCTGGGTGTGACCGGCAGCGCACCGTGCGCAGGAATGAACAATTCGGGGTCGGGGGCGTGTATCCGAGCGATCCATGAGGTCGCACGGTACTGTATTGGCACCGCGATTGTTCGATGACAGTTCGAGCCTCCCGTAGAGAGTGGAAGTATCCGTCGGGGGACGGCCCCTTTGCGGTGTTTAATCCGCACGGTGATCTTAGGGGCGCTCTTAAGAGCGTCGTTAAGTACAGGTGCGGGATTGGCAGTGGAGATGTAAGCGTCGCGGCGTGAGCACGGGGCTTCGGTTTGGCGGGGCGCGAGCGTGATCGGGTTAGGAGCGGTCGATTATCACGCGGCCATGGTGGTGGACGCGGCTGCGGTGTTCCAAATCTTCCAGTTCCACGGGAGCAGACTTTCCAGTTCGTTCGCCTTGGTGTGCCCTGAGACGACGCGTTCTAACACATCGGTCAGCCACGCCAATGGCGCGACGCCGTTCAGCTTTGCGGTGTTGATCAACGTCATCGCGATTGCCCAGTGGCGCGCGCCGCCATCACTGCCCGCGAAGAGCGCATTCTTTCGGTTAAGGGTCACGAGGCGGATCGCGCGCTCGACAACGTTGGTGTCCATCTCGATGCGACCGTCGTCGAGGAAGGCAACTAATCCGGGCCAATGGCGCAGCGCGTAACGCATGGCCTTAGCGAGGTCAGAACCGCCCGGCAGACGCGACAACTGCTCCTCGAGCCAGGCGTGCAGGGCCTCCACGATCGGCCGACTTCGGACATCGCGCACCGCGCGCCGATGCTCGGCCGGGGAGTCACGGTTCTCAGTCTCGATCTCGTAGAGACTGGCGACGCGTGCCAACAGTTCCGCCGCCACCGGCGATTTGGTGGAGGCATGGAACTGGTAGAAGGGGCGTCGCATATGCACCCAGCAGAAAGCCAATTGCACCGAGCCGTCGGCGCGCTCGCCCGCTAGCCGCTTGAACCCATCATAGCCGTCCACCTGCAGCACACCATCGAAGCGAGCCAGATGTGCCGCCGGACGGATTGCCTTGCGATCTTCGGCATAAACATAGGCGACCGCCGGATGCGACGGCCCGCACCAGGGTCGGTCATCCACCGCGTAACACCATAGCCGACCCGTCTTGGTGCGACCGCGGCCGGGGTCAAGCACCGGCAGGCCGGTGTCGTCGGCGAATACCTTGGGCGAGGACAGCACTGTGCTGACCACCAGGTCATACAGCGGCGCCAGCCACCAGCACGCTGTGCCGACCCAGTGCGCCAGGGTCGAACGATCGAGAGCGATGCCCTGCCGTGCCAGCATCTGCGCCTGCCGATACAGTGGCAGCGAATCGCAGAACTTGCTGACTACAACATGCACGATCAGCGCCTCGGTCGGCATGCCGCCATCGACCGGCCGCACCGGAGCCGGGGCCATCAGCACAGCTTCCTCGCAGGTCCGGCAGGCATATCGCGGGCGGCGGGTGACGCGCACCCGCAGTTGCGCGGGCACGATGTCGAGTTGCTCGGTGCGCAGCTCGCCGATGCGGTGCATCGCCCTGCCGCAGCATGGGCAATTCCCCGGTGCCGCGTCGATCACCACCTCGTAGCGCGGCAGGTGGGCAGGCAATGCGCCATGATTGCGCGCGGCGGACTTCGCACGCCTAGGCGCCGGGAGGTCATCGGTCTGAGCGCCGTCCTGCGCCGCCTGGTTCTCGGCCATCGTCTGCTCCAGATCCTCCAGGCCGAGCTGCAACTGCTCGTCGGTCAGGTGTTCGGAGCGGCGACCGAATTGCTGGCGGCTCAAACGCTGGATCAGCAGGCGTAGACGGTCATTCTCGGCATGCAGTTCGCCCTGCTGCTGGAGCACGGTCCGCAGCATCTGTTGCAACAGCGCCGGGTCGTCCGGCAGGGCGTCGAGGTCGATCTGCACGCGGCAATGATGAACCAGCTCGCCGCGTCGAAGCCAGAGACAATGTCGACAAAGTACGAGATCTATCCAGCCAGTTCGGGCCGCCGCGGCTTCACCGGTGCCCGCCACTCGCAGCCGTCGAGCAACGCCGCCAATTGCACCGACGAGAGCTGAATCCGTCCTGTCGTGGTGGCGGTCGGCCAAGCGAACTGGCCGTGCTCCAGCCGCTTTGTCAGCAAGCACAGCCCAACGCCATCATGCCAGAGCAGTTTGATGAGCCCGGCGCGGCCGCCTCGGAATGCATAGACGGCGCCATCGAACGGGTTCTCGGCAAGGCTCTCCTGCACCAGCATTGCCAACCCGGTCATGCCTTTGCGCATGTCCGTCACCCCACAGGCCAGATAGATGCGCAGCCCGGATGCCAGGGTGATCATCGCCGCCTCAGCGCATCCAACACACGCCGTAGCGCGGCACCATCCACCCGCGCATCGACGCGCACGACGATGTCGCCCGGCAGCACGATCTTCATACGCCCGCCGGAGCACGATGCTGCCCGCACGTTCGCCATATCAGGCGCCGGTGCGGCAGGCTCGATGGTCGGCCGCGTGGCTGCAACCTCCACCGCTGCGAACCGCGGAGTGGCCCGTGTCAGCACCGCTGCCCGCACGCCGAGCACCTCTTGCCGCCATGTATAAAGTTGCCCGGAGCTGATCCCGTGCTTGCGCGCGACCTCCATCGGCGTCAGGTCGGAGCCGTAGCTCTCGGCGACGATGTCGCGCTTCTGCTCCAGCGTCCAACGGCGACGCCTCTCGCCTCGGGTGATGATCTCCACCCGTTCACTCCGAGCACTCCTACGATTGGTCGTATGACCGCTCTCATCCGCGGCAATAATGTCAGGCGGTTCGTCCATCCGCGCTTTGCATCACAGCGCTCCCGCGCGCCGCAATGTGCCGATGCCACGACGCTTAC
>DATJHR010000051.1:0-29616 GCA_035493735.1 Acidocella sp.
GAGAATTCACATTTTCTGAACAATATACCGATTGACCCATAAACCCGGGATGAATACTTTTCATACGCTGAACAGGGGGCCTTCAACTCGAAGCATCTATGAGCGTATTCTCAATGGCCGAGGTCTTTAAATCTCGCTGGGGAGCGCGTTGTCTTGCCTAGCAGGCTTTAGAAAACCCTATGCTCCCGACCGGCGAGCGTAAGTCGATCTACTTTCAAAGACGCCATCGACACCGACGTTAAAGTCGGGGGCGAGGCATGTCATATGATAGACGCGGAGAGGCGATATGAGCGGCAGCCAGATCTTCCGGCGGAAAAAGCCTGGGCTTGGAATAGAAAGCGCGATTCAGAGGGCGCCCTATCCGCAGTTATCATGGTTCTCTGACGCTGTTGGGGCGGCTGGCCCCGCGGCGGCGGCGCATGACCATCGTGATCATCCTCTAGTACAATGCGCTATCACATTGATCGACGGCGCAACAGTTGTTTCGGTCTCGTTTGCCGCTGCGTGGCTTGGAGGTTTTCTTTCCGCGCGACCGCAAACGATCGCGGTTGCTGTGGCGGACTTGGTGGCAGCACTGGTGTTTTTCTTGACCTTGCCAAATCCAAAGTTGCCAATTCTGCCATTTTTGGAGATGAGTCTCCAGCAGATACGCTTTCTGATGCCCTCTTTGATGTTGGCAGGTTTTGTACAGGCTGGTGTGTACTGGTGGCTGGGATGGGCGGACGTTGCTTTGTTGAGGGCCTCCTGCGCGTGGACCATCAGCGTTATGGCGGGATTGGTTGCAACACGAGGCTTGAGCACCTTTGCCAAAGCGCATCCGGTCATAGAAGCACGACTGAAGCGAAAAATTGCGGTCATCGGAAGTGATGCACATGCTTTTCGCATCGCTGAGCGGTTAAGTGCAGACTCGCAAAATGGTCTTTCTGTATTAGGTGTTTTTGATGATGGTCCGCGTCGCCCGGGACAAGATCAGGTGCGAGGGACGATCGCCTCATTGATCAGCCTAAGTCGCGAAATGAAGATTCACGGCATCATCATCGCGTTGTCCCCCGCACCTGAAAACGAGAAACAGATCGCTGATCTGAGCTGGAGGCTACGCGGCGTCCTCGCGGACGTGTTCGCGAAGCCTTCCCTGATACATGGTCCGGACGTCGTACTCCCGGTACAATCCATCGGCTCGATGCCGTTCCTGGTGCTGCAACGCCGTCCTTTGAACGAGTGGCAGAGGCTTCTCAAAAAAACCATTGACATGACGATAGGCTTAATTGCCGTTCTCGTTCTTCTGTTGCCTGCGGTCGTCGTCGCTGTTGCGATCAAGATGGATTCTCCGGGACCGATCCTGTTCCGGCAGCCGCGGCTTGGCTTCAACAATCGCCAGTTCATGGTCTTCAAGTTTCGTTCGATGTACACGGACGCGTCAGATATTTTGTCGGTGAAGCAGACCTCGCGTGACGATCCACGCGTTACACGCGTCGGAAAATGGCTCCGTAAACTGAGTATTGACGAGATACCGCAACTTCTGAACGTGCTCCGTGGTGAGATGTCTCTTGTGGGGCCGAGGCCGCACGCACTGCAGACGCGCGTGGAAGGGGAGCTTCTGAACGACGTTACCGCGGAATATATTATGCGATTTCATGTCAAACCGGGTATCACCGGCTGGGCGCAGGTAAATGGCGCGCGGGGCGAGCTTCGGACAACGGATGATCTTCGCAAGCGTGTTTCCTATGATCTTGAATATATCCAGAACTGGTCGGCATGGTTTGATTTGAAGATCATGGCGCTAACAGCGATCCGCGAAATCGTGAGTCGCAATGCGTTCTGATAGGGTGCGGCGCATGCCACTGCATAATGAAGACTCGATCTCGGTGGGGCAGACATCTGAGGCTTGCAGGATCGACATCATGGGGCTTCGGCTGCACAATCTGCACCGCAGCGTGATCGCTGGGCGCGTGATTGCGGCGGTGAATTCGGGTCAGAAGATGCTGGTGGTCAACGCCAATGCGAACCTTGTTGTTCTGTCTCAGACGATTGGCTGGATGTCGGCGCTATTTTCGAAAGCTGATATTGCGTTCTGCGATGGAGCGGGAGTGCAGCTGGCCATACGTCTTCTGAAGGGACGGGCTGCGCACCGGACGACACCGCCGGAATGGATTGGCGGGGTTCTGGAGGCGCTTGGGCCGAAAGCATCGATCTTCTGGCTTGGCGGCAGCTCCGAAGCCGTCATGAAAGCGGCGCGGAATTATGAGCGGCGGTACGGCGTTCGAACGGCCGGCGTGCAGCACGGTTTCTTCGACATGGCAAAAGATTCCGTTGAGAATCTGGCCTTAGTGGAGCGGATTAATCGCGCCGCCCCATCTATCCTTCTGGTGAATATGGGAATGCCTCGGCAAGAGCGTTGGCTTTGGGATAACTGGGATCGCCTGCAGACCGGCGTTGCGATTACCGGTGGTGCGCTTGTTGATCATGCCGCCGGGCGTGTGCACCGGCCGCCGCGCTGGGTTGCCAATCTGGGCATCGAATGGCTCGTACGGCTGGTGCGTGAGCCAAAGCGACTCTGGCGTCGCTACTTGCTGGGACTGCCTGTATTTGGTCTCTATGTCTTGCGCTACGCTCTGAGCGGCAACAAACACAAGCGTGCTTGATAACATCCAGCTAGAATTAAAAAGTTTTGAGTAAACTAACGGTGCACGCGTGCTTAGATATCGGTCAGGAAGCTGGCTGGAATCGGCGCTGAGCGGGATTGATTGTGCTACAACATAAGATTGGATTGGCAAATAATTGGACTCGAGGATTGTGAGCGAAAGAATGTCAGACATCGCGCATACATCCTCTACCGAGCGCTGTTCGAGGGGTGATACGGTGAGACAGGCACTGCGCATCTGGCGCGCCAATATTGGCCTGTTTTTCGTGTGCACCTTTACCGTTTTGGTCGTGGGCGGCGGTGCTGTGGAATCGCTGAAGCCGACCTATACGGCGACGGCCACCGTGGCGATTTCTCCCCAGACCGCTGACCCTCTGGCGCCGGCCGGGCAGGGGGCCACCAGTCAGACCGAGGATGATGAGCTGCCGACAACGGAGGCGTCGATGATGCAATCCCGGGACGTTGCGGCTGCCGTGCTCAAGCAATTTCCACCGCCGGCGCAAAAGGTGGGATTCAGCATCAGAGGGGCGCTTTGCCATTTAGGTGCGTCGTTCATCTGTCCGGCGATCGCACCGACGGATGCCGCTGCGAAGCAACAGGCCGAAGTCGACGGTTTCCTGAAGTCTCTATCGGTTGTTCCGGAGCTTCACTCACAAGTGATTAACGTTAGCGTCACGGCGAACACCGGCGAACGCGCGGCGATGTTGGCGGATGCTGTCGTGCAGAATTATCAGCGGATCGACCTGGCGCGACAGACTGCGAATTTAAACGGCGTCGCGACGTGGCTCGATACGCGGACGGCAGACCTGCGGCGGCGCTGGCTTGATGCCGTGAATACGGCGGACGCGTTCAGTGTAAGCCATAATCTCACCAATGCGGGCGGCGAGACGACGCCCGATCCGCTCGTGGATCGCCAGATTTCCAACATGGCGACCAGCCTGGGGGCGGCCCAGGCGCGGCTTGCGGCGGCCAAGGCGCAGGCGGACGCCCTGCGCAACGCGACGCAGCATGGCGACGCGATGGCCGTGGTCAGTTTATCCGACCAGCCTATTCTCGTGGCCGCCGCGAATAACGTCATGCAGCTGGAAACGACGCGGAACCAGCTTGCGGCGGAATTTGGGGTGGACTACCCAAAGATCAAAGCACTGGATTTGCAGATCGCGGAAGCCCGGGAAACGTTAAACAGCCAGATCGGAGCGGCCTTGCATTCCATCGGTGCCGGCCTTGTTTCGGCGCGTGCCGAGGTACAGCAGTTGACGCAGAACCTCAACGCGCTGCGTGCGACGGCGGCGGCCCAGAGTGCGCCGGAGGCGGAATATCGCAGCCTCACTGAGGAGGCGGCGAGTGCGCGAACGGTCTATGAGACCTTCCTGGAACACTCGAATGACGTCGTTGATCGTGCTGCACTTCTGGAGCCGCCGGTTGTTTTCGTGTCTCACGCCGGTGTCCCTGCGCGGCCAACCTTCCCGAATAAACCGAAGCTCTTTCTTGGGGTCTTTGTACTGGCCCTGGTAGCCGGTGCGGCGGCGACGCTTATCAAGGACTATTTTTCGGTGGGTTTCGAGAAGCCTGACGAGTTGGCCGTTAGCGTTCAGGTGCCTCTTCTGGCCACACTCCCCTTTGTTGCGGCGGATCGAAATCATGCGGTCGCCCAGCATGTTATCGACGATCCGTTCTCGCGGACGAGTGAAGCAGTGCGCGGACTTGCCATGAAGCTCTCCTTGCTCGCCGCAAGCGAAGGTGGGGCGCGCTCCGTGCTGGTGGCCTCCGCAAATCCGTTGGAGGGAAAAAGCACGCTCGCCGTCTGGCTCGCGATGACGATGCGCCAAGCGGGAAAAACCGTATTGGTGATCGATGGTGACCATCGTCGTGGCTCATTGATGAAAAAGGCTTCAACGGCGTCTAAACTCGGCATGACCGACTTGCTCTCTGGCCGCGTGCCGGCATCTGAGGTTATTCAGACGGATGCGGAAACAAAAATTGATTTCATTTCGGCCGGAAATACCATGTCCGGTCCATTCGGCGCCGAGGAGATCGCGCGATTGCGCCGTGTGATCGGCGCCCTGAAACAGTCCTACAGTCTGATCATTATTGACAGTCCGCCTCTCCTGGCAATGACCGATGGCTTGGTGCACGGCAGCATCGTGGATCAGACCATATTTGTCTGTCGCTGGCAGCTTGCATCTCGAAAAGCCGTATCCGCTTCTCTGAATCGTCTGCAAACTTTTGGCGCACGTGTTTCGGGCATCGTGGTCTCAATGGTGGACCAAAATTCTCCGCAGGCTTTTGGCGATGACTATAATCCGCGCGAGATGAAGTTGATCAGCCGCCTTTACGGTTCTGAGGGCTAAGTGTCTTTGAAAATTGTTCATGTGGTGCGGCAGTTCAGCCCGTCGGTCGGCGGGTTAGAGACGTCCGTTCTCAACCTTGCGCGTGTCCAGCGGGGGCGGCTCGGAATCGATGCCCGTGTCGTGACCATGAATCGTGTGTTTGGGCGTCCCGAGATACTTTCATCTGAGGATGTCGTGGCAGGTATTCCGATCCAACGACTCCCATGGCGCGGCTCGTCACGTTACCCCCTCGTGCCTTCGGTCCTGTGGCATTTGCAGTCAGCCGATGTCGTGCATGTTCATGCCATCGATTTTTTCTTTGATTATCTGGCTCTCACGCGGCCGCTCCACAGGGGGACAATGATTGCCTCGACCCATGGTGGGTTCTTTCATACAGCGCAGTACGCCACGGCCAAGAAGCTATGGTTTAATACCGTCACGCGGGCGTCGATCCAGGCTTATCATCGCATCGTCGCATGCAGTCACAGTGACGCGGAGTTATTTCGGAGTCGTGCCGGGCGCCGATTGGCGGTGATCGAGAATGGGATTGACCAGGCAAGATTTACTTGTGCTTCAGCTCCGGTTCAGACGCGTACGATCATCTGCTTTGGCCGCTTTGCGCAACACAAAGGGATTGGCCATCTTTTTCCCATTCTGGCGCGACTGTGCGCGCTCCACCCGGAATGGCGATTGATCGTCGCCGGGCGAGAGGCCGACCAGACGGCCGAGCAGCTAAGGGCGATGGCCAACGATGCGGGTATCGCCAATGCGGTGCGTTTCGTCCTCAATCCGAGCGACGCGCAACTCCGGTCGTTGATCGGTGAAGCGAGCTTCTCCGCATGTCTTTCCGCCTATGAGGGCTTCGGGCTCGCTGCCGTGGAGGCAATGTCAGCTGGATTGTTGCCGATCTTGAGCGGCATTGCACCGTTCAGTCGCCTCGTTGACGACACCAAAATCGGCCTTATCGTCGACCCGAGCGATCCTGCTGGCGCCGCCGCGCTCGTGCAGGGGAGCGTGCTGGATGACGCGGCCAGCTACACGCGGCGCCGGCTGCAGACGATGGACGCTGTGCGCCGGTACGACTGGGAGGAGGTCGCCACCCGATATGCGGACATATACGCTCAGGCGCTCGCGCTCAGGCACGGTACGCCGATCACCGAGCGCCTGAGATCTGGCGTATGAGCAGGAAAACCTTCTCCGCCAATTTTACGTACAACGTTGTCGGCGCGCTCTTGCCGCTTATCACTTCGTTGGCAACGGTGCCGTTTTATATCCACCAAATTGGCTTGGCACGGTATGGTGTCGTTTCCATTTCCTGGGTTTTGCTAGGCTATTTTGGTTTTCTGGATTTCGGTCTCTCACGCGCCTCGGCGAATGCGCTCGCAAAGCTCGGTCATGGATCATCGCGCGATCGCTCCCCGGTACTGGTGACGGCGTTCTGCTGCAATCTTGGCCTTGGGCTGACCGGTGGGCTGCTGCTTTATGCCGTCGGCCATATGGTGCTTCTGCATATCGTGAAGATCCCCAACAGCCTGATGGCGGAGACGCGCCACGCCTATCCCTGGATGGCGGCGATGTTGCCGCTGGGCATGCTCTCGGGTGTTTCTACCGGGGCCCTGGAATCACGCGAAAAATTTCTGCTATCGAACACGCTGAGCACCTTCGGCACCATAGGCGGCCAAGTCATCCCTTTGATTTGCGCCTACGTCATCGGCCCTCGTCTTGACGTGGTCATCCCAGCAATGCTGCTGGTGCGTTTGCTATCGGTTGCAGTCTCCTACGCCATCGTGGTAAAAATTGAATGGCCCATTAGCTTATTTGACGTGAGTTTGGAGTGGGTACGCAAGCTGTTCGGCTACGGCTCGTGGGTTACGGTCTCCAGTCTGCTCAATCCTCTGTTCGACACGTCAAACCAGTTGATCATCGGCGCGATGCTCGGTGCGGCTTCCGTTGCCATTTACTCGGTGCCGATGAACCTTGCGACGCGCTCGCAGATATTTGCAACGTCCCTATCCCGCACTTTATTTCCGCGCAATTCACGCAGCACGCATGAGGATGCCGTAGACGTCACCCGCCGGGCAACGATCACGCTGCTTTATGGCTTCGGGATGGTCTGCGGTCCGGCGATCCTGCTTTGTGGACCGTTCCTAAGGCTTTGGATTGGTCACCGATTCGCGGCGGCCTCCGAGCCGGTTGCACAAATTTTGATGTTCGGGGCCTGGACGAATGGCGTAGCGTTTCTTGCTTATGGCTTCTTACAGGCGCGCGGCAAACCGCATGTTACGGCCAAAGTCGGCATTGCGGAGACCGTGCCGTTTTTTCTGGTGTTGTGGTTTCTGACCACGCGGCTGGGTTTGCCCGGGGCGGCATTTGCCTGGACATTGCGGGTGACCGTGAACTGCATCGCGCTCAACATACTGAGCGGCTGCATTCCGGAGAAACCTTGGCAGGCGCTGCCTGCTGTCTTCCTTATGTCCGGTTCTTTGTTCATCGCCAGGCTGATTCCGATGTCGACAATTACAACCGTGATTCTGGCAGTTTTCATCTGCCTGTCCTTTGCCATATCGGCCACGATTATCGACCCCATTGCGCGCGGTCTGGTGTTGAAGATGACGCAGAGCTTTGGTGGTCTACGCACCAAAGCTCTGTCGCAGCATGACTCGATCTAAACATGCGCTGGATTTTTGTGCTGAAGCGGGCCGACAACTGGCTATTCGCGGCCCTTGTGATCTGTGGAGCAAGTTGTGCTGCAAGGGACGCTCATGCGCAGTTGATCCAGGAGTATTTTCCTCCAGACATACCAGGCTATTCCCCGAATTTCAGCGCCTCGGTCGTCAACTGTATGGATGCTCAGGATCAGGCCGAAGGCGTCGAAGTCGGCGATTTTGTGATCCGTCCGGAAATATCCGAGACCGCCGGTTATGATTCAAACACGCTTGGCACGCCAAATTCCGGCAGCAGCGAGATTGACACCAATGCCGGCGTCCGGGCCAATTCGGATTGGGGGCGGGACGCGTTAGGTGCCTCCTTCAGCGTCGACGATCGCCATTTTTTGAACTTGCCGTCCGCGAGCTACACGAACTGGGCGGCTGCTGCCGGTGGTGCTCTAACGCTGGGAAACGATACCGCGACGCTTTCGTTTTCTCATCGCGCTTTGAACCTCGCCGCGACCGACCTCGGCGTTTATGGCGTGGTGACACCTGTTCCGTATTCAATCGATGACGTCAGGCTTTCCTACATCAAGCTCTTGGGTCGCTTCAGCGTCACCCCGTCCCTGGAATTTCAGAATTTTACCTTCGGGCAGTCTACGGGTGGGGTCGCGATTAATTATAGCTCGCTCTCTCATAAAACCGAGAGCGGGATGATCGCGACCAGATATGAATTTTCCCCAGGCGATGCTGCCGTTATGATCTTTCGGGCGTCCCAGGCGCAGTTCCAGACAGCCCCGAGTGATAATTATGTGGACCTCGGGGGCTTTGCCGGACTTGACTTTCGGGGGAACCGCGTCATCCAGTTTCGCACCCTGTTCGGCCTTGAAAGCCGCAGTTTCCAGCAGAACACGACGCAGACCGTTACGACGCCCACGTTCGAGCTCGACATGGTTTGGACGCCTACCGACTTGGATACGGTCACGGCCACCGCCACGCGCGAGCAGGATGACCCGACTTCGCCCTTCGCGAGCAACCAGACCATCACGAACCTGCGGGTGGAACTCGACCATGAGCTCAGAACCGACTTGTTCCTAACGGGATATGTGGCCGGCGGCCAAAGCGAATCCCAGTCCAATATTTCTGGTTTCGGTGAGACTACCCAGACGCAGCTGAGCTTCGGTGTCAGTGCGCTCTGGAATATCAACCGGCACTTGAGGGGCACGCTTGGTTATGGATACAGCAGGGGCGTGGATAGCGGCGTGCCAGCCGGTATTTTCGGATCCGGCTACAGTAATTTCACCGCCAATACGGTCCTCTTGGGAATCAGTATTTTTGATTAGGCGAGTTCTGATCAACTCTTTGCCCTAAAGTCAGGAAGTCAGCATGCGCTTTGCAAAAGCCTCTAAAAATTCCGCTGTCGGTGCTTTCCCGCATGGGGCCCGGTGCGCGCTCATTCTTCCGGTGATGCTCGCACTTGCGGGGTGCGTGCCCGGCCAGAACCTGGCGATGCTGCCGTCACCCCAAAATAGCAGCTACCATCTTGGGCCTGGTGACCAGATACGGGTCATCACGTATGACGAGACCCAGCTCAGCAATACGTTCACCGTTGGCGACAACGGTAAAATCGCTTTTCCGTTGATTGGGAGCGTAGAAGCCGCTGGCCGTACGCCTAATCAGGTCGCGTCCGAAATTGCCGCATCACTCCAAAATAGCAAGCTTGTTAATCGACCGAGCGTATCGGTTGAAGTCGTTCAATACCGTCCGATTTCGGTACTGGGCGAGGTCAACCATCCGGGGCAGTACCCCTACCAGCCGGGCATGACCACGCTCGATGCCGTGGCCTTGGCGGGTGGTTTTACCTATCGTGCGGTCACCGGCTATGCCTCGGATTGGCGGACTGCGGACAACGGCTCGGCCGATGCCGTGAAGGGCAAGGTCGGTCCGGGTTCCAGGCTTGAACCCGGTGACGTGATTACGATTTATGAGCGTTATTTTTGAAACTGTATTGGCGCGCGTCGCGGCGCCAAGGTGGATGGGGGGACATTCGCGGCGCCATACAGGAACCAGCATATGGCGGCGGTTTTGATCGTGAACATGTTCGCGCCGATGCAGAGCGAGGTCGCCATATAGACGGCGATCATCGCCTTCATCGAGAGCGCCTCCGGTGTTTTTGGTTTGTGAAACGCGAAGAGGCACAGAAGAAACAGCGCGAGCGGGAGTCCGAGGTTGTTGATCACGTAGGCATAGCCCGTATCTGACGTATAAACCTGCGATGGTTCCAGACCGAACCATTGCGGCAGGCCCCAATAGTTTAGCAACCGCCCCGAGAACAGCAGTCGGCCCGCGAAATCGTCGTTCACGATCGCCGGTACGACGCCGGGCATCTCGTGCAGTGAGCCTGTGACCAGAAGACCGAGCATCGCGAGCAGTGGCAGGCAGAACACCGCGAAACCAGAACGCCAGAATGGCGACATCCGGAACGCCAGCATCAGAAGCCAGCAGCCGCAGGCAAAGCGTGAGTCGGCCAAAACGGCGCAAGCCGCCGCAAGGGTGAGCAGAAGCCCGCGCATTTGCCAGGTCCCGATCCGCGTGCTGAGGCACCATGCAAACGCAATGACTGAAAAATTTCCCATCGAAACAGGTTCGAGAAATACCGACGAGAAACGTGCCGGTCCGAGCAGGGACGGGAGAAAGGTTCGGCTTTCCTGGCCGCCGCGGATACCGCTGATGAAGGAGGTGGTGTGGGAGTAATCGATCGTCGATGCGCTAATTACCCCCTTGTCGACATAGTAGGACCAAACGTCGAACATCGCCCCGAACTGTGCCGGAAAAAGCACTTCGAAAAGACCGATCGGGATGATGATTGCCATGGCGATCCACAACACGCGACTACCTTCCTGGATGGAGGCAAGCGTGCCGAGCTCGTAGAAAATATACATGATGGCCATATCATGCAGGATTTTTAAGTCCAGGCCAGGATTGATGAAACGCAGCCCAATGAGGAAAGCCGCCGTGACGCCGCTGGCCAGAACGGCCAGGTCCGAGATCAGAAAGCGGATGGCATAGAGGGCTGTGGTGAGGATCGCCATCTCGCAAACGATGACGACGGCGTTCGACATGTGGATATTTCCGAGCGTGCTGATGAAGCACAACACCATGTTGAAACACAATGCCGTAAACACGAGGTGAGACCCGCTTGGCCGTGCAACGGGGACGGGTCGTGCAGGTATATGCCGCGTGTATTGTACAATAGCCTGCTCCATGAATCACATGCTCCGATCGGAATAAGGCGCTTGCGGATGGTCACCGATTCCGTGTTCGCTGATGACCAACTCTATATTGCATTTCCGGGTACAGATAATCCCCGTTTCTTCCTTACGTATATAAGAATGATGCGCGAGTCATCGTGCAATTTAAGGGACCGAAGGGGCGCCTATATCGAGATATTAATAAATGGAATCAGCAGAAGCCCTTGCGTAGGGCATTATGCCATCATAGGTTAACTAACATCTGTCGGGCAGCGTTAGTCTGAGGGGCGGGGCAATGAAATATTGCCATAGAGTTTTCGGGCAGTCGTGTACCTTCCTGACGCTGGACATCGAATGAAGGTGAATAGTTCATGGCATCTAGATGATTGAGATACCGGATGACTAACGCTTTGTTCATCTCTGTTCATGATTTTCGAAGCCTTCGCAAAGCCAGTGTGCATTTCATTGCGGAAGAAATGGCCAAGCGAGGGACAACGCGATTTTTTTCGGTTGGACTTTCTCGCCTCTCGCAGTATCGTGGAGATACTCGTTCCAGTCTTTGGGATCGCGCTAATCGCGTTGAGGTCACGGGAGGTGTGGAATGTTACTTATGGAGGACCGCTTGGCATCCTTTCGCCATGCGACGCCAGGCGCTCGCCCCTCTGGAATCGGCGTTGTTCCGCGCCTATCGCCGCATGATTCCGCGTGTCCCACGCCGGTGGCTTCGGGATGCTGACGTCGTGTTTGTTGAGTCGGGGATGGCGGCAATCTTTATCGCCGATGTGCGGCAGATTAATCCCAAGGCGCGAATCGTCTATCTGGCATCCGATGATCTAGACGTCGTGGGATGTGCGGACACGATCAAACGCGACTTTATCCGCAACTTCGACATGATAGACACGGTGCGGCTTCCGTCGCGCTATTTGCTGCCCGGAATGCCACACGGTGCAACCTCAATCCTCGTGCCGCATGGGATCGATCAGTCGATTGCAGAGCCACGATATCCGAGCCCCTATAACGGCCGCCGTGGCTGTATCTCGGTTGGCTCGATGCTGTTTGATGCGACCTTCTTTCGTGAGGCATCGGGCGCGTTTCCAGATATCGACTTCCACATTATCGGGGCGGGGAAGGCGGCCTCAGGGCTAGAGACAAGGAACATCATCATCCATCCGGAAATGGCGTTTGCAGACACACTGCCTTACCTCCAGCATGCTGCTTTTGGCGTCGCACCCTATCGTGATGCCAACACGCCGACGTATCTCCTCGATACATCGCTGAAACTGCGACAATTCGGACTGTTTGGCATTCCGGCCGTTTGCCCGAACTTTGCCCTAGGCGACGCACCAGGAAGGTTTGGTTATGTGCCAGGAGATGGCGCGTCGATCACGGCGGCGATACGACGCGCCCTTGGCAATCAACAAGCGATTACCGTGGATGTAATGCCCTGGAGCGGGGTGGTGGATCGCATTCTCAGCCCTGGGGAATTTGCCGATGTCCAGCTCTGAGGCGAATGCCATGATACTCCGTAAAATCATCATCGGGGTATGCAAATGAGCGAGACGGTCCCGATGAGCGTCTCAATCGCGATGACGACGTATAATGGCGCGATCTATCTGCAGGAGCAACTCGACAGTTTGGCGGGGCAACGTCTGCTGCCCACCGAGTTGGTGGTCGGAGATGATGGATCAACCGATGACACGCTTGAAATCCTCGAGCGCTTTGCACGTAACGCGCCCTTTCCGGTTCACGTCCATAGAAATCCGGAGCGTCTTGGCTATCGGGCCAATTTCCTTAATGTGGCCCGGCGCTGCACCAGCCAGCTGATCTCCTTTTGCGATCAGGATGATGTCTGGTCCGCCGAGAATCTCTCGCGGATCGTGCCGTGCTTTGGGAATTCCGATGTGTTGTTGACATTCCATAATTCCCGCATCGTGGACGCGCAGCGCCGGCCGATCTCGCCGTTCTACGTCGAGCCCATCCCGCGAATTTCGCCCCGGTTGACCATGTCGCCTTGGATGTACTCCTATGGGTTCACCCAAACGTTTCGTGCGGATCTTTTGCCGGCTGCCGATCTGTGGGGCGCGATGGAGGATCACCTTCACCCTGGCGAGGCAATGGCGCACGACTTGTTCTTCTTTCTTCTCGCCTCTGGGCTCGGGAGCATCTGCTATCTTGACGAAGAACTGACGGAATACCGGCTGCATGCCGGCAACACGTTTGGATCTGGCAAGCGCACAAAGCCTAGCTTTTTGGAGCGATGGCGTTACCGACTTGAAAATAGGGCCAATGTCTATCGCCATTTGGCGCATGTTGCGCCGATTGATGCGCAGTTGTTTGCGCGCTTATCTACATTGGAGACGCTCTCGCCGCACCTGCGCCAGCGATCTGCCGCAGCCGCGAAGGCTTGGAATGAGCTTGGCCCGCTTTACGCCGATCGCGCGCTGCTCTGCTCCGCGGGGCTGCCCGAGCGGGCTGCCGCCTTTATTCGGCTATATCGCCGGGGCGCTTATGGCGAATCAGGCGTCTGGACGTTTGGCGCGAAAGCGATGACAAAGGATTTGGCTCTGGGATTGCTGTTGGCCCCCGTGATAGAGCGTTTCGGCCGTCCCTCCTCCAGCAGCGACCGCGCGTGCCGGCGCGGGCGAACGTATTTGCGCACGGCCAGCACTGGGCACGTATGATGCACATCAAGCGCGCCTATGGAAGAGAGCAGGAGGCCGTCAGCGATCGGCGCGTTGTGGCTATTTGTCGGACGCAGATACTTCCCTTGTCAGAAACTTTCGTGCGTGACCAGGCGCTCGCTTTGCGACGTTGGCAACCGGTCCTTGTGGGCGAGCGGCAGATCAATGGATTGCCGCTGGACGGCCTGGTTGTGGCAACTCGATATCGCGGTGCGCCGCGGTTTTTTGAGCGCCTCGAAGGTGCGGCTTGGCGCCGGCTTAATCGCGCCGCACCTGGGCTCGTCGCGCTCGTGCAGCGGCAGCGGCCCAATCTGATCCACGCGCATTTTGGTTTCGATGGCGTGGAAGCTTGGCCGATCGCGGAGCGGCTTGGCGTGCCATTATTGGTAACGCTGCATGGATCAGACATTACGACCCATATGCGATGGTTTTCGGAAGGCCGTGCAGGGCGCCGGTGGAAAGCCTATCCAGGCCGTCTGGCCCGTCTCGCCGCGCAGCCCAGCGTTAGCTTTGTCGCGATCTCGGAAAATATCCGCCAGGCCGCGATCGCCGCCGGCTTGCCGCAGGAACGGATCTTTGTGCAGCCGATCGGGATCGACACGCAACGCTTCGTCCGCAATGGCCTCCCGCTCGCTCAGCGACCACCAACGATCTTATTTCTCGGGCGTCTCGTGGAGAAGAAAGGGGCTGCTTATCTGCTTGATGCTTTCGAGGCGCTGCGGCGGCAGTTGCCCGCAGCCAAGCTGGTGATCGCCGGTGATGGACCGGAACGTTCAGCGCTCTCCGTACGCGCGCAAGCCATCGGCAACGTGCGCTTTGTGGGGGCCTTTTCCCGGCAGCAGGCGCAGGCGCTCCTGGCGGAAGCGCGCGTGCTGTGCTTGCCGAGCATCACCGCCGAAAGCGGCGATGCGGAAGGTCTTCCTTTGGTCATTCTTGAAGCGCAGGCCAGCGGTGTTCCGGTTGTGACCTCGGCCAGGGGAGGGGCTACTGAAGGGATCCTCGACGGTGAGACCGGGTACGCCTTCGCCGAGCGCGATGTAGAGGCCATGGTCGATCGGCTTGCCCGATTATTGACCGACGATGCGCTCGCGGCTAGGTTTTCTGATGCCGGCCCCACGTTCATTGCGAAATCGCATGATCTGCGCCGGCATACGGCGGCGCTTGAAGCGCTCTACGACCGGGTCGCGGGTTTTCACGCGTGACAAGCGGTGCCAGCGTCTCCGTCATTATTGCCGCCTATAACGCCGAGGCATTTATCAGCCGGGCGATCGCATCCGCCCTGACGCAAACGGTGCCACCGCGTGAAATTCTTGTCGTCGATGATTGTTCGACCGATGGTACGCGCGCCGTGCTGGAGGCGGCCGCGCAGAAGAATCCAATGATCAGGGTCATCGCGATGGCGCGCAATGGTGGGCCTTCCGCTGCGCGCAATGCCGGGATTGCGCAAGCCCGGGGAGAGTGGCTCGCGGTGCTGGACGCCGATGATGCTTTTGCGCCGACGCGTCTTGCGACATTGATGGCGTTCGCGGAGTCAACCGGGGCCGATTTCGTGGCGGATGATCTTGCCTATTACGATGCTGTCGCAGGTTGTGTCACCGCCCGCGGCATCGGTGATACCATCGTACTGCCAGATGCTCCGGTGAGCCTGCGCGACTACCTCGCCCATAATCTCGCCGATGGCCGCGGGATTGACTGGGGGTTGTTAAAGCCCATCTTCCGGCGCGGTACCCTGACCGCGGGGGAGATCGCTTATGACCCGGCTGTGAGGCATGGCGAGGATTTTCGTCTCGTGGTGGAGTTGCTGCTCAGCGGTGCGCAATTCCGCATTCTCCCACAGCCGCTTTATCTTTACACGCAGCGGCAGGGTGCGCTGAGTGGACGCCCATCTGGGATGACGCGTACGACGATTGCCTACCGCAAGCTCAAGGACGCAGCCCTGACCTTGGCTCGCGATCCGCGCATCGCGTCTGATCCGGAGATGGTCGGGCTGTTGCAGCAACGCGCACGCGGACTCGGCCGACTGGACGACGCGCATTTCATTTCAACTTCGCTGCGCGCCGGCGCCTTCGGCAAGGTTGCCGGGCGAACTATACGAGATCCCTCTTTCCTACCCTTTATGCTGCGCCAGATCGGCCGCGCGATGCGTCGCCGCCTTCCGGCGCTCTGAAAATCCCTTCACGACGGTAAGGTTCCCCATGCGCAGAATTCTGGTAGCCTCATTGTTCACTTTTGTGACCATGGTGGCGGCCCACGCGGCGCCCGAACCGCGGAGCGCGTCCTCTATCCTGTGGGGCGTCAACGATAGCGGGCTGGAGTTTGGAAGAGGGCCAATTGCTGGCCGCAATTATTCGGTTCCAGACCCGCGTTACTACCTCGCACATGGTGTGGGGTTGATACGCATTCCCTTCCAGATCGGTCGTATACAGCCCACCGCTCACGGCCCGCTCGCGCCCGACATTGTTAGCGATCTTAAAAAGATCATTGCTGAGGACCATGCGGCTGGGGCGATTACCGTCCTCGATCCGCACGGCTACGGATTTTATAACATTGACGGCAAGCCGCACGATATCCTTACCGATCCCGTAGCAGCGGCGGACTACGTTGATTTGATGCGCCGAATTGCTGTGACTTTCGCGCATGACGACGTTGCGATCGGCCTGATGAACGAGCCACATACAGGCGATGACGCTGATTACGGGAAGATCTGGAACCGTGCCATCGCGGTCATCCGCCAGGCGGGATTTCGCGGCGTGATTCTGGTGCCGCATGCGCATTGGAGTTCGGCGGCCGATATCACGCCGCAGACGCCGTTTTCGGGGAAGATCATAGATCCCGGGCATAACTGGGTATTGGAGTTGCATTCTTATCTGGACCCGAACAACACGGGCACGTACCGCCAGCCGGTGGGCTCTTCCATGATCGGCGCTGAGCGACTTGCCGGGGCGATTGCTTGGTCACGGCAGACCGGTGTCCGCCTGTTTCTGGGGGAGACGGGCGCGCCGCCGGATGCTGCTGGATTGGCTGCATTCCGCACGATGCTCGCGGAAATTTCCTCGGCGCCAGACACTTTCTGGGGGGGTGCTGTGTGGGGGGCAGGGGCCTGGTGGCAACCCAATTATCCGATGCGTCTTGACCCCATCGCAGGCGTCGCTCGGCCACAATTCGTCGCGCTCGAAGACGTGATGACGCCAGAGATCTTGTACTTCGCCAAGGCTTCCAGCGAACCGGATGTACCGGTGTCAATCGACATAGACGGCCAAAAACTCGCTCAGGCTGTGGTGATTACGGCGGTACGGTCTGGTGCTCCGCAGGCGGTTCCGGTCCGATTGCCACTGTCACCAGGCATTCATATCGTCCATGTACAGCCCGACGCAACCGCGGGAGCAAGGACAGTTTACGTCATTGACTCCACCTGGAAGGGGGCTTCTGATAGCGGCGAGTCGTTTGGGATTGTGGGACGTGCGGGCTATAGCTTTCGGATTCGAATACCCGCGTCTGGTTCATAAGGAATAGAGCCCTAGACCCGCATGCGGCCGGAGCGGCAGGACCTTTCATCACGGCATCATGCGGTGCGCTGTTGACGACTGTGGCTGGCCGGCCGAAAGCACTGCGCTTCCATCGCCGTGCATCCAGATCGCGCGTCCCGAGTGCCGCAACCATCCAGCGCAGCAGAGTCGCTGAGTCTGCCCCCGGAACCTACTGCGGCTGCTGCGCCGGCCAACTGTGGTGCATCGACACGGGCCGGCATCACGTCTCCCCGTCCGTGCAGACGGCCAGATTGTGCGCACGTTCTCCCCCGGCGCCGGGGGAGATTATTGTAATGGGTGTGAGTTATTTCATGCCCTGTGTCGTTTGGGCTTGCGAAAAAAAGATGTAGCGCGCCGAATAGGGTACCTTCACAATCGTGCCCTGGCTGATCGCTGTGCAGGCTTCGACCGGCGTACCGCCGCCGTGGGTATCGGTGCGCGTCACCGTCCTCACCTGCGCGAAAATCCCCCGTCCCTGTTCGGAGACGACGCGCAGCACCAGCCAGGGCGCGTTGCGGGGGCCGGCGGGCGAAGCGTTGGCAACAAGTACCTTGCCCTTTACTTGACTGCCGTCATTAGCCTGCCAGGCCGGACCGTAAAAATGCCGCGCGACGACCTTGCCTGCGGCGTCGTACATGTGTGCGTCAGGGCCCAGCAATTGCCAGGAGGGCGCACCGTCAGTCGTCCCGCAGCGATAGACCTGGGTGCCCCGGCCGGCGTATTCCTGGACAGGAAGCGGGGCGGCCGAGGTGGCACTGGCGATGAAAATGAGCCCCAAAGCGAGGTGAGGCATGTAGCGATGCATGATCTTCCTTTCGTTTTTTGGTCGGAACTTATGTGCTGTCGCCCGCCATTAGGATCGTGTCCATGACGGTCGATCGGCACAGCGCACCTGCGCTGTCGCGGGGCTGCTGTCTGATCCAGATGCCTCCTAACGGAGATCCGCCTTTTGCTTCTTTCCGAGAGCGTCTCATTGCTGCCATGACGTGCGCTATTTTGCCGTTGGATCAGGGTTTAGGAGTGTGCGTTAGCTATATTGAACATTTGGCTCATAAAAAGAAATTTACAAGCTCTTGCAGCGGCCGCTACGCTTCCACCTGAAGGTCCGGTCAAGACACTGCCAAGTTTTGGTAACTGTCTAGGGGGTGAGATATGATGACGATAACTGTTGAGCGCGTTCGCGAAAGCCTGACGGCGTAGGAGCCGCCCGCGGAGCTAAGCCCTGCACTGGAAGCCGAATGAGAGCGCCCAAAAGAAACTAGCGAATGTCGGCTTTCAGGAACGTCGAAGATTCTGTCGCATGACACGTGGTGGCCGCGAACCGATCTAACGCGATCGCCGTTGCTCCGTCGGCCCGTTTTCCTGAGAGCAGACATTCGCGTGAGACGCGCTGTACGACCGGGTCTGCTCCGTAGCACACGCCCCAAGCCGACCGGGCAAGGCCGGAAAGACGTAAAAAGAGATCACCTCCGCGCGTCCTGCTGGTCGCGACTGGTGTGCACCAAACCGAGCTGACTCCCGCCGCCGATCAGCAGCATTTCTTCCCGCCCGATTGCTGAATCGGCGGGCATGGCACGGAACCATAGGAGCAGAACACGCAACAGTCGCCGGGCTTTGGTCGCAACAAAATTCCGCAACCAGTGCATTCGTAGAAAAATTGGCAGGCATTCGTCGGCATCGTCTCAGTCTTTGACGTGCCACAGGCTGGGCAGGTGATCGTAGATTCAGTGATCAAAGACATGCTCATTTGGAAGTGTAAATAAGATAGACCAACGCGCCAACAGCAGGCCAACAAAATGACACCTCTAACCGCGGGCCGGGCGCATAGCGTGTGGGTGGGTCATCATCTTCTCCCCTCGATTTGGTACCTTGCGGTACCAGCTTTTCTGTGGTACCGTTTAGTACCATCACAAAGCAACCTAGAGAGGGTTCTCCAAATGTCTGACTCAACAAAACGCCTTTCCGTACTGGCCCTGGCCATAAGCCTAGCCGCCGTGGTGCCACTCGCTGCCCAGGCGCGTAACAACGCCCCGCGCCCCGTGACGCACCAACACGCCACCATGCAGACGGCGCCCAAGTGCTGGGCGACAAACTTCGGCTTCTCGGCCATCAACTGCAAACCTTCCGCCAACGAGGGCCTGATGGCTTCGAACCGCAGGAACGGCCCGCCGCTCTGATCCAACCCTGACGGACCATTCAAGCCTCGCTCCCGGCTCTGGACGGCCCGCGACGCCCGAAGGTTAACGCATCACGGCATCGTCAGACTGCGGGTGGAGTTGCAGGAAGGCGGTGGTGGCGTCGCGGGCGCGTTGCGCGATGGCGCGTGAACTTGGCCGTTGTGCGACGCCAAGCAACAGGCTGACCATGAGATTGCCCCAGAGCAAGGCGGAGAAGCGCTCTGCCATTTCAGCGGGCTCGCCGTCGAGAAGTCTGGAGGATTGAGCCTGGGCCAGGATCTCCCGCAAGGCGGTGCGGACCGTCTGGCGTCCTACGGAGTCAAGCGTCTGGGCAATCTCGGGCGCGCGGACCACCTCGGCGATCGCGAGCCGGAATACGCCGATGACGGTAGGGTCGGTGATCTCGCGGAGGAGCTGTGTCCCGACGGACGTCAGCGTCCGCGCCAGATCCTCACGGTCCCGCAATGCGGGAAGGTCGGCGGATACCTGCAGCCGCCGGGCGCGCTCGTTGATGCATGCCACCAGCATCTCCTGTTTGCTGCCGACCTGCGCATAGAGCTCTCGCTTCGAGACCCGGGCGCGCGTCGCAATCTCAAGCGTGCTGGTCGCCGCGTAGCCATGTTCCATGAAAAGCGAAAAAGCCGCGTCGAGGATACGACCACGCGCCGAAACTTGCTCGCTCTTCTCCTTCGCCATCGATCGCGTCACCGTCTTCCTCCTTGACTTGGTACCTTGCGGTACCATCTTTGCTGCGGTACTGTAAGGTACCACACCAAAGGCAACGTAGAAAGGTCAACCGATCATGCTGCCGCAACTCTGCTTCTTCACGAGCATCGCGTTCAGCTTTATGGCCTGGGGCATCGTGACCGCCCGCTACATCTGGCCAGCGCTTCACCTCCGGCAACGCGCCGAGGCGTTGCGGCCTTTGCTCGTCTTGCACAGCTTCCGCTTCGTCGGGTTGGCGTTCCTGGTGCCGGGCGTTGTGTCACCTGATCTGCCGGCGGCCTTCGCCCATTCCGCAGCGTATGGCGACATCGTTGCGGCGGCACTGGCCATGCTGTCACTGCTATTGCTGCCACGCGGACGAGGCATTGTCGTCGTGTGGGTGTTCAACCTTTGGGGCTCTGCCGACCTCCTGAATGCCTTCTACCGGGCTAGCCAAGCCGGGCTCTTGCCGGGGGAGTTGGGAGCCGCGTACTTCATTCCAACTTTCGTTGTGCCGCTGCTGCTGATCACGCACGGCCTCATCTTCCGCCTTCTGCTGCATGTGGACAAGCAAGCGAGCACGGCCCCTCGACATCTATCGCGGCCAGCGTCACGAGAGTTACAGTCGGAATAACAGTTCGCCATCCACTGGTGATGACACGCGAGACAGTGCAGCGACGCTCGGGCCGGGAGTCGCCGCATTCAGCAGCAAGGCACCTGCAAAGATAGTGCCGGTGTCATCTCGATTTCCTTGGCGAGTGTTCTGCTGAATAAATCATACCGGTGTCCGCAACAGCACAGCGTCGACCACTCTTTACGTGAGCATCAGATTCAGATTCTGAACCGCAGCGCCGGATGCGCCTTTGCCAAGATTATCGAAAACGGCAGCCAGCAGGACTTGCCCATGTTCCACGTTATGAAACACGCTTAAGTGCATGTCGTTCGTACCGTTCAGTGCTTGAGGATCCAGGTGTTTCAAGGCGCTCGATTCGTGCAGCGGCAAGACTCGTACGTGGGTCGCGTCAGCATAGTGGCGTGCGAGGCATGCGTGCAACGTGGCGCCATCCACGCCGGGTGCCAGCAGCCGCAACGCCAACGGCACCGTCAGCACGATGCCCTGGCGGAACGCTCCGTACGCAGGGACGAAAATGGGATGCTGCGCAAGCCCAGCGTGCTGCTGGATCTCCGGCGCGTGCTTGTGCGCGAGTTCCAACCCATAGACCTGATATGAAGGCGCGGTGGCGGCTCCCGGCCCTTCATGTTCCTCCACGCCGGCACGCCCGCGTCCGGAGTAGCCAGATACCGCATGAACGCTGATCGGGTAATGGCTCGGAATGAGCCCCGCCTGCACCAGGGGACGCATCAGGCCAACTGCACCGGTCGGATAGCAGCCAGGATTGGTGACCCGACGGGCGTTCGCGATTTGCGCAGCGTGCCCCGGCGTCATTTCCGGAAAGCCGTAAGTCCAATCCGGCTGTGTGCGGTGGGCGGAGCTTGCGTCGATAACTCGGACGGCAGGATTGACAATGGTGCCCACTGCCTCGCGCGCGGCGGCATCCGGCAAACAGAGGATGGCGATGTCGCAGGCGTTGATGGCTTCTGCGCGACGCCGCGAATCTTTGCGCTCTGCAGCGGCAAGCGTGAACAGTCTGATGTCGGTCCGGTTGCGCAGCCGGTCGTGGATTTGCAGCCCGGTGGTGCCTTGGTCGCCGTCGATGAAAACTACGGGAGAGCTCATACGTGGATGACTCCGCTGACTGTGGGTTGTAACAGGTAGAACGAACCCCTATGTTGCGCGGACGGTTAGAATAGAGAAAGTTGAATTTCATAACCTGAACAGTCAGTTTTTCTGAATCTGGAAGCCGACATGCGAGAGATTAGCCTGGACCGCTTGCGCACTCTGGTCGCAGTTACCGACCGTGGCTCATTTGCCGATGCGGCACATGCATTGCACCTGGCGCCGCCAACGGTCAGTCTCCACATCGCCGAACTCGAAGACCGCATTGGGGCTCCACTCCTGTCACGCAAACGCGGACATGTGGGGCCGACGACGATAGGCGAGGTGCTGGTAGAGCGCGCGCGCCGACTGCTGGCCGACGCGGAGCAGGCGTTAGACGATATTCAACGCCAGGTAGAGGGGCTTGAAGGGCGTGCGCGGCTCGGCGCGTCCACCGGTGTGATCGCGCACCTGCTGCCGCAAGCGCTCGAGGTTCTGCGCGCGCACCATCCCGCCATCGACATTCAGATTGCCGTGCTCACTTCGCAGGAAACGCTGTCCCGGTTGGTGGATGGAACGCTGGATGTCGGGCTGGTCGCGCTGCCTCAGCCCCCGGTGGCCGGACTCGTGATCAAGCCCTGGCGCCGCGACCCCGTGATGGCCTTTGTGCCGGCGCACTGGCGGTGTCCGGCCCGGATCACGCCTGAATGGCTCGCTGCCCAACCGCTCATCCTCAATGACGCAACCACGCGTCTGTCGCGTCTGACGGCGGAGTGGTTCGCGACTGCGGGGCACCATCCCGCCCCGCGCATACAGCTCAACTACAACGATGCGATCAGGAGTCTTGTAGCGGCAGGTTACGGCGCAGCGCTCCTGCCCCATGAGGCCACGACGCCATTGCCCGACAGCCGCATTGTCATGCGCCCGCTGCGCCCGGTGCTGTGGCGTCGGCTTGGCATTGCCCATCGTGCGGGGTACGTTGAGCGTTCCACGCAACACGTCCTTGATGTGTTGTGGGATCTGCGATTGGCGTAGGAGTTGCGATTTGCCGCGTTAGCTCGTTCTCGCTGGGACTATACGCGCTACGCCGAGCGAATGGTCGGTTTGTAGAATGTTGACCGACCAAATCGGGCGACTATTCCTGGTCGCTGCGTGCTTTATTTTCCGTTTCCTGAAGCGCCCCCATTTAGGTCAATGCCGCGGATCGAGAAAGGCGCGCACGGCGGCAATGGTGGCGACAGGCTGCTCCTCCATAAGCCAATGTCCCGCATCTGAGATGATCTGCTCGTGCACGTCCGTCGCGGCGGCGCGCATGACGAGCGCCATGGTCGACCCGAAGGCTTTTTCGCCGCCAATGGCAAGCACCGGCATGGTCAGTTTCCCGTTGGCGACAAAATCCTGGTTGTCGCTTGCGTCTTGATCAAAGGCCGCAAACTGATTGAAACCGGCATGCATGGCACCTGGTAGCGCGTAGAGCTTGGCATAGTGCTCACGGGCGGCGTCGCCGAAGCGAGCGGGGTCGGCCGAGAATTCGTTCCAGAATCGATCAAGGTAGATCCGCTCCCTCCCGGCGACGAGCCGTTCCGCGTCCGGGCCTTGGAACGAGAAGTGCCATAGCGCGCGACTGCGGATGATCTGCTCCCACGGTCCGACCCCTGGGAGCGGCGCATCCATGACGACGAAGCGGGTGACGCGGCCCGGGTACTGCGCGGCAAAGGCATAGCCGACCATGTTGCCGATGTCGTGGGTGATGAGATCTGCTTGTTTGATCTCAAGTGCATCAAGCACGCCGGCGACATCGTGGGCTTGGGTCTTCTTGTCGTAGCCACCCTCAGGGCGGGATGAGAGCCCCATTCCCCGTAGGTCGGGTACTACCACCGTGTGATCGCGGGCGAGATCTGCCGCCAGGGGCGCCCACATGTCGCCGGTCTCGGCATAGCCGTGAAGCAGGATGGCGGCGGGTCCCTGGCCACCGACCCGGACGTGGAGCGTGACTCCCTCGGTTTCGATTTCCTGAATATGAAACCCGCTTGGAAACAGCTGATTGTCCGCGCCCGCGACAACAGACGCCGTCGGTGGTAAGTCGGTGGGGATCGAGGTTCCGGCCATGGTTCTGCCTCCACACGACCAGGAACTGCCCGGTTCGTTTGTTTGATATATTTTAATAGCACAGACTTTAGGTGAAGGCCCGGCATTTCGCGGTGGCTTGGGCCGCAATGGGCGCGATATGGTCGCGCCGGAGGGCCAAGCGGGACACAGGACTTCATCGCGCCGAGGCTCGGCGTCGGGACGCCGGTGTCAGGGGCCTCCTGGCAACATGCGTAGGTCAATCCGGTTCGGGAGATAGTGAATGGTCAAAGGTTCTGATCTTCTCGTCGCCGCCCTTGAGAACGAGGGGGTCGATCGCGTTTTCGGCCTTCCGGGCGAAGAAAACCTCGATGTTGTCGAATCCATCCGCAAATCTTCGATCCAACTCGTGATCACGCGACATGAGCAGGCCGCCGCCTTCATGGCAGCAACCTACGGCAGACTCACAGGCAAACCCGGCGTCTGCATCGCAACGCTGGGCCCGGGTGCCTTGAATTTCTCGACCGGCGCGGCCTACGCGCTGCTCGGTGCAATGCCGATGATCATGATCACTGGCCAAAAAGGTATCTTGTCATCACGGCAGGCACAGTTCCAGGTCGTCGACGTCGTGGCGTCGATGAAGCCGCTTACCAAGCTTTCGCGCCAGATCGTCTCGCCGATGATGATCCCGACGCTGGTGCGGGACGCCTTTCGCGTTGCACAGGAAGAGCGACCAGGTCCGGTCCATCTGGAACTTCCCGAAGATATCGCCGCCGCAACCTGCGAGCCGGTGCCGTTGGTCCCGCCGCATCCCGTCGAGCTGCCTGTGGCGACGGTGGCGGCGCTCGATCGGGCGGCCGAAATGATTTTGCAGGCGGAGCGGCCGTTGCTGATGATGGGGGCCGCCGCGTCGCGGCCACGCTCGACATCAGACCTCGCACAATTCGTGCTGCGGACGCGCATTCCCTATTTCACGACGCAGATGGGCAAGGGCACAGTCCCCGGCGGCACCGAGCTCTACATGGGCACCGCCGCGCTGTCCGAGCGCGACTACATCCATGAGGCGATCGAACGCGCCGACCTCATCATCACAATCGGTCACGATACGGTGGAGAAGCCGCCGTTCATCATGGGGCGGAGCGGGCCGGAGGTCATCCATATCGGCTATCAGCCCGCCCATGTCGAGCAGGTCTACTTCCCGCAGGCCGAGATCGTCGGCGATCTTGGCCTCTCTCTGCGGCTCCTCGCTGATCGCGTCGAAGGCAAGATCCCGCATGCCCAGGCGCTTCTGCCGCTCCGCGAGGGCATCCTGAGCCGGATCGAAGCGCGCGCCACCGAGGACCGGCTGACGCCGCAGCGACTGGTGCACGATGTCCGCGAGGTCATGCCGCCGGACGGCATCCTCGCCCTCGACAATGGCATGTACAAGATCTGGTTTGCGCGCAATTACCGGACGCGGGTTGCGAACACGTTGTTGCTGGACAATGCGCTGGCGACAATGGGCGCCGGGTTGCCATCTGCCATGATGGCGGCCTTGCTCTATCCGAAGCGACGCGTCATGGCCGTCTGCGGCGATGGCGGCTTCATGATGAACAGCCAGGAACTGGAGACGGCGGTTAGACTCAAGCTCGACCTCGTCGTCCTCATCATTGAGGACCACGCCTTCGGAATGATCCTCTGGAAGCAGGCGGTCGATAACTTCGCCGATTTCGGCATGACCTTCACCAATCCCGATTTCGTTCGCTACGCCGAAGCGTACGGCGCGAAGGCGACGCGCGTGAACGCTGCGGAGCAGCTGAAACCCGCCATAGAAAATGCGTTCGGCGGCGGTGTCCATCTCGTTGTCGTCCCAATCGACTATTCGGAAAACACGCGCGTGCTGGTCGACGAACTTGCCCAGCGCCTGCCGGTAACGAAGGGGGCGTAATCATGATGCAATCCTATCGCGCCGTTCAAGCTTTTGACCCGGTGTTGATCAAGGAGGCTCCGCCGGATGCCGTTCGCGGGGTGCCGCCGATCCGCATACGGTATTGTATTGGCGGTAGTCGCCCGACGATGGACGAGATGTCCGCTCAGAAACGTTCGCCCACCAGTTCCTCGCTCTTGGTCCAGAGTGCTTTGGCGGTTTCCGGGTCCAGGGCATAGGATCTGACGCCAGGGCTCAGCGGGTTGGTCGCCGTGTCATTGACCTCCGACACTTGGCTGTTCTCACAATAACGGCCACCAATAGCGTCGGCAGGGGCGGTGAAGGCGGCCCATACCGAGGTCGCGGCACCCTGTGGAACGTCTTGTACGCGAACGCATCTCTCCCCTCGGCCTCCAGGACGCCGTTGATGTACTTGATCATCCCCTCGAATTCCGCAGGCGTCATGTGGCGGTCGAGCTCGGTCTTAATCACGCCCGGATGCACAGCCGCCGCGCGCACGCCCCGCTCTTTGTGGCGGCGGTCGAACTCCACCGCGAACAGGATGTTCGCGGTCTTGGAACGGCCATAGGCAAGGCCCGGATCGTAAGGGGTGCGTTCGAAATTCGGATCGTTGAGGTCCACGTTTGAAGTGCGGTGGCCAGTGGAGGCCACGTTCACCAGCCGCCCGCCTGGCGCCAGCAGCGCGGCGATCCGGTTCACCAGTACGAAATGGCCTAGATGGTTGGTGCCGAACTGCGTCTCGAACCCGTCTTCGGTGCGGCCGAAAGGTGTGCGCATCACGCCGGCATTGCAGATCACCGCGTCGAAGCGCCGCCCATCGGTCACCAGCCGGTCAGCGCAGGCGCGCACACTCTTGAGCGAGGCGAGGTCCAGCTCTTCCAGCGTCAGCCCGCCGCCGGCGACGGCCTGGGCCCGGATGCGGGCGGTCGCCTGCGCCGCTTTGGCGAGATCCCGCACGGTGCCCACCACCTGCGCCCCATGAGCGACCAAGGTGCGCGCGATTTCCACTCCGAGCCCAGCCGAAACGCCGGTGACAAGCACGCGCTTGCCGCGCAGGTCCGTGCCCGCCAACACCTCGTCCGTGGTGGATTTCTCCCCGAATATCTGGGTCATGCCAAATTCCTTCCTCGAAAGACACGGCGCACCGCTCATGAACGGCGCGTGTTCTTCTGCATCCTGATGTTGTCGGTTTGTGGGTCAGGCGAACGCTCCGACCGTGAGCACGATCTTGCCGCGCACGTGACCGTTACGGCTTGCCGCCATGGCCTGGGTTGCCTGGGAGAGCGGCAGGGTCTCGCTCACGATGACCTTGAGCGCGCCGGTTTCGAGCCTTCTCGCAATTTCACCGAACGCCGCCATGTCGCGCTTGCCGCCCATGTTGACGAAGGACAGGCGCACGCCGCGCTGGTGGGCCAAAATCTGGTACCCGGCCATGATGTCAGCGGGGGAGGGCACAATGGAGGACAGAACGCCGCCACGGCGGATCAGGGGGATCGAGCGCGACGTGACATCGCCGCCCACCAGCTCGATGACCGCATCCACCGGACCCGCGGCATCCTCGAACCGCTGCGTCCGGTAATCGATCACCTCGTCAGCGCCGAGTGCTCGCAGCATCTCATGGTTGCCAGCGGAGGCGGTGACGATGACATGAGTGCCGGCCTGTTTTGCGAACTGCACCGCGAATATGCCGGTGCCGCCCGCGCCGCCCTGCACGAGAACGCGCTGACCGGGGCTTAGCGCCGCGCCGGCCACAGCTTCCCATGCCGTCAGTGCCGCGAGAGGCACTGCCGCGGCCAGCTTGAGCGGCACGTTCTTTGGGACATGCGCCACAATCGCGGCGGACGCCGTCACATATTCCGCGAAAGCGCCGCCTTGGTTGATGAACTTGGCGGCAAAGACGCGGTCGCCCACGGCAAAACCGCTCACCTTGGCGCCAACCTCTCGGACGATGCCCGCGAAATCCGCGCCCGGGGTGAAGGGCATAGGAAGCTCAAACATCCCCCGGGCATAGCCGGCGCCGAGTTTCCAGTCCGCCGGGTTGACGCTGGCCCCCGCCACTTCGATGAGAATCTCATCTTCCGCGGCGCGCGGTCGCTCTACGACATCCTCCCGGAGACATTCCGGGCCGCCGTACTCGTGATAGCGCATTGCACGCATCCAAAAACTCCACTCCGCAAATGAGGCTCTCCGCAGGGGCCGCGGATGCCAACCTGCGTCATTAAGGACCAACCTACCCAAGGCAGATCAGACGATAAATGCTTGTAAATCCCGGATTTCGTGCGTGATAGTCTGGCCATGCCTTCGGAACCGCTCTCGGACATGCTGAAGCTCCTGAACGCCAAATCCGTGCTGACCGGCGCACTGGTGGCAGGCGGCGCTTGGTCGATCCGGTTTCCCGCGCCCGAAGAGGTCAAGTTCTGGGGCGTCGTGAAGGGACGATGCTGGCTAAAGACGAGGGACGAAGACGCTGCGATTCAGCTGCAGGCCGGTGACGTGCTGTTGTTGTTGCGGCCGGCGCCGCTGATCCTCGCGAGCGACCTTGGCGCTGAAAGTGTCAGCCTGGGTGAGGTGCTCTCTTGTCAAAGAGAGGAGATCAGCCGGATCGGAAACGGTGAAGACTTTATGATGATCGGCGGGAGGGTGGTGCTCGATCCAAACGGCTCGCATCTGCTGTTCGATGCTTTGCCGCCCATGATCCATATCAATGGTGGCGCATCTCAGGGTGAGCCACTGCGCTGGATCCTCGAACAGTTGATCCGGGAGCGTGCTGAGGGCTTACCAGGGGCTGGCGCCGCCTTGGCCCAGCTTGCTCACCTCATGTTCGTGCATATCCTTCGCGCCCATTTGCAGCGTCAGGGGGCGGCAGATCCGGGGTGGCTTCGCCTGGCAAGCGATCGGCGTCTCGCACCGGCGGTCGCCCTCATGCACGAGCAGCCGGGAAGAGATTGGCGGCTCCCCGAACTTGCAAAGGCCGTGTGTATGTCGCGGGCCACCTTCGCCCTTCACTTTAAGGCGGCAGCTGGCGTCGGTCCGATGGGCTATCTGACGGAGTGGCGCATGCGTCTTGCGGAGCATGCGCTGCGCCAGAACGGCACGTCGATCGCCAAGCTCGCAGAGTCACTCGGCTATGCCAGTGAGAGCGCCTTCAGCCATGCGTTCAAGCGTGTTACGGGGCGTGCACCCAAATGGGTGCGCCGCGAGGAGAGGAGCCTGGTCCTGGCCGAGGATGCACTCTAACGCCCCTGTGGTGCTGGCCCTCGCGGCGGTGATTCATGGCTATGCTGGCAGTTCCTTACAGGGGACGAGGAGCAGCCCCGCCGGCGTTGCAGCACCGGTTGGACATCGGGACTTGGATTGATCATCAACTATCAGGGAGCTCTCGTTTTAGAGACAGTCATCGCGTTGACTGGGGATTTTGGTGCGGGTTACACACAAACCCGCCCCTTTTGAAGGGGCTTGGACAGTTTAGGCTGCGCGTTCCATTCAAACCGTCCCAGTCTTTGCAAGGCCATCATGGCTAGGCTGATTATTGATGGTGAGGAGGATTGGGGAGAACTAAAAATACCTCATAAGGAACCTGGCGATGAAAGCTGATATGGCGACTGCCAAAAACTTACAGCAAGACGATCGTGTGGTCTCGACCCAGGACCTTTTGGGAGGTGCGCGTATTCGCTTTTTGGGAAATGTCGTAAAGTCAAATTCCTCCATGGTAGGCTCCATCGATCTCGCACGGGAGACGTGCGCGTTTTCACAGAAACGCCTGCAAGCGTATGTCGATGCATGGATTGAGATTTCAAAATGCAAAGACTTGCGTAAGCTGTCTGAATGTCAGGAGGAGTTGGCCAAGAAAGCGATCTCACAATACATGGAAGAAGCGAGCGCCATCGTCAAACGGTATACATCCCCATTGTCGAACATCCCGACGACGAAGCCTTAGATTTTCCT
>DATJHR010000052.1:0-10130 GCA_035493735.1 Acidocella sp.
GAATACGAAGCCTATGCATGGCTCGTGCACAATTTCCTAGAGACAATTTTTGATCTTTCGTACAATCGCAGGAAAAACAAGATCGATGATGACTGGAACTATTTGTTCGACCATTTTGCAGAACTTCATCTGCAATGGGCGCTGAATGGCAAACGGCCGTTCCGAGATGAATATTTAAGGTATATCAAAACGAAGTATCGGAACTGAAAGATTAGGCCCTCCGATAGACCCAGACGCGCGCGGGCGGGATGTTCATCCAGATGCGCTCGGAGGCTTCCACCGAGAAGCCGCCGAGCCGACGCGGCAGCGGCGAGGCGACCGAATAGGTGAACTGCACGAACGGAGCTCCGGGCAGCATCAGATCGAAAGCGTCGCGAATAAGCCGCATGCGCATCTTGAGCGGCTTGGTAACCAGCGGCAGGCCGGACACCACCGCAGCGGCGGGCTGCAGCAGCAGCGTTTCCAGCAATCGGCGCAGACTATAGGCGTCGCCCTGTACCAGCGTGGCGTCTGGGAAGCGAGAGCGAAGGATGCGGCAGAAGCCGGCGTTGAACTCGACGAGGACAAGCCGCGACGGCGCCACGCCCGCCTGCACCAGCGCCTCGGTTACCGGGCCCGTCCCCGGTCCGAGTTCGACCACCGGTCCGTCGCTGTCCGGATCGACATAGCGCGCCATGGTGCGCGCGAGAATTTTTCCCGACGGGGTCACTGCCCCGATGGTCAACGGCCGTTCGATCCAGGAGCGGATGAAGCGCACCTCGTCGTCGAGCCGGATGCCGCGCTTGCGTTCGAATTGCCTGATCTGCTCTTCGATCTTCTTGCCGATGCCGTCGCGTTTTTCTTCGAACACGCGGATCTGCCGTTCGATCTTGCGCTCGATAACGGTCTTCCTGACCTCCAGAAGCCGGAGCTGGCGCTCAATCCTTCGCTCAAAATTCTGCAGGGCCGGGAGCGTCATGGCATCAATCGCGTGCGGCCAAATAAGCCTTGTTGTAGAACATTCGTTGACCCGAGGCCAGCGGCCGCGGATCGCGATTTTATGCGGAATTGGCGCGGCTCGCGCTCAATCCGTCGAGAAATTCCTTAACCTTGCCGAAAAAGCCCGATGCTTCGGGCTGCGTTTCCTTCGACGACAGGCTGTCGAACTCGGTCAGCAGCTCGCGCTGCTTCTTGCTGAGATTCTGCGGTGTCTCGACAGCGACCTGCACGTACATGTCGCCGATCTGGCGCGCACGCAGCACCGGCATGCCTTTGCCCTGCAGGCGGAAACGGCGTCCCGATTGCGTCCCTTCCGGAACTTTGACGCGGGTTTTGCCGCCGTCGATCGTCGGCACCTCGAACTCGCCGCCGAGCGCCGCGGTCACCATTGAGACCGGCACGCGGCAGTGCAGGTCGGCGCCTTCGCGCTGGAAGAACGGGTGCGCGCCGATGGAAAGGAAAATGTAGAGATCGCCCGCCGGCCCGCCGCGCACGCCCGCCTCGCCTTCGCCGGCAAGGCGGATGCGGGTGCCATCCTCGACTCCGGACGGAATGTTGACCGACAGCATGCGCTCGCGGGTGACGCGGCCGGAGCCGGCGCAGGAGCCGCACGGATTGTCGATGACTTGACCCCGGCCCTGGCAGTTCGGGCAGGTGCGCTCGAGCGTAAAGAAGCCCTGCGAGTGGCGGATTTTGCCGTGCCCGGCGCACATCGGGCAGGCCTTGGGTTTGGTGCCGGACTTGGCGCCGCTGCCCGAGCACGCCTCGCAGGTGACCGAGGTCGGGATGCGGATCTGCGCGGTCTTGCCGGCATAAGCCTCCTGCAGCGCGATCTCCATGTTGTAGCGCAAATCCGCGCCGCGCTCGCGCCCCGAGCCGCGGCCGCGGCCGCTTGACATGCCGAAAATGCCTTCGAACAGATCGGAAAACGCCGTACCGAAGTCGGCGCCGAAACCGTGGGCGCCACCACCCAGACCGCCATGCTCGAAAGCGGCGTGGCCGAAACGATCATAGGCCGCACGCTTGTCCGGGTCTTTGAGGACCTCGTAGGCCTCGTTGAGTTCCTTGAAGCGATGCTCAGCGTCCTTGTCGCCGGGATTGCGGTCCGGATGCCATTGCATCGCCTGCCTGCGAAACGCCGTCTTGACGTCGCCATCGCTGGCAGTGCGTTCGATCGAAAGCGTCTCGTAGTAACAGCGCTTGGCCATCACTCCCCACCCGATGATGTCCAATCATTGGCAGGCAACCTGCCTTCAGTCAAAAATATACACCCCCGGCTTGCGTCCGGGGGTGCAATTTTAACAGGTCGCAGCAGCACGGGGCGCCTCCGCCCGATCAAGCGGATTTCTTGTTCTTCTTGTCGTCGTCGACCTCGGTGAACTCGGCGTCGACGACATCCTCCTTCTTGCCTTCCGTCCCGGCGCCACCAGGCGGCTGCTCGGCCGATTGCTTGTACATCGCTTCGCCGAGCTTCATGGAGGCCTGCGCCAATGTGTTGGCCTTCGCGGTGATCGCGTCCGCATCGTTGCCCTTCAAGGCTTCCTTGAGGACGGCGATGGCGTTCTCGATCGCGCGCCGTTCGGCGTCGCCGACCTTCGAACCGTGCTCAGCGAGGGTCTTCTCGGTCGAGTGGACCAAAGACTCGGCGTGGTTCTTCGCCTCGACCTGCGCCTTGCGCTTCTTGTCCTCCTCGGCGTGCGTTTCCGCATCCTTCACCATGCGCTGGATATCGGTCTCGGAGAGACCACCAGACGCCTGGATGCGAATCTGCTGCTCCTTGCCGGTGCCCTTGTCGCGGGCGGAGACGTTGACGATACCGTTGGCGTCGATGTCGAACGTCACCTCGATCTGCGGCACGCCGCGCGGAGCCGCCGGAATACCGATGAGGTCGAACTGGCCGAGCATCTTGTTGTCGGCCGCCATCTCGCGCTCGCCCTGGAACACGCGGATCGTCACCGCGGTCTGGCCGTCTTCGGCAGTGGAGAACACCTGGCTCTTCTTGGTCGGGATCGTGGTGTTGCGATCGATGAGCCGCGTGAACACGCCGCCCAGCGTCTCGATGCCAAGCGACAACGGGGTCACGTCGAGCAGCAGCACGTCCTTGACGTCGCCTTGCAGCACGCCGGCCTGGATCGCCGCACCGACCGCCACCACCTCGTCCGGATTGACGCCCTTGTGCGGCTCCTTGCCGAACAATTGCTTCACGACTTCCTGGACCTTGGGCATGCGGGTCATGCCGCCGACCAGAACCACTTCGTTGATCTCGGCGGCGGAAAGTCCCGCGTCCTTGATCGCCTGCTTGCACGGCTCGATCGTCTTCTGCACCAGGTCATCGACCAGCGCCTCGAACTTGGCGCGGGTGAGCTTCATGGTCAGATGCTTCGGACCCGAGGCGTCGGTGGTGATGAACGGCAGGTTGATCTCGGTCTGGGTCGTGGAGGAAAGCTCGATCTTGGCTTTCTCCGCGGACTCCTTGAGCCGCTGCAGAGCGAGCTTGTCGCGGCGCAGGTCGATGCCCTGCTCCTTCTGGAACTCGTCGGCCAGATAATTGACCAGCCGCATGTCGAAATCCTCGCCGCCGAGGAAGGTGTCGCCGTTCGTCGACTTCACCTCGAACACGCCGTCGCCGATTTCGAGAATCGAAATATCGAACGTGCCGCCGCCAAGATCGTAGACGGCGATCGTGCCGGTCTTGTTCTTATCGAGCCCGTAGGCGAGCGCCGCCGCGGTCGGCTCGTTGATGATGCGCAGAACTTCGAGGCCGGCGATCTTGCCGGCATCCTTGGTGGCCTGGCGCTGCGCGTCGTTGAAGTAGGCCGGCACCGTAATCACCGCCTGGGTGACGGTTTCGCCGAGATAGGCTTCGGCCGTCTCCTTCATCTTGGTCAGGACGTAGGAGCTGACCTGCGACGGTGAATATTTCTGGCCCTTGGCCTCGACCCAGGCATCGCCATTGTCGCCGCGCACGATAGCGTAGGGCACCAGGCCCTTGTCCTTGGCCACGGTCGGGTCGTCATAGCGGCGGCCGATCAGGCGCTTGACCGCATATAAGGTGTTGGTCGGGTTGGTGACGGCCTGCCGCTTCGCGGACTGGCCGACCAGGCGCTCGCCGGAATCGCTGAAGGCGACCATCGACGGGGTCGTGCGCGCGCCTTCCGAGTTCTCGAGCACGCGGACATCCTTGCCCTCCATGACCGCGACGCAGGAATTGGTGGTACCAAGGTCGATACCAATGACTTTAGCCATGTATTTTCGCTCCTTTGCAGCGGGCCCCGTCCGGCCCGTAGCACCGGAGAGACCCCTTGGGGATAATGCCTTCGGATGTATTCAAACCGCTAACCCGGCACAAGGGGATTTTTACCTGTGATCCGGTTTTTGCGGTCCGATGGCAACTTACGGTTTTGTCGGTGCAAAAGCAGCAATCGCCTGTGCAAGCCTGATATCCCGCTCCGTCACCCCGCCGGCATCATGGGTGGAAAGGCTGATTTCGACCCGGTTGTAGGAATTGGACCAGTCCGGATGGTGATCCATCCGCTCCGCCACCAGCGCCACCCGCGTCATGAAGCCGAAGGCCTCGGTGAAATTCTTGAACTTATAGCTGTGGCGGATGGATTTGTGGTCCGCCGCGAGGGTCCATTCCGGCGGCAGATTCTGCAGTTCGGTCTCGGAGAGAAGTTTCGACATTTTGGGCTCCTTCGCAGAAAAAGGAAGGAAGGGGCCGCTTTTTGAAAAAAGCGGCGCAAAAACTTTTTGGAAACTGGGCCGATGCCGGTGAAACCAGCACGGCCCAAATTAACAAAGTTTTTTTGCTACTTTTTGTTCACAAAAAGTAGCGCTTCCTACTACCCGAGGCACCAGGCCAGGATCGCCTTCTGGGCGTGCACCCGGTTTTCCGCCTCGTCGAAGACGATCGAGGCCGGCCCGTCGATCACCGCCTCGGCCACCTCCTCGCCGCGATGCGCGGGAAGGCAGTGCATGAACACCGCATCCGGTGCGGCCAGCGCCATCAGCTCAGGCGTCACCTGGTAGGGCGCCAGCGCGGCGAAGCGCGCCGCCGCCTCGTCGGGCGAATCCGACATGCTGAGCCAGGTGTCTGTAACCACGGCGCGCGCCCCGGCCACCGCGGCGCGCGGATCGGTCGTCATGGTCACATCCGCGCCCTGCGTCTTCGCCCAGGCCAGCGCGTCGGGGCTCGGCCCGTGCGCCTCCGGGCAGCCGAGCCGGAGCGAAAACCCGAACCTTGCGGCGGCTTCGATGAACGAGGTGGCGACATTGTTGCCGTCGCCCAGCCAGGCGATCACCTGCCCGGCGATGGGCCCGCGATGCTCCTCGAAGGTGAGGATATCCGCCATGATCTGGCAGGGATGCGACAGCTCGGTCAGGCCGTTGATGATCGGCACGCTGGCATGTTTCGCGAGTTCGTACAGCTTCGCCGAGGAGGCGGTGCGGAGCATGATCGCATCGACATAACGCGACAGCACATTGGCGGTGTCGGAGATCGTCTCGCCGCGGCCGAGCTGCATGTCGCGGGAGGAGAGCGAGACGACGTCGCCGCCCAGCTCGCGCATCGCCACCTCGAAGGAGACGCGGGTGCGGGTCGAGGGTTTTTCGAAAATCAGCGCCAGCGTCTTGCCCGCGAGGGGCTTTTTGCCGCCGCGGCGGGTGCGCTTGAACTGCGCGGCATTGTCCAGCAGCGCGCGCAGCTCGGTGCCGGCAAAATCCCTGAGCTCGAGAAAATGCCGGGGGGCGCTGCTGCGCAGCTCGATGGCGGCGCTCATTGTGCCGCCTCCAGCGTCGCCGGCTGGACCCGCCGCGCCGCGCGCTCAAGCCGTAAGAGCGCCTCGTCGCATTCTGCCTGGCGCACGATCAAAGGCGGCGCCAGTCGCAGCACGTTATCGCCCGCGGCAACCGTGAGCAGCCCTTCCGCCACGGCGGCGCTTTGCAGCTCGGTATTCGGCACGGCGCATTTCAGCCCCAGGAGCAACCCCATGCCGCGCACCTCGGTGAACGCGGGAAGGTCGTTCTTCAGGCAAAGTTTTTCCAAGCCGGCCCGGAGATATTCGCCGGTGGCGATGATCTCATCGAGGAAGCCGGGGGCCGTGACCACGTCCAGCACCGCATTGCCGGCGGCGCAGGCCAGCGGGCCGCCGCCGAAGGTGGTGCCGTGGCTGCCCGGCACCAGCGCCTTCGCCACCCGTTCCTTGGCCAACACCGCGCCCATCGGGACGCCGCCGGCGAGGCCCTTGGCGAGCGACATCACATCCGGTTCGATCCCCGCCCATTCATACGCGAACAGTTTGCCGGTACGGCCCATGCCGGTCTGGATCTCGTCAAGCCCGAGCAGAATGCCGAACTCGTCGCACGTCGCGCGCACGTCGCGCAAAAACTGCATCGTCGCTGGGCGGATGCCGCCTTCGCCCTGGATCGGCTCGACCAGCACGCCCGCGGTCTGTGGCGTGATCGCCGCGCGCAAGGCGGCGAGATCGTTGAACGGCACATGGTCGAAGCCATCCACCGCCGGGCCGAACCCGGCCTGGTATTTCGGGTTGCCGGTGGCGGAGAGCATGGCCAGCGTGCGGCCATGGAAAGCGCCGTCGCAGCAGATCACCCGGATGCGCTCGGGCTGGCCAGCGTCGGACATGGTCTTGCGCATCGCCTTCACCAGGCCCTCATTCGCCTCGGCGCCGGAATTGCAGAAGAACACCGAGTCCGCGAAGCAGGCTTGCACCAGCCGCTGCGCGAGCAATTCGGCGCCGGGAATCCGGTACAGGTTGGAAACATGGATCACCCGCTTCGCCTGCTCGGCAATGGCCTGGGTCAGATGCGGATGCCCGTGCCCGAGTGAGCTGGTGGCGATGCCAGCGCCGAAATCAAGAAAGCGTCGCCCCGTCTGGTCGAACAGCCAAGCGCCTTCGCCATGCTCAAAGGCAAGGTCGGCGCGGTTGTAGTTCGGCATTAGCGGAGAAATCATGGGTGTGCTTTCAAGGGCAGAAAGCACGGAAGATTGCGCAAATGAGCCAAAAAAGTCAAATATTTCATCCCACACTCATGATCGCGCTGGCGGCGCTCTGCACCGTGCCCTCCTGCCTGGAAGCCGGGGCGATCATCTGGGGCGAGGCGCACGGGATGACCGGGAAGGCGCTGCGCGACGGGCTGGATTTCTGGGGCGGCGGGTTTCTCGCCCTGCACGGGCATCTCGCCACGCTGTTCGACGTCCGGGCCTATCAGGGATTTTTCGCCGGGCTGTACGGCAAGTTGCCTTATCATATGTGGAGCTATCCGCCGACCTATCTGCTCGTGGCACTTCCCTTCGGCTGGCTGCCGCCCTGGCCGGCGGTGCTCTGCTTCGATCTTCTCTCTTTGCTGCTCCTGGCCCTGCTGCTGCGGCTGGCGGGGAAAAGCCGGTGGTTCATCGCCGCGGTTCTGGCGAGTCCGGCCAGCCTGGAAAACCTGATGGAACATCAGAACGCGGCCCTTCTCACCGCGCTGATCGGGGGCGGGCTTTTGCTCCTGCCGCGCCGGCCGCGCCTGGCTGGGGTGCTGATTGGCCTGGCCACGATCAAGCCGCAACTCGGTTTGGCTTTGCCCCTCTTTCTGCTCCGCCGCAGGCCGGTCGCGTTTGTGATGGCGGTCGCCTCCGCTCTGGCGCTCGCTGCGCTCTCCTGGCTGGCCCTGGGCTCGGCCGCCTGGGCCGGCTTCTGGCATATCACCCGCCCGGCAATGTCCGCCGTGCTGCTCACCGACCAGCCGCCTGCCTTCGCCGCCGGGCTGATCAGCGTGTTCGCCAGCTTTCGCTTCCTCGGTGTTCCCGCGGCGTTGCTGGTGCAGGGGGTTGCGAGCGCGATTGCCATTCTGCTTAGCCTGCGGGCGGGCTCGCCCATTGCCGTGCTGCTGCTGACCGCGCTCGCCTGCCCGTATCTGCATGATTACGACCTGCTGGGCGCCACGCTGGCGGTCGCTTTGCTGGTCGAGCGGCGTCTAACAAGCGGTTTCGCCCCGTTCGAGGCGCTGCTCTGCTTCCTCGCCTGGTTCGGTCCCGGCCTGCTGCCCTGGGCGCCGCAATTCGCCCATGCCACGCCCTTCCTGCTGGTCGCACTCTTGGCAAGCGCCATGCGCCGTGGTGGACTTAAGCCATCATGCGACTCCTCTCTGGCTCCGCCCGCCTCGCCGGTGTTATCGGCTGGCCGGTTGCCCATTCCCGCTCCCCCCGACTCCACGGCACCTGGCTGAACCGCCACGGGATCGACGGCGCTTATCTGCCGCTCCCCGTCGCCCCGGAACATTTCGCCGACACGGTCCGCGCGCTGCGCCATGCCGGGTTCGCGGGCGCCAATGTCACCATTCCGCACAAAGAGGCCGCCTTCGCCGTGTGCGACCGGCTGGAGCCCAGCGCCTTGCGCGCCGGGGCGGTTAACACGCTGATTTTCGGCGGGGCCGGCATCACCGGCGCCAACACCGACGGTTATGGCTTTGTCGCCAATCTGCGCGCCCATGGCGTCGATCCCGCCGCCGGCCCGGCGCTGATCCTGGGCGCCGGGGGGGCGGCCCGCGCCATCGCCGCCGCCTTGCAGGATGAGGGCGCGGCGGTGACCATCTGCAACCGGTCGCCCGAACGGGCCGCCGCCCTGGCCGCGCATCTCCCGCCCGCGCGGGTTCTGCCCTGGGACCAGCGCGCCGCCGCCCTGGGCGAGCATGCGCTGCTGGTGAACACCACCTCGCTCGGCATGGCCGGGCATCCCGCTTTGGACATGCCGCTCGACGCCGCGCCGGCCGGGCTGGCCGTGGCCGACATCGTCTATGCCCCCCTCACCACGCCTTTGCTCGCCACGGCGGCGGCGCGGAATTTGCGGGCGGTCGAGGGGCTCGGCATGTTGCTGCATCAGGCCGTGCCTGGTTTTTCCGCCTGGTTCGGTGTCACCCCCACCGTGGATGAGGAACTATACCGGATCGTCGCCGGATGATGGTGATCGGCCTGACGGGCGGCATCGGCATGGGCAAAACCACGGTGGCGAAAATTTTCGCGGCCCACGGGGTCCCGTGTTTCAACGCCGATGACGAAGTCCACCGGTTGCAGGCGCCGGGCGGCCGCGCCATCCCGGCCCTTGATCGCGCCTTTCCCGGCACCGTGGCAGACAACGTCCTGAATCGTGCCCGCTTACGCGACTGGGTGCTGCGCGACGAGGCGGCGATGCGCCGGCTGGAAGCCATCATGCACCCGCTGGTGCGCCAGCAAGAGGCGCATTTCCGCGCCGCCGCCTTCCGGGCCGGCCGCCGCGCCGTGCTGCTGGACATTCCGCTCCTGTTCGAGACCGGATCGCAAAACCGCTTCAACAAGATCATCACCGTGTCCGCCCCGCCCGACGTGCAGATCGCGCGGGTGCGCCGCCGTGGCCTGCCGGAGGCGCAGATCCGGGCGATCATCGCCCGGCAGATGCCCGATGCCGAAAAGCGCCGCCGCGCCGACTACGTGGTGCGGACCGGCCTCTCCAAATTCCACGCCGTGCGCCGCGTGCGCCGCATCATCCGGGAGCTGCTGCCGTGAGCCGTTCTGTGCTGTTCGATACCGAGACCACCGGCTTCGAGCCGCTCACCGGCGACCGGGTGATCGAGATTGCCGCCATCGAGTTGATCAACGACCTGCCGACCGGCGCGCAATATCATGTGCTGCTGAACCCTGAGCGCGACATTCCGGCCGACAGCACGCGCGTGCATGGCATCACCAACGCCGATGTCGAGGGCAAGCCGGTCTTCGCCGACATCGTCGAGGAGATGCTGGCTTTTTTCGGTGATGCCCCGCTGGTTGCGCATAACGCGCCGTTCGATTTTGCCTTCATTGACCACGAGTTGTCGCGCCTCAACCTCCCGCCTTTGGGAGCAACGCGCATGATCGACACGCTGGTCCTGGCGAAGACCCGCTTTCCGGGCATGCCTAACAGCCTGGACGCGCTGTGCCGCCGCTTCGACATCGATCTCTCCGCCCGCACCACGCATAACGCGCTGCTCGACTGCAAATTGCTGGCCGAGGTGTATGTGGAACTCACCGGCGGCCGGCAGCGTGGGTTGGTGCTGGAAACTGCCCAAACCCTGGCCTTCGCCCATTACGAGCGCGCGGCCAACCGCACCCCGCGGCCCATGGTGGTGGACGAGGCCAC
>DATJHR010000053.1:0-3691 GCA_035493735.1 Acidocella sp.
GCTAGAGCGGGATGAGTTTAGACTGGCGCATAACCGGCGTTGAGGAAGTAGTTGTGGCATTCGGCTGATGTGATGCTGTTGAGGATCTCGCCAATGGCGTTGGCCACGGCGTCGACGGAGCGGCTGGCGGCTTTGCGGAGCCAGTGCTTGAGCTTGGCGAACAGCTGCTCGACCGGGTTCAGATCGGGCGAGTATTTCGGCAGAAAGAACAACCTGGCACCCGCCGAGCGGATTATCCGGCGAATGATCTTGCCACGGTGGCTGCCGAGATTGTCGATGACGACAATGTCGCCGGCACGCAGCGTCGGCAGCAGCACCTTCTCGACATAGAGGCGAAATCGCTCGCCGTTGATCGGCCCATCGATCAGCCAGGGCGCCTCGACGCGATCAAGCCGCAGCGCGGCGAGAAAGGTCATCGTCTTCCACCGCCCATGGGGCACCTTGGCCTTCAATCTCTGGCCGCACGGCGCCCAGCCACGCAGCGGTGCCATGTTGGTCTTCGTCCAGGTCTCATCGATGAACACCAGACGTGAGGGATCAATCTGATGGCGGTAGCGCAGCCACTGCGCACGTCGGCGCGCCACATCGGGGCGGTCCTGTTCGCTGGCGATCAGCGTCTTTTTTTGTGACTGAGCTTCTCCGCATGCACGAACTCCCACACCACGCGGTAATCCACCTTCAGGCCCCGCTCGGCCAACTCAGCGACCAGACCGCGGAGCGTGAACTCGCTACTGCGGCAACGTTCCAGCAGCCAGATACGCCACGGCCCGATCAGCTTCCTCGGCCGATAGCCGCCGATCTTGCCGGGACTGACACTGCCCGTCCGCCGCAGCCGCTGCACCCATCTGATCGCCGTGCTGATCCCCACATCGTAATGCGCCGCTGCCTGCCGGCACGACAGATCGCCCCGCTCAACTGATCCAACTACGCGGGCACGCAAATCGTTCGAATAGGGTCGGCTCATACCTGCTGGCCTCCACCCCCAGCCAGCAGGTTGAATCAGACCTCCACCGATTCGGGAATCGCTCAGCGATTCACACAAGCCTCATCACGCTCTAGGCAGGTGGGTCAGCTTGAGCTGCCGGAAAGTGGTGGTTTTGCGATTGTCGGCTTACGGGTCCGGACGCGTCGAGAACCGACATTCGGTTCACGCCCGGCACCGACTGTAAGTGCTGTCAGTGGAACTTGCTGAACCAATCCAACACATTCTCTGAGCCGCCGAGCGTTGAGGCATCACCATAGAGGCCGGCGAGAAAGGTGCTGCGATGACTGCCGCCGGAGACCGGAACCCCAGTGGCGAGCTTGCCGGCTGCCGACAGCGCGCGAAAGACCATGACAGGATGGATCGCCTCATCGGCCAGTCCGTAATGGAAACGGATTGGCGAATCGTAGTTCCAATATGAAGCGCGATTGGCAGCGAAGTGTCGAAGAAACGCACTGTTGCGATCGTCCGTTGCATAGTCGAAGAACCCCGGAACCAGCAGGGTCTCGCCGGTCGGGAATGACTTGGTCTGATCGGCGTCGAGTTTGTAGTCCTTCCAGAATCTCGAAGCGAACTCATGAAATTCGGGGCGGATGGCGCTCTTCATCAAGCCGTTTAAACCGTATTGGAGCTCATAGCTTCCCAACGCGATGATCATGCAGAGTGCTATCCAGTTTGGCAGCGCTGGATACGAGGTCGTACCCTTAGGCGGGGGAAAGGTCTGAACACCGGCCCAGAAGCTCCATGCTTCGTTCAAATCGTTGAATGGGCTGGCGACTGCTGTTCCCGCGAGCGGACGAGATTTCACCCGTAGCGCCTGGTGCAGCCACTGCGTGTTGAGCGCCCCCTGAGACCAGCCGTGAAGGAACAGCTTTGACAGCCTAAGGCCCAGCGACTGCACTGCGGTCTGTCCGGCGACAAGGATATCCATACAGGTGCGGCCGCTGACGCCCTTGACCGCATAACCTTCCCCACGGCCGTTGCGGAACGGTCCTTTGCCGACGTAGTCGGCAGCGACAACGGCATAACCCCGCCCAGCGAAGCGTTGAACATTGAACAGTGTTTCAAGCGAGTCCGCTGCGTCCGTTAACTCGTACGCCGGGTCCGCGAGAAGCGTCAGGTTCGAAGGCACCTGATCGAAGCACAGAATCGTGCCGTGTTGCCAGGACAGCAGGGGCAGTTCTTCCTTGATCCCGACCGGTAGCGCCACGAGACCGCTGATTTTGAGCTTCTCGCCGGTTTCCGGGACCAGAGTGTGCGTGACGATGCGATGGAGATCGACGTCAAAGCGGGCTCCCTGCGTTTTCGCGTCGAAGGGCGGCAGGACGACCGGTTTATTGAATAGCGGATAAGCCTTGGCCACCAGGGCGTCGAGCCTTCCGCCGCTCACGCGGCACGAGCGATCAATAACCGACCTCCGGATATCTTGTTTGCTAACGGTCCGTGCCGTGGCACAGGCTCTCGGCAGTCCTACTCCTGTTGCGCCGAGTGCGAGGATGAAAGCACGCCGCGACGCATCCATATGCCGTTTTGCCAAGTGCGGCTCATTCATCTCAGAAGACCTACGACTAAATCCGGGCATCATAATGTAGAACAATTGCGAGGTCCGTGCCGAGCTCCTTTGGTGCCGCAATCGAATGCGGATGTGCCGCGCGTCGACGTTGAGTGCCCGGTTTCTGGATGACTTTCCAAGCTTGCGGGTGGCTGAGTTGGGTCGAAAGCCAGCACGCAAATCAACCCGCTACCCGGCACTGATCCGGGGCTAAGTCTGTCCCGGCCATCGTTGCCGCACCAATCCGCGCCCCGCGCCACACAAGCCCCCCGAGTTGCCGCCGCCGCCCCACGCCAGCATAATTCCCCATATCCTGAAATTATTCCTTGCTCACCCCCATCCCCCCGCCCTACAACCGCCCCCAATGGAGCCTGCCACGCCCACCTCTGCCGTCGCCTCGCCGCCTGCTGATCCGCCGAAGGATCCCCCCGCCAAAACCCTGCCGGAAAACATCGAGGTCCTGCTCCACGTCACCCGCCACCTGCTCGGCTACGGCCGTCGCCTCGTCGACACCATCCGCCAGCGCGCAGCCGCCCCCGGCTTCAACGCCATCGCCGCCTGTTTCGGCACGTCCAACCTCTCCACCATCCTTGCCCACCTCAACCGCGGCCTCCTGCGCTGCGCGGCGCTCGAGCGGGACCTCCTCGCCCGCGCCGCCGCCGGCCGTGACATCCCCTACATCGAGCGCCGCCCCCGCGCGCACGAAACCACACCCGACGCCCGGGCGCCGAGGCGCCGCAACCGGCCGCCGCCCCCTCCCCGCCCGCGAAATAACCGACCCTGCCATCCGCCAGCGGACCATTGAGGTCATTGACCACCGCGGCGGGCCAGGCAGCGGGGAGTTCGGTGGGCAGCAGGCGCGGTGACCAGCCACCGAAGAACAGCGAGCGGCCGCCCATCGCATAGGCCAGGCCCGGAAACCCTTGCGGGACATCGGAACGCCAGGGCAGCCCCCAGACCTCGTTGCGAAACGCGCCCGGGTCAACCGTGGTCGGGCCGGGAACGTTCAGCCCGACCATGGGCATATTCTGCACATGCTCGGGCAGCGTGAGCCTGCCCGCCTCGAGGATCAGGATTCGCCGGGCCCGCGTGGCGTCCCGGTACATGAAGTGCTGGGCGAAGATCGGTCCGAACGAACCGCCGCCAACGACGATGAC
>DATJHR010000054.1:0-7027 GCA_035493735.1 Acidocella sp.
CATCCGGTTGTTCGTGCCACTCCGCCCAGGGTCGCGGCGCTTCCCTTGGCAAAGCGGTTCAATCTGTGCCCATTGAGCATCGGTCAGAATAAGGCGATCCATAAACAGCGTGAATCACAACTACCCAGACCAGGGGAATCCTTTAAATCCCAACAGACCCCACAAAAAGTAGCCTTCCTCTTTTCTTCTAGTCGAGAACTTCGGCCAGCAGCTCCGCGGAATGGCCATTGGCAATGGTGGCGGCGCGGGCATCGTAATGCACGCCGTTCACGCGGGCGAACGCATGGTGCACGTCCGGATAGATGAACGCATCGATGAACTCATTGTCCTCGGCGCCATCAAGCACCGCTTCCACCGCCTCCGGCGGGCAGAACTCGTCCTTCTCGGCGATGTGCATGAGCAGCGGCGCCTGGATATTGTCAAACTCCGGCACCAGCCCGTCGAGGCCGACGCCGTAATAGGAGACGTTCACATCAGCGTCCGAACGGGTCGCCATCATCACCGCAAGCCGGCCGCCGAGGCAGAAACCGATGGTGCCGGCCTTGCCGTTGCAGCCGGGAAGGTTGCGGGCGGCGTCCAGCGCCACTTTCAGATCCTCGACGCCCTTATCCTGGTTGAAGCCGTTCATCAGTTCGAACGCCTTCTTCCACTCAGCCTCGGTCTTGTCGGTCAGGTTCACGCCCGGTTCCTGACGCCAGAACAGGTCCGGGGCGACGGCGATGAAACCCATCTCCGCGAGGTTGGCGGCGGTCGCGCGCAGCGCGTCATTCACGCCGAAAATCTCCTGGATCACCACGACGGCGCCCGCCGACTCCTTGTTCTTCGGCTCCCAGACGAAAGCCGAGAATTCACCCGCACCGTCGGCGGCCTTGAGCTTGATTTCACGCATGTGCATTTTCCTTCGGTCAATGGAGATCTACAGATAGTGCTCCTCCAGCGGAGCAAAACCGTTAAATCCCTGGCTTGCGTAAGTTGTCACATACGCCCCGGTATCATGGATCAGCACGCGATCGCCGGCCTGCAGGTCGAGCGGCAGCTGGTAGGCGGTTTTCTCGTACATGATGTCCACGCCGTCACAGCTCGGACCGGCCAGGGCCACCGGGCCGGTGGCGCCGTTGCCGGCGGTGATGCGGTAACGGATCGCCTCGCCCTCGGTTTCCGCCAGCCCGCCGAAGCGGCCGATATCGAGATACACCCAGCGGCGCTCATCGGCGGCCATGCGGCGGCAGACCAGCATGACCTCCGCGGCGACGACGCCGGCATTGCCGACGACGGCGCGGCCCGGCTCGATCAGGATCTCCGGCAAGTCGTTGCCGAAATGGGCGATCAGGGTGTTCATGATGGCATCGCTGAAGGTGTCCACGCCGGGCACGTCTTCACGGTAGGTCACCGGCAGGCCGCCGCCGAGATTGAGCATCTTCAGCTCCAGCCCGCTGGCTTTGAGATCGGTGAACAGCATCGCGACTTTGGCGATGGCCATCTCATAAGCGGGTGTTGCGGTCTGCTGGCTGCCGACATGGAAGGACAGGCCGTGCGGCACCAGGCCAAGGCCAGGGGCGACGAGCATCAACTCACGGGCGCGGTCGACGGTGGTGCCGAACTTCTTCGTCAGCGGCCAGTCCGCGCCCTCATTGGCGACGGCGATGCGGCAATAAACCTTGGCGCCCGGCGCATGGCGGGCGATTTTCTCCAGCTCTTCGATGGAATCGAATGCATAGAGCGGCACACCATGCGCATGGGCGGCGGCGATGGCCGTGGCTTTTTTGACCGTGTTGCCGAAGCTGATGGCGGCGGCGGGCGCGCCGGCCGCCAGGCAGGCCTCGATTTCGGGCAGGCTGGCAGCGTCGAAGCAGGAGCCCCGGGCCGCGAGCAGGCTGAGGATTTGCGGGGCCGGGTTGGCCTTCACCGCATAGTAGATCTTCGCCGCCGGCAGCGCCGCGCGCAGCGCCTCATAATTCTCGGCGACACGGTCGAGATCCATCACCAGGCATGGCGTGGCCAGACCTGAAGAGTCCAAAAATGATGCGATCTTTGGAGTCATCGCACTCACCTTTCCTATGAAGGCCCGCCTGAACAAGGCAACGGGCGCGGTTTCGAAACGGTCCAACGAACCAGCAACTTCCGGGTTTCCCTGGACAGTGCTGCCAGAACGCTTGACGTCGTTGCGTAACCAATCCCCATAAGAAAGACCGGCAGAGGCACGTGCGTTGCTGCGTGATGCGGCCAATAGGGCGAGTTGTTCCGGGGCGCAAGAGGCTTTTGGCGGTCGTTGCGCTCTCCTCACCAATTGTCACCAATTGCAACATGGGCTGCCCAACGCCATGAGGCCGCGCTATTGTAACAGCCATGGACGCCTTGCCCCATATTCTGGTGGTCGATGACGACCGCGAAATCCGCGACCTGCTCGCGAAATTCCTCGAACGCCAACGGCTGCGCGTGACCTCCGCGCGCGATGCCAAGGAGGCCCGCCGGGCCTTCGTGCACGGGCATTTCCAACTGGTGGTGCTGGACCTCATGCTGCCTGGCGAAGGCGGGCTGGAGCTGGCCCGCTGGTTCCGCACCGAGACCAAGGTGCCGATCATCATGCTCACCGCCATGGCCGAAGAGACCGACCGCATCATCGGCCTTGAGCTTGGTGCCGACGACTATGTGACCAAGCCGTTCAACCCGCGCGAATTGCTGGCGCGCATCCGCGCGGTACTGCGCCGCACCAGCGACCCGGAAGAGCGCCATGCCGAGAATGCCACCAAGACCTATAGTTTTTCCGGCTGGACGCTGGAGGCCGCGCGGCGCCGGCTGCTCGACCCGAGCGGCGTGGAGGTGGCGATCACCGGCGGCGAATATGACCTGCTGGTGGCGCTGCTGGACCGGCCGAACCGGGTGCTGACCCGCGACATGCTGCTCGACCTGCTGCGCGGCCGCCAGGCTGGGCCGTTCGACCGCGCCATCGATGTCGCGGTGTCACGGCTGCGGCGCAAGCTCGAGGATGATGGCCGCAACGCGCAGCTGATCAAGACCGTGCGCGGCGGCGGCTACGTGCTCTCCACCCCCGTCGAGCGCCATTGATCCCGCGCCTGGCGCCGAGGAGTCTCGCCGGCCGCACCATCCTGATCCTGTTGATCGGCTTCGCGGTGATCCTGCTTCTCGGCCTGCTGATTCACACCCTGAACCAGATCACGCTGCTGAGGATCCAGGAGGAACAGGATTTCGCGACCCGCGCGGTGATCATCTACCGGCATATCGCGCCGGCCGCCCCGGCGGAACGGCAGGCGATGGTGGGGCGCGAGGCGGTGCCCTCCGGCGATAAGCTTACGCTGAGCCCGTTACCGCCGAGCGGTGATGAACTGCCGCTGGCGACGCGGCAGATCATCCGCGCCAGCATCTTCGCCTACGGCATTCCGCACCGCTTCCACCCGCGCGGGCTGGTGCTGCTCGCCACGCGGCGGCACCCGATGCGCATGAGCATCAGCTTCGGCCTGCCCGACCCCCCGCCCTTCAACCTGCTGCCGTTGCTGCCGCCCGACCTCGCGCAGCAGTTGCCGCCGGGATTCCCGCTCCCCCCGGGGCTGCTGCCGCCGCCGACGACGTGGCTTACCCTCACCTCGACCCTGCCCTCGCCGGCGCCCTGGCGCTCGCCGAGCTTCGCCACGGCCTTCATCGTCATGTTCCTCTCGGGCGGGGCGATGATCGTCTGGGCGGTGCGGCGGCTGCTGGTGCCGGTGCGCACGCTGGCGCGGGCCGCCGAGCGGCTCGGCCGCGACGTGGTGAACGCGCCCCCTTTGCCCGAACGCGGGCCGATCGAAATCGTCACCGCGGCCAGCGCCTTCAACACCATGGCCGCACGCATCCGCCGCTTCGTCGAGGACCGGACCTTTCTGCTCACCGCCATCGGCCATGATCTGCGCACGCCAATCACCCGGCTCAAATTGCGCGCGGAATATATGGAAGATGAGGAACAGCGGCTGAAAATGCTCGCCGATCTGGACGAGATGGAGGCCATGGTCGCCGCCACGCTGGCCTTCGGCCGCGACATCACCACGGCCGAGCCGGTGGCCCGCATCAATCTGGCCAGTCTGCTGCGCACGATCCTCGACGAGGCCGCGGATGGCGCGCCAGAGCAGGCCGAGGCACTGGAATTTTCAGGCCCGGACCATCTGACCATCCAGGCCCGGCCATTGGCCCTGAAACGCGCGCTCACCAACCTCGTCGGCAACGCACTGAAATACGGCGACGCGGCGCGCATCACCCTGCTCCAGCGGAGCAAGGAGGTGGTCGAGATCGATATCGACGACAACGGGCCGGGCATTGCCGCAGAGGAGATGGAAACGGTGTTCGAACCATTCCGGCGGCTGGAAACCAGCCGCAACCGCGAGACCGGCGGTTCCGGCCTGGGCCTGTCGATCGCCCGCAACATCATCCGCGCCCATGGGGGCGACATCGTGCTGCAGAACCTGCCGGAGCAGGGCTTACGCGCCAGCGTGACCCTTCCGGTATAATAACAATTGCATCGCGCCTAACCCTGTGGCACCCAGGCTTATGCTCCGTCGCCTCTATGACCAGGTCCTCGCTTTGTCGGGGCGCCCCGCCGCGCCGTACTGGCTGTTCTGCATCGCCTTCGCGGAAGCGAGCTTTTTTCCCTTGCCGCCGGATGCGCTGTTGATCCCCATGGCGCTCGCGCGTCCGCGCCGGGCGTTGTGGCTGGCGGCGTTGGCGACCCTGGGCAGCGTGCTGGGCGGCGCTTTGGGTTATCTGATCGGTTTCGAACTGTTTACAAAACTGGCGCAGCCGATCATCAATTTCTACCACTACCACGCCGCGTTCGTGGCGTTTCAGCAGAAATTCGCGCAATATGGCGTGTGGATCATCCTGATCAAAGGGCTGACGCCCATCCCCTATAAAATCGTCACCATCGCCGCCGGCGCCGCCGCCTTCAATTTTCCCATATTCATGGCGGCCAGCGTGCTCACCCGCGGCGGCCGGTTTTTTCTGGAAGCCATTCTCTTACGCCAATTCGGCCCGCCCGCGCAGGAATTCATCGAGCGCCGGCTCGGCCTGGTGACAGGGGTTTTCGCGGTGCTGTTAGTCGCGGGATTTCTGGTCCTGAAATTCGCCTGAAGGCAGCGTGCCGGCGCAAGCAAAGGAAAAGCCTTCTTTTTGTGAACAAAAAGAAGCAAAAAAACTTTTTTAATGCTGGGCCATGAGCGTCGCCGGCGACAACGCCCATGGCCCAACGGACAAAAGTTTTTGCGCCGCTTTTGATCGAAAAAGCGGCCGCTTGCTTGTCTCAGTGCGAGACCAACACGCAACGCTCGGCGCGCAGCAGCAGATCGTGCGTCACGCCGCCCAACACCCATTCGCGCAGCCGGCTATGACCATAGGCGCCGGCGACAAGCAGATCCGCCTTGTGCTCGCGCGCGATGGCATTAAGGCGGATCGCGTCGTCGCCGGTCGCGGCGGCGGCGAGGATTCCGGCTTTGATGCCATGCGCCTGCAGCCAGCCCTGCACATCGGCGAGGCGTTTTGTGGCCGCCTCCAGCTCCGCCGCAGCGACGATCTCCACCAGCGTCACGTGGCGGGCGCGGGAAAGCAACGGCAGCGCGTCGCGGACCGCGCGGCGGGTCTCGCGCGTGTCCCTCCAGCCGACCAGCGCATGCTCCAGCGGCAGCGTCGAAACGTCATGCGGGACGATCAGCACCGGCCGCCCGGCCTGCATCACCAGATCGGAATTCTCCACCCGGCGCGCCGCATCGAGCAGCGAGGCGCCGCGATCATGGCCGATGATGATGAGATCGGCGCTTCGCGCCTCCTCGGCCAGATAGCCCGGAATGCCGGTGAAAATTTCCGTGCCGCGCCATTCCGCCGGCATCCCCTGGGCCGCCTTCTCGAATAAGGTTTTCACCTCTTGCAGCTCGCGCTGGATTTGTTCCTGATCCGCGCGGATCAGGTCGCCCATCACATAACCGTCGCCATAAACGATCTGCATCGGCTGGCTCACTGCCACACCGATCAGCCGCGCCTCGAAGCGCTTGGCGAGACTGGTCGCGGCGCTCAGCAAGGCGGCGTTGCTGTCCGCCAGTTTCAGATGGACCATCATAGTCGCGTAACCCGTCGCATCGCTCATGGCGCCGCTCCGCTGTTATGAAACCACGGAACGGGATCTTAAGCGATTTGACGGGGGCGTGACAAAAAGAAAGCGGCCGCTTTGGCCGCGATTACCTTAAGTCAAGTCGGCCAAGGCAAGGGAAGGCTTCTTTTTGTGAACAAAAATAAGCAAAAAAACTTTATTTACTGGGCGGTGGGCGTTGTCGGCGACACAGACTCAGGCCCAGCGGAGCCAAGAGTTTTTGCGCCGCTTTTTTCAAAAAGCGGCCACTTTCTTTGTCTAGAAGACGGTAATCATGCGAGGCTGGGCCAGTGGCGGTGAAACCAGCACGGCCCAGCTTAAAAAAGTTTTTTGCTTCTTTTTTTCAAAAAAGAAGCCTTCCCTTTCTCTCAATCCGTGGAGTTAGCCTGCGCCCCCTCGATCGAGGCCTGGGCGGCAGCCAGGCGCGCCACCGGTACGCGGTACGGGCTGCAGGAGACATAATCGAGCTTCACGGCCTCGCAGAAGGCAATGGAGGCCGGATCGCCGCCATGCTCGCCGCAAATGCCGAGCTTCAGCCCCGGCTTGGTGGCGCGCCCCTTTTCCACGCCGATGCGCACCATGGCGCCGACGCCTTCCACATCGATCGACACGAACGGATCCTTCGCCAGGATACCCTGCTCGACATAATGCGGCAGGAACTTGCCCGCATCGTCGCGGGAGAGGCCGAACACGGTCTGCGTCAGGTCGTTGGTGCCGAAGGAGAAGAAATCGGCGTTCTCGGCGATGGTATCGGCCATCAGGGCGGCGCGCGGCAGCTCGATCATGGTGCCGATGCTGTATTCGATGGACGTGCCGGCCTCGGCGAAGACTTGCCCAGCCACCTTCTCGATCTGCGCGCGGGTGATGTCGAGCTCGCGCTTGGTCCCGATCAGCGGGATCATG
>DATJHR010000055.1:0-3398 GCA_035493735.1 Acidocella sp.
TGAATGGCGCGGCGCTCGACGGCGGTAGAGCCGGAGGGCACGCAAATGATGATCAGCGGCGAGGCATAACCACGGCGATTATGCACCTTACGGATGAAATGCTTGATCATTTCCTCCGCGACCTCGAAATCGGCGATCACACCGTCGCGCAGCGGGCGGATGGCGGAAATGTTGCCGGGCGTACGTCCCAGCATCTGCTTGGCCTCCTCGCCGACCGCCAGCACCTGCTTGCGGCCCTTGGTGTCGGCGATGGCCACAACAGAGGGCTCGGCCAGAACAATGCCGCGGCCTTTGACATAGACGAGCGTGTTGGCTGTCCCGAGATCGATTGCCATGTCGGCCGACATCAGGCCGAGAACCTTGGAAAACATCAAAAACCCTTCCGTTGTGCCGTGTCCCGCCGGGAGTAAAGACGGAAGACGGGCCGCGCCGCCAGGGCCAGGGCTTACAGCCAAGCAGGGGCACGGAGCAAGCCCGGCACGGGTTGTTCGGGCCTCGCGGCACGCAATTTATGCGGGCTGAAGCTGGTCTTGTGCTCGCTTTTAGGTTGAGGGGACGTTAGCGCGTGGTTAACGAATCGCCATTGCGGCGGCTTTGTCGGGAGATTGGGTTGAATCACCGGCGTGCCAACGAAACATGACAGTGCAGTGAATAACCCAGTAAGGGGGTGTGTCGTCATGTTGCGTAGGCTGACTATTTGGATGGCGCTGGCAGCGTCCCTGACTTCAGTGGCGGGATGCGGCCATTCGGCGGGAACCCGGGCTCTGACGGGGGGCGCCATCGGTGCCGGTGGCGGTGCGGCCGTCGGCGGAGCGACGGGCATGGGCGCCGGCACGGGCGCGCTCATCGGCGCCGGCGCCGGCGCGCTGACGGGGGCTGCGACCGCCCATCACTAGGCCCGTGCCGTGTGATCGAAGACCGGCGACTTTCCTTTCTTCAGGCGGCCCGGGTTCCGGGCCGCCTTTTCCGTTCAGCCGCCGGCCTTGGCGAGCTCAGCCGCGATCTGCCGCACGAAGGCGGCCGGGTTGTCCGGCAGGTCGCCCTCCTGCAATTTGGCCAGATCGAACAGTAGCGCCGCCTCCTCGGTCGGTGTTTCGCGCCCGGCCAAGGCTTGGATGAGCTTGTGCTCGGGGTTGATCTCCAGTTTCGGCGGCAGGCCGAAAACCGGGCGGCCGGCGCGGCGCAGCAGGCGCTGCATCGCCAGGTCAGGCCCCATGTCACTGGCAACCAGCATCGCCGGGCTGTCCTTCAGCCGGGTGGAGGCAGTGACCTCGGAGACCTTGTCGCCCAAAGCTTCCCGCAATGCCTTGCAGATCACGTTGATCCCCTCGGACGCTTCCGCGGGGGCGAACAAGGCGCCCGATTGTGACACGCTCTTGAATTTCTTGTCCTTGTAGCTGTCAGTCCGGGTCGGCCAGAAGGCGTCGATCGGGTCGGAGAGCAGCAGCACCTCGTATCCCTTTTCGGCGAAGCCTTCGAGCTGCGGCGAGGCCTTCACCGCCGCCACGTCATCGCCGGCGAGATAGTAAATCTCGCTCTGCCCTTCCGGCATGCGCGCGATATAGTCGTCGAGCGTCGTCGCGTCCTCCTTGGTCGAGGCGAAGCGCAGCAGCCCGGCGATCTCGGCGGCGTGGCCGGTATCCTCATACAGGCCTTCCTTCAGCACGTTGCCGAAATTCTGCAGGAAGGTTTTGAAGCTATCGGCGTCCTTGGCCTTGGATTTCAGCTCGGAGAGCACGCGGTTGACCAGCGCCTTGCGGATGCGCTCCAGCACCGGGGTGCTCTGCAGGATTTCACGCGAGACGTTGAGCGGCAGGTCCTCGGTATCCACCACGCCGACGACGAAAGAGAGCCAGGAGGGCAGCAGCTTGGCGCCGTCTGTGATGAACATGCGCTTCACATGCAGCCGAACCTTGGAGTCGTGCTGCTCCTCGACCGGCATGAAAGGTTTGGAGGAGGGGATGAACAGCAGCGCGGAGAATTCCAGCGTGCCCTCGGCGCGCCAATGGATGGTCGCCCACGGATCGTCGAAACTATGGCCGAGATGGCGGTAGAAGCTCGCATAATCCTGTTCGGAAATCTCCGTGCGCGCCCGGCGCCACAGGGCCGTCCCCTCGGTGACGGCGGCGAATGCGCCGTCCTCTTCCAGCTCGATGGGCAGGGCCACATGGTCAGCCCATTTGCGGATGATGGTCTTCAGCCGCAGCGGCTCGAGAAACTCGTCGGCATCCTGCTTCACGTGGAGGATGATCGTGGTGCCGGCCTCCTCGCGGGCAGCGGGCTTGAGCGTGTAAAGGCCGCGCCCCTCGGAAAGCCAGGCCCAGGCCTCGGCGCCGCCGGCCTTGCGGGAGATCACCTCGACCTTATCGGCGACCATGAAGGCGGAATAGAAACCGACGCCGAACTGGCCGATCAGGCTCGGTCGGTCCTCGGGCTTTTGCGCGGCGAGGCTGGCGGTGAAGGCGGAGGTTCCGGAGCGGGCGATGGTGCCGAGGTTCTCCGCCAGCTCCTCCTTGCTCATGCCGATGCCGTGATCGGTGATGGTGATGGTGCGAGCCTGCTTGTCCGCGGCGATGCGCACGGAGGCGTTTTCCGGCAGTGCCGGCGCTTCGTCGGAGAGGGCGAGGAAGCGGCGCTTGTCGGTGGCGTCAGCGGCGTTCGCGACCAGCTCGCGGAGAAAAATCTCGCGGTCGGAATAGAGTGAGTGCACCACCAGATCGAGCAGGCGGCCGACTTCGGTCCCGAATTGGCGGGTTTCTTCAGCGTTGTTGATATCGGACATGCGATCCTCGTTGAAGGCAAAAATCAAAACGAAAAGAAAGCGCTACTTTTTGTGAACAAAAAGTAGCAAAAAAACTTTTTTAAACTGGGCCGTGCTGGTTTCAACGCCCTAGGCCCAAACTAGCAAAAGTTTTTGCGCCGCTTTTTTCAAAAAGCGGCCCCTTGCTTATCTCAAAGCCGCAAGCGCTGCCGCGTGCAGCGCCGGGTTGGCGGCGGCCAAAACCGAGCCATCGCTGCCCAGGCGGAGTTTGGCGCCCGACCAGTCGGTGACCACGCCGCCGGCCGCCTCGACCACCGGGGCGATGGCCGCCCAATCCCAGGGTTTGAGGTTGCATTCGACGACGATGTCGATCTGCCCGAGCGCCAACAGCCCATAGCCATAGGCGTCGCCGCCCCAATAGATGCGCCGGCAGAGGGATTTCAGCTTGTCGATGCGCGGCAGATGCGGGCCGAACATCTCCGGCGAGGTGGAGGAGAGTTCCGCCTGCGCGATGTCGGTGATGGCCCGCGTGCCCATCTTGCCGCCGAACGGGCCGGTGAAGCGGGACACGCCAGCGCCGCCGACCCAGCGTTCGCCGGTCACCGGCTGATCGATGGCGCCGAACACCGGCACACCG
>DATJHR010000056.1:0-5611 GCA_035493735.1 Acidocella sp.
TGGCGTCCCGTAGGGGATTCGAACCCCTGTTACCGCCGTGAGAGGGCGGTGTCCTAGGCCTCTAGACGAACGGGACAGGCGCGCCCCAGCTACGCTGCCGGGCCGCTGCCGTCAAGCCGGGGCGGCGTCGGTGATGAAAAAACCTGCGGACGTTCGGCCCTGCCAGCTTTCCGCCCGCAAATGTCCGGCCAGATGCAGGGGCGCGGCGCCGGCGCGGTCCAGCGCTGCGGCCAGCGGGCCTTCCTTGGCGCGGAACAGCAGCGCCTTCAGCCGGCCACCACCTTCACCCTCGACCATCACGCGGATGGTCGTGCCATCCTTGCCGATGCGGTCGCTCTTCACCACCCGCACGCGCGGCAGCACGAAAAGCGGCTCGGCATTGCCGGTGCCGAACGGGCCGAGCCGTGCCACCATCTGCGCGAGGGGCACATCGGCGCCCGCCACCGCCAGCGTGCCTTCCAGGGTCAGCTCGGCGATCCCCGGCAGTTCCGCTGCGGCGGCCAGCCGGTCATTCAGGAACACATGCAGCTCCGGCAGTGCCTCCTGCGGGAGCGAGAAGCCGGCGGCCATCGCATGGCCGCCGCCGGTGGTGAGCAGCCCGAGCTGTCGCGCGGCGATCACCGCCCCGCCCAGATCCACGCCCGGGACCGACCGTCCCGAGCCTTTCGCCAGCCCCTCGGAGATGCCCGCGACCAGAGCCGGGCGGTTGAAACGTTCCTTCACCCGCCCGGCGACGATGCCGACCACGCCGGGATGCCATCCCTCCGCCGCCAGCAGGATCACCGGATGCCCCGTCGCCACCTGCGCCTCGGCTTGCGCCAGCGCCTCGGTCATGATCGCCGCTTCCACGTCCTGGCGCTGCCGGTTCACCTCATCCAGAGCGCGGGCCAGCAACGCCGCCGTCTCGGCTTCGTCGGCCAGCAGCAACCGCAATCCCATATCGGCTTCGGCGATCCGGCCCGCGGCATTTATGCGCGGCCCCAGCGCGAAGCCGCAATGCATGGCGGTCGGTGCCTCGCTCAGCTTGGCCACATCCAGCAGCGCGGCAATGCCCGGCCGGGCCCGTTTCGCCATCACGCGCAGCCCTTGCGTCACCAGCGCACGGTTCAGCCCGGTCAGCGGCATCACGTCGCAGATCGTGGCCAGCGCCACCAGATCCAGCAGGTCGCGCAGATCCGGCTCCGCGCGGTCGGCAAAAAATCCCTGCCGCCGCAAGCTGCGCAGCAGTGCGATACAGGCCAGAAACGCCACCGCGGTGGCGCAAATCATCGTCAGGCCGGAAGCGCAGTCCAGCCGGTTGGGATTCACCGTGGCACGGATCGCCGCCGGCGGCCCCTCCGTCTTGTGATGGTCAAACACCAAGATGTCAGCGACATTATGCAGCGGCGCGAAGGCCTGGTGCGCCGCCGTGCCGCAATCGACGCACACCAGCAGTCTCGCGCCCTGTTCCACGAGGCCGCGCAAGGCCTTGCTGTTCGGCCCGTAACCCTCCAGCAGCCGGTCCGGCACGTGGTGCACCACCCGGCAACCCAGCTGGCGCAGCACCGTGACCATGAGGGCGGAACTGCAGGCACCATCCACATCGTAATCGCCGAACACGCCGACGCATTCGCCGCCCCGCACAGCGTCTGCCAGCCGTTCGGCGGCTGCATCCATATCGACCAGGCAGGACGGGTCGGGCAGCATGGCGCGCAGGGTCGGCTCAAGGAAATCGGGCGCCTGGTCCATCGTCACGCCGCGCCCGGCCAGCAGCCGCCCGATCAGTTCCGGGACGCCCAGCCGTTGCGCAATGCCCTGGCCGAGCCGGTCCACATCGCCGGGCCGCCAGACCCAGCGACGGCCCGTTAGACTCTGTTCGACGCCCAGCGCATGGTCATTTGTCATCGCTCCGGTTGACTCGACCGGGGCGATTCGCGGCAAGCGGTGAGGGCGCTTACGGGATCAGTTCAAAATGCATGGTCGCGTCGACCGTTATATGGTCGGCCTTGGTGCCGGGCGGGAAGGGCGGCAGCTGGTTCTGCGCGAAAAGGCCCAGCCATGCCTGATCGAGGAAGGGAGAGCCGGAACTGCCGAGCAGGCGCAGTCCGCTAACATGGCCGGACCGGTCGACGATGAATTCGATCCGCACATAGCCCTGCTGGCCCTGCTCGGCCGCGGCCTCGGGGTAGTATTTGTGGTCATTCACCCAGCGCGAGAGCTCAGCCTCCCAATCCGCACCGATATGGCCTTTGATCGTGACTTCCGGCGCATTCACCGCCTGCGCGTCTGATTGCGGCAGATTCAGGCTCAGCGCCTGGTGCGCATGGGGGATCGGTGGCGTCGGGGGCGCCGGCTTGCCGAAGGACATGTCGTTCATCACGAGATAGCGCTGCGGCGGTGTGTGCGTCGGCGTGCGCGGGCGGGGCAGCGGCCGGGGTGGCTGCGGAGGTTGCGGCATTGGCATTGGCGCGGGCGCATCCTGCATCGCCGCGAATGGCGCGCTCGGCATGTTCAGATTCACCTCGGGCTGCGTTTCGGCCTGTTGCGGCGGCGGGGGAGGTGGCGGGGGCGGCGGCGCCGGCACGGTCGCCGCGCTGGTGGGGCCGGGGCGCGGCGCTGGCGGTGCGGCGGTCTGCTGCGCGCCGCCATTTTCGAACACCACCGAAACGCCGGGCGGGCTGACTCTTTCCTGTTCTTGCACCGGCCGGTGGCGCGCGAGCAGGAACAGAAGCACGATGAGCGCCAGATGCAGCAAAACCGCCGCGGCCCAGGCGACCCGGATGGTCCAGGGATGCCAGCGCCGCGGTGGCGGGGCGGCGAGCCGTTCGCTCGCCGCGAAATCCAGCGTTACCGCCGGATCAGTAAGGGGCGTAATAACCAGGCGGGGCGGCGTAATAGCCAGGCGGCGGGCCATAGTACCCGTAGGCCGGTCCCGCCGGAGGTTGCTGAATCGTTTCGCCATGACCCACCATGCACTGCGCATAGGCGACGTCATAGCGGCCTTGGAGCGAATCTGCAGTAGCCTGGGTGCTGCCGCCCGCGACGGCGGCGCCGCCAAGCAGCCCGGCTCCGGCGCCGGCCGCCGCGCCGAGGCCGGCATTGCCGCCCGCAGCACCTAGCGCGGCGCCGGCGGCGGCGCCGATCAGCGTGCCGGCCGCGGTGGTGGCGATGGAATTGTTCTGCGAGGCCGCCTCGGTCTCGCCCGGCGCGGGCATTCGGGACTGCGCGTAATCGCGGCAGACGGCATCATCCTGCTGGAACTGTGCAAAGTCTTTTCCGGGACCGGGCATGGCCACCACGTTCGGGCCAGAGGGGGGCGCCGCAGTACAGGCGGCAAGGGCAAGCATGGGCAGACAAGCCACCCCGTAACGTTTGTCTAACTTAAGCAATGACATTTTTTGCTCCTGCACGGCAGCCATGCGGTGCCGTTGCGGCGGAATGTAGACAGCGAAAGGTTCTACCGCAACGCGAGACGCCGCGGCTTTACAATTCGTATTGAATCGACATTTGCCGTCGGGGAGCGGGCCGGCGGCAAATTTGGGCCGCATCGCCGGCCCAGGATCAAATCGGCCAAGGCAAGGGGAAGGCTTCTTTTTGTGAACAAAAAGAAGCAAAAAAACTTTATTTCCTCTGGGCCATGGGCGTTGTCGGCGACACAGTATTAGGCCCAGCATAGTAAAAGTTTTTGCGCCGCTTTTTTCAAAAAGCGGCTACTTACTTTCTTTTTTCCTAACCGCGTCCCTCGAAAAACTCCTTCACCTTGGCGAAGAAGCCGTCATGTTCCGGGCTGCCGGCGGCGTGGCTCTTGGCTTCCGCCTCGAACTCCTCCAGCAGCTCGCGCTGGCGCCGGGTGAGGTTTTGCGGCGTCTCCACGGCGACCTGGATATACATGTCGCCGCGTTGCGCGCTGCGCAGCACCGAAAATCCCTTGCCGCGCAGGCGGAACTGATCGCCGGTCTGCGTGCCGGGGGGAATTTTCACTTTCGCCGCCGTGCCGTCGATCGCCGGCACCTCGACCTCGCCGCCCAAGGCGGCCTGGGTCATGCGCAGCGGCACGCGGCAGAAAATGTTGGCCCCGTCGCGTTGGAAAATCTCGTGCGGCCGCACCGCGACATGCACATACAGATCGCCCGCCGGCGCACCGCGCTTGCCGGCCTCGCCCTCGCCGGAGAGGCGGATGCGCGTGCCGTCCTCGACCCCGGCGGGGATTTGCACGGACAAGGTCTTCTCGCGCGGCACGGTGCCGTTGCCGGCACACACCCGGCACGGATTGCGCACGATACGGCCGGCGCCGCCGCAGCTCGGGCAGGTGCGCTCGACCACGAAAAAGCCTTGCTGCGCCCGCACCCGGCCCAGCCCGCCGCAGGTGGAGCAGGTGTCTGAGCCTGCCGCCTTGTCCGCCGAGCCGGTGCCCGCGCAGGCATCGCAGCTCATGCGGGTCGGCACGCGCACGGTCTTCTTGGTGCCGCTGAAAGCCTCGGCCAAGTCGATGTCCACCTGGGCGCGGATGTCGGCGCCGGCGCCGCTATGGCCGCCGCCGCTTCGCCCGCCGCCGCCGAACATCTGCTCGAAAATATCGCCGAGCCCGCCTTCGAAACCGAAGCCGCCGAAACCGCCGGCTCCGGCACCCGCGCCCGGCCCGCCATTCTCGAAGGCAGCATGGCCGAACCGGTCGTAGGCGGCGCGCTTCTGGTCGTCCTTCAGGACGTCATAAGCCTCGTTGAGTTCCTTGAATTTCGCTTCGGCCTTGGAATCGCCCGGATTACGGTCCGGGTGGTGCTGCATCGCCAGTTTGCGATACGCCTTTTTCATTTCTTCAGCGCTGGCCCCGCGCTCGACGCCCAGAATGGCGTAATAATCCTGTTTAGCCATGGCAGCGGTTTGTTCCTCTAACACCAGACGCGCACCGCAAAATCCCGGGGGGGTACCCCGGGATCCGCGTCAGTCCATCCTTGCCTTGCGTGATCAGCTCGGCTTCTTCTTGTCGTCGACTTCCTCGAAGTCGGCATCGACGATCTTCTCGCCGCTCGGTCCGGTTTCCGGCTGCGCGCTTTGCGGCGTTTCGGACTGCGCCTTGTACATCGCCTCGCCGAGCTTCATCGCCGATTGCGAGAGGCGCTCGGACGCCGCCTTGATGGCATCGGCATCGCCGCCTTCCAGCGCCGATTTGGCCGCCGCCACCGCCGCCTCGGCCTCGCCCTTATCGTGGGCGGAGACCTTGTCGCCGGCTTCCTTCAGCGTCTTTTCGACCTGGTTGATCATCGCTTCGGTCTGGTTGCGGGCTTCCACGGCCTCGCGCCGGGCCTTGTCGGCCGCCGCATTCTCCTCGGCCTCACGCACCATCCGCTCGATATCGCTTTCGGACAGACCGCCCGAAGCCTGGATGCGGATCTGCTGCTCCTTGCCGGTCGCCTTGTCCTTGGCCGAGACCGAGACGATGCCGTTGGCATCGATGTCGAACGTCACCTCGATCTGCGGCACGCCGCGCGGTGCCGACGGGATGCCCGTCAGGTCGAAATTGCCGAGCAGCTTGTTGTCCGCCGCCATTTCGCGCTCGCCCTGGAACACCTTGATGGTGACCGCGGTCTGCCCGTCCTCGGCGGTGGAGAAGGTCTGGCTCTTCTTGGTCGGG
>DATJHR010000057.1:0-20155 GCA_035493735.1 Acidocella sp.
TGTACGACAAGCTCGCGGCCGCCGGCCATGAGGATGAAGGCACGCAGGCGCTGTTCCGCCTTTACGCCGCATGAATATCGACGGGGAATATCGGATTCCCGCCCCGCCGCAGCGCGTCTGGGACGGGTTGAACGATCCTGCGGTGCTGCAAGCCAGCCTGCCGGGCTGCAAGGCGCTGGAGCAGACCGGCGCCAACGAGTTCACCGCCACGGTGACGGCCAAGATCGGCCCGGTTGCGGCGACGTTCAAAGGCAAGGTCGAACTTTCCGAACTCGACCCGCCGCATGGCTACACCCTGTCCGGGCGCGGGCAGGGTGGCCCGGCGGGGTTCGCCAAAGGCAGCGCGCAGGTGCGGCTGACGCCGGACGGCGACGGCACGATCCTGCGCTATAGCGCCTCGGTGGAGATCGGTGGCAAGCTTGCCAGCGTCGGCAGCCGCTTGATCGGCGGTGTCGCCACCAAGCTGGCTGGGGAATTCTTCGAGAGTTTCGGTCGCACGATCACCGGCGGCGCGGTACCGGCGCAAGCCGCACCAACAGCGCCCGCCGTGGCGAGGCCGGTGTCAGTGGCGCCGGTGCCTGCGTCAGTGCCGGTGCCGGCGGGCGGGTATCTCCCTTTGCTCGACCGCTGCGCCTGGCTGGTGGCCGGCGTTGGCATTGGCATCGTCGCCACTTTGGCGCTGCTCGGACGGTTTTAAACTGGGCCTGTGCCGTTTCAACGCCACAGGCCCAAAGTCGAAAAAGTTTTTGCGCCGCTTTTTTCAAAAAGCGGCCCCTTACTTCCTTCCCTTAAGGCACCAACACCAGTGCCGCCGCATAGATGGCGAGCGACACGATGAAGGTCACGGCCGTGTAGCCCATTACGCGCTGCAGCCGGATGCCGGCCATTGCCACCATCGGCACCGCCCAGAAGGGCTGGAGCATGTTCGACACGTTCTCGGCCATGGCCACGCCCATCGCCGTCCGCGCCGCTGAGGCATGGAGCGAGAGTGCCGCCGGCAACACGAACGGTCCCTGGATGGCCCAGTGCCCGCCGGCGCTCGGCACCAGCAGCGTGATGATCAGCGAACTGACGAAACTCCACAAAGGCAGGGTCGTTTGCGTGGCGATGCCGACGAAGCCCTTGGCGATCACTGCGGCAAGGCCGGTGCCGGCCATGATGCCCATAATGCCACCGTACATCGGATATTGCAGCAGCATGGAGCCGGTCTGCTTGGCCGCTTCACGAATGGCGTTGGCGTAGGCGATGGGTGAGCCCTGCAGCAGCAGGCCGACCAGCAGGAAGATGAGAATGGTCGTGTTGATATCGAGCGTGAAGCCTTTCTCGTACCAGTTCATGGCGAGCAGGCCGCCGCCGAAGGCGAACAGGAGCACGACCCCCACGAACGACCGTTCCATGCGTGCCGCGAGCGACGACGTGCCGGCCGCGCGGGCATGCGGGTCCACGCTGTTGGTGGCAGCCGGTTCCGAGAAAGCTTGGATATCGCCCTCCTTGGGATGCATCAGGCTGAAAATAACGGCCATAACCACGACGACGAGAACGGTCGGCACAAGCACGAACGGGGCGAAGATCGTGGCGCCCAGCGGGATGACATGTCCCGTCGCCTTCTCGACGAAGTTCAGCGCGCTCCCGTGCGAGGCCTGGGAGAGCGCAATGGAGCTTGAGAGGCCATTATTGCAGATCGACCAGGCAGAATAGCTTCCGGCCACCAGCCAGGCGAAATCGACGCGCGTCTGGCGGGCGATTTCACGTGCCAGGAACGCAGCAACCACCAGGCCCAGACCCCAGTTCAGCCAGGCGGCGATGGCCACGACCGGAAACAGCAAAAGCACCGCTTGAGTCGGAGAGCGCACATTTTCGGCCAGGCGGCGTAATCCCCGGCGCACAAGCGGCGCATCCGCGACGGCGAAACCGGTCGCGAGGATCAGGATCATTTGCAGCGCAAAGGCAAGGATTTTGAAAGCGCCACCGTACCACGCGTCCAGTACGGTTGGCACCGTGGCATGCGGCGCAAAGGCAAAGGCAAGAATCGCCACCAGCGTCGTCAGCCCGATCGACAGGACAAACGGATCCGGCAGAACCTGCTCGAACACGTAGACAAGCTTGGCGATCACCCCGCTCTGCCCCTGACCTGCCAGCGAGGCCCTAACCGCGGCGGTGTGTTTAGTCGAACTCATTATGTTTCATTCCCTTTCTTGGACGTCGAAAGTCGGCGTGTTGGGCCTAGCCCGCGTAAAATACGGGCGGCATCTGGTCAGACACGCTCGATCGCCAAAGCGAGGCCTTGCCCGACGCCGATGCACATCGTCACGAGGGCGCGGCGCCCGCTCATCTCTTCCAGCCCATGCACGGCCGTCATCGCCAGCCGCGCGCCGGACATGCCGAGCGGATGGCCGAGCGCGATGGCGCCGCCATGCGGGTTCAGGTGAGGAGCAGCCGGATCCAGCCCAAGCGCGCGCATCGAGGCGATCACCTGCACGGCGAAAGCCTCGTTGATTTCGATGAGATCGAAATCCGCGATCGACAAGCCGAGCCGCGCCAGCAATTTGCGGCAGGCCGGCACCGGGCCCACGCCCATCACATCCGGCTCGACGCCCGCGACCGCCATGCCCAGGATGCGGGCGCGCGGTGTCAGCCCATGGCGTTTCGCGGCTTCTTCGGAGGCGATGAACATCGCCGCGGCGCCATCATTGATGCCGGAGGCGTTGCCGGCGGTGACCGTGCCACCCGGCCGCACGACCGGACGCAGCTTTTGCAGCGCCGCCAGCGTGGTCTCGGGGCGCGCATGTTCGTCCGTCGTGAAGAGCGTATCCTGCGTCTTGCCCGGGACCGTGACGGGCTCGATCTCCGCCGCGAAATATCCGGCGGCCTGCGCCGCCGCGGTGCGCGTTTGGCTCTGCAGCGCGTAGAGATCCTGTTCCTCACGGGTGATGCTGTAGCGCGCGGCGACATTCTCGGCCGTCTCGGGCATCGAGGCCGTGCGGTACAGCGCCTGCATGCGCGGGTTGATCAGCCGCCAGCCGATCGCCGTGTCTTCGATCTGCATGGTCCGGCTGAAGGCCTTGTCGGGTTTCGCCATCACATAGGGCGCGCGGGTCATGCTCTCGACGCCGCCGGCAATGGCGAGATCGATCTGGCCGGCCATGATGGCGCGCGCCGCGGAGCCGACAGCATCGGCGCCGCTGGCGCAGAGGCGGTTGATCGTGACGCCTGGAATGCTGACCGGCAAACCGGCGAGTAAAGCGGCCATGCGCGCGACGTTGCGATTGTCTTCGCCAGCCTGGTTGGCGGCGCCGAGATAGACGTCATCGATCTCGTTGGAATCGAGCCCAGGATTGCGGCGCAGCAAAGCGGCGATCGGCAAGGCTGCCAGATCGTCCGCCCGCACGCTGGAGAGGGCACCGCCCAAGCGCCCGATCGGCGTCCGTATGGCGTCGCAGATAAAAGCCTCAGCCATATTGCGGCTCCTCAAGCCGGGCCCATCGTGAATGGGGCGGCGGTTTTCTGCTTCACCTCGTCCACGCTGACATCGGGCGCCAGTTCGAGCAGCGTCAGCCCGCCTTTGGTCTTGTCACAGGCAAACACACAAAGATCTGTGACGATCAGATCCACGACGCCGGCGCCGGTCAGCGGCAAGGTGCAGCGCTCGAGAATTTTCGGTGCGCCATTCTTGGCCGTATGCTCCATCACCACAACGACGCGTTTGACCCCGGCGACGAGGTCCATGGCGCCGCCCATGCCTTTGAGCATTTTCCCCGGGATGGTCCAGTTCGCAATGTCGCCGTTCGCGGCAACTTCCATCGCGCCAAGCACCGTGAGGTCGATATGCCCGCCGCGGATCATCGCGAAACTGGCTGAGGATGAAAAGAAAGACGTCGTCGGCAGGGCCGTCACAGTTTGTTTGCCGGCATTGATGAGGTCCGGGTCGACCTCATCGGGATAGGGGAACGGCCCCATGCCGAGTATGCCGTTCTCGCTTTGCAGCGTGACATCGATGCCGGCGGGAATGTGGTTGGCGACGAGCGTGGGAATCCCGATGCCGAGATTGACGTAGTACCCGTCTTTTAATTCCCGGGCGGCGCGGGCCGCCATCTGATCGCGGGTCCAGGCCATCAGTGCGCTCCCTTCACGGCGGTTCCGGCATCGCGTTCGCGCACCGTGAGCTTTTCGATCCGCTTTTCGTTTACGGTGCTGAGCACAATGCGGTCGACATAAATACCCGGCGTGTGGATGCAGTCGGGATCCAACGTGCCGGGAGGAACGATTTCCTCGACCTCCACGATCGAGATTTTCGCGGCCGTCACCATGTCGGCATTGAAATTGCGCGCGGCCTTGCGGAACATGAGGTTGCCGGCGGGATCGGCGCGCCAGGCTTTGATGATCGCGAGATCGGCTTTCAGCCATGTCTCACGGATGTAGCGCACGCCTTCGAATTCTTCTTCCGGTTTGCCTTCGGCGACGACGGTGCCGACCCCGGTGCGCGTATAGAAGGCGGGAATTCCCGCCCCGCCGGCGCGGATCCGCTCGGCCAGTGTCCCTTGCGGATTCAGCTCCAGTTCCAGCTTGCCCGCCAGATAAAGCTGTTCGAACAGCTTGTTCTCACCAATATAGGAGCTGATCATTTTGCGGATCTGGCCGTTGCTGAGCAGCGTCCAGAGTCCGAAGCCCTCGGCACCGCAATTGTTCGAGATGACTGTAAGGCCTTTAACACCGGAATTGCGCAGTTCGAGAATCAAACTTTCGGCATTGCCGGCCAGGCCGAAGCCGCCGGACATCACCGTCATGCCATCGAAAAGCACATCTTTAACGGCTTCAGCCGGACTGGAAAAAATCTTTTGCACGCTATTCCCTTTTACAGGCATTCCCTTTTGGCCGATAATCGGTCAATATGATCGTTAATCGGAGTGTTGTCCTCACCGTGTCAGAAGTCAAGAGAGAAAAACAGCCGTCGCCTTATGAGGGTGACCCGCGTTTTATGACGTCGCTTGCCCGCGGCCTCGACGTGCTTTGTGCCTTTGAGGGTCATGCCACATTGACGGTGTCGCAGGCGGCCAAGCTCACGGGCCTGCCCCGCTCAAGCGCCGCCCGCTGCCTCTTCACGCTGGAAAGCCTGGGTTATGTGGCCGGCGATGGCACGGCCTACCGCTTGCAACCGTCATTGCTGCCGCTCGCTCGGGCGTTCTCCTATTCCGATCCGCTCACCAAGGCCGGCCAGCCGATCGTGAATGCGGTGCGCGACCGGCTGAAAGAATCCTGCTCTCTGGCGATGTTGGACACGCGCGGCGGCTATGAGACGGTGGTGTATATCTGCCGCGCGGAGACCGCCCGCATCATCTCCGTCCCGTTGCTCATCGGCAGCACGCTGCCGAGCCACTGCACCTCGATCGGAAGAGTGCTGCTCGCCGCCTTGCCGGAAGCAGAGCTGGAGACATATCTGACCTCGGCATCCTTTCCCGCCCGTACGGCCAAGACGATCACCGCGCCCGATGCGCTCAAGCGTGAACTCTACCTGGTACGGCAACAGGGGTGGGCGATTGCGGATGGCGAGCTGGAGCCGGGGTTGCGGTCAATCGCCGTGCCGGTGCGCAAGGCGGACGGGCAGGTCGTGGCCGCCCTCAATCTGGCGACCCAGGCCACGCATCGCAGCCTGTCGTGGCTCACCGAAACCGCGCTGCTCGAGCTTCAGGCCGCGGCGGCGCACTTGGCGCGTGTGTCGTAAGCGTGCAGGTGCCAAGCGAAGGGGAAGGCTTCTTTTTGTGAACAAAAAGAAGCAAAAAAACTTTATGATGCTGGGCCATGGGCGTTGGCGCTGACAATGCCCATGGCCCAGCATCGCCAAAAGTTTTTGCGCCGTTTTTTAAAAAAAGCGGCCGCTTCCTTCCCTGCGGTGGTGCTCGACCAGCCACCGCCGAGCGCCCCGTACAACCCGACGAGGGCATCGAGGTAAGCTTGCTGGGCCTGAGCCTGGCCTTGCTCGGCCGACAGCAGTTCTGACTGGCCGTTCAGCACGCTAAGGATGGTCGTGGTGCCGGCGTGAAACGCTTCCCGCGACATGTCATAGCTCATGCGTGCGCTCGTCACATTCTCATCCTCGGCCTGTTTTTGGGCGGAAAACTGAGTCGTGGCTGAAAGGGCATCCTCGACATCACCAAAGGCGGAGAGCGCGGTCTTTCGGTAATCTTCCAGAGCCAGCTGATAGGCGCCCTTGGCATGTTCCAACTGCCCCCGCAGATAGCCGCCATGAAACAGCGGCTGGGTGATCGAGGCCGCGAGCGTGTAGATCCCGAGCGGCGGGACCGTAAAATTGCTGAGCGTGTAACTCTCGATCCCGCCCGACGCCGTCAGATCTATGGATGGAAAGAAGTCAGCTCGCGCCACGCGAACATTTGCGTTGGCCGCTTTCAGCTGTGCTTCCGCCATTTGTACGTCCGGCCGGCGCAACAGCAAGCCTGACGGAAGCCCCGCAACAACCGCCGGCATTTGCAGCTGATCGAGACTCTCCGGCTGCAAATGAAGGTTCTCCGGCAATTCCCCTACGAGAATCGCAAGCGCGGTGTGCAAATGTTCAATTTGCTGCACCAACGGCGGGATCGTCGCGGCCAGACTATCGACGGCCTGGCGCTGCTGGGCCACGGCGAGGAGCGGGATCATGCCGGCTTGCTGCATGCTGGTCGTGCCTGCGAGCGTATCTTGTTCCCGCCGCAGGTTGGTCTTCAGGATCTCTAACTGATCCTGCAAGCCCAGAAGGTTGATATAGGTGGTCGCGACACTTGCCGCCGTTGAAGTGCGCACAACCTCAGCGTCGAATCTTGCGGCATCCGCTCTGTTTTCCGCCGCCTGAAGCGCCGAGCGGTTCTTGCCCCAAAAATCAAGCTCGTAGCTCGCCTGAAGAACGCCTGCTTCGAACGTGTGTTGGCGCTCTTGGCCGAGCATACTCAGCTGCCGCGCCGCACCGCCAGTGGCACCGGCGCCGATGGAGGGCAGGAGCGGGGCACCGGCTTCGCGCGCCTGGCCATTGGCCATCTCGATGCGCGCCATCGCCGCCCCGATATCGAGATTCTCGGCCATCGCCTGTTGAATCAGCCCGTCCAGCTGGGTGGAGCCAAAACCGGTCCACCAGTCCGAACCAGGCCAGTTATCCGTCGCCGTCGCCGTCGGCGTCATCGCCGCCCAGGTCTTTGGCACCGGCGTATCGGGTTGGTGGAAAACGGGGCCCACCTGGCACCCTGACAGAGCCAGTAGACCTGCAAAACTTGCGAACAGAGCCTTCTTCATGGCGTGTGCTCCAGGGCCGGTTCAGCTCTCGGCTCTGTCCGTTTCAGCAATCTGCTGAATCGATCCATGTAGAGATAGACAACCGGTGTCGTGAACAAGGTAAGGACTTGTGAGACGGCCAGACCGCCAACGATGGCAAGCCCCAAAGGCTGGCGCAGTTGCGAGCCGATGCCTTGCGCTAGGATCAGGGGCACGCCGCCGAGCATGGCGCAAATGGTCGTCATCAGGATCGGCCGGAAACGCAAAAGGCAGGCGCTACGAATGGCTTCGAGCGGCGTTTTGCCCGCGCGCTCTTCACTCTGGGCAAAATCCACCATCATGATGCCGTTCTTCTGCACGATGCCGATCAGCAGAATGATGCCGATGATCCCGATAACATCGAGCGGCATGCCGGCGACCTTCAAGGCCAGCAGCGCGCCGAGGCCGGCTGATGGCAGCGTCGAGAGGATGGTGATGGGATGGATCCAGCTCTGATACAGCATCCCCAGCACCAGATACACCGCCACGATCGCTGCGGCGATGAGCGGCAGCTGCCCGGCCAAGGCAGTTTGGTAGGCGTGCGCCGAGCCTTGGAAGCCCGCTTGGATGGTCAGCGGGAAATGCAGCTGTTTGGCCGCCGCCGTCACATCATTCACCGCGGTGCCGATCGAGTAGCCGGGCTTCAGGTTGAAAGAGATGGTAACGGACGGAAACTGGTTCTGATGGTTGATGACCAAAGGCTCCGTGGTCATGTGAATTGTCGCCACCTGGCTCAGGGCAACATCTTTCCCCGACGAGGCGTGCAGGTAGATGTGATTCAGCGCATTCGGCCCAAGACGGTATTGCGGTGCAACTTCGACGATCACGTCATACTGCCCGAGATCGGTGTAGATATTCGTCGCCACACGCTGGCCGAACGCATTGTAGAGCGCTTCGTCAATCGCTTTCGGTTCAATCCCCAAAGCCATCGCGGCGGTGCGATTGATCTCGATATCGAGCGCCGGTCCGCCGGAGACAGCATCGCCGCTGACATCCGTAAGCGCCTTGATCGTCCGCAGCTTGTTGACGAACTTGGTGGACCAATAGGCGAGTTGCGTCGGATCGACGTCCGTCATCGTGTACTGATATTGCGATTTCGCGACCCGCGCGCCGATCGTCAGATCCTGCGCGGCCTGCATGTAAAGATGAATCCCCGCGACCGGTTGCACGGCTTTGGCCAGGCGGGCGATGACCTGCTGGGCGCCGGAATCAGGACCACGCTTGGGCAAAGCTTTCAGGGCGATGAACATGCGCCCCTGGTTGGGTGCGGCATTTGCGGGGCCCGGCCCGATATAGCTCGCCACGCTCTGCACGGCATGGTCGTGCAGGATGATGGATGTCAGCTCTTGCTGGCGCTGGGCCAATCCAGCGGAGGAGACATCCGGCGCGGCCTGAGTCACGGCCATGATCAGGCCCGTGTCCTGCTCAGGGAAAAAGCCTTTCTGGATGGTCGTGTAGAGCACGCCGGTGAGCATCATCGTCCCCAGCATGGTCAGCATCGTCAGCCGCTGATGGCGGAGCACGAGATTCAGGCCTTTGCCATAGAGGCCGTTCAATTTGTTGAAGCCATTCTCCATGACCGTGTAGAGCCGGCCATGCTGGACGCCGCCCGCGGGTTCGGCCTTGAGGAAGGTTGCGCACATCACCGGGGTCAGGGTGATCGAGACAAAGACCGACATCGCGATGGCCACCGCCACCGTGACGGCGAATTCCTGCAGCATTTTACCGACCACGCCGCCCATCATGAACAGCGGGATGAAGACCGCGACCAGCGATACCGAGATGGCAAAGATGGTGAAGGAAATTTCCCCGGCGCCGGCCAAAGCGGCTTGAAGGGGTGACTTTCCTTCCTCGATATGGCGGGAAATATTTTCGATCATCACAATCGCGTCGTCGACGACGAAGCCGACCGCGATCGAGAGCGCCATCAGCGAGAGGTTGTCCAGGGAATAACCGACGACATGCATCACCATGAAGGTGCAGATGATCGAAAACGGCACCGACACGCTGGGAATGATCGTCGCCCAGAAGGAGCGAAGGAAGATAAAGATTGTCAGGACGACCAGGCCGATGGTGATGAGCAAGGTCTTTTTGACGTCTTCCACCGAAGCGCGGATCGTGGCGGTGCGGTCGGAGACGACCGACATCTTGATGGCGGGGGGCAGCGCCGCGGTCAGGCTCGGCAGCTCGTGCTTGATGTGCGAAATGACGCTGATCGCATTGGCGCCCGGCGCCAGAAGGATGTTGAGGATGATGGCTTGCCGCTTATCGTACCAACCCGCGAGAAGCGTATTGGACGGTCCAATGTGCGCGGAGCCGATGTCACTGATGCGAATGGGCGCCCCGTTTTTGTAAGCGACCACGAGATTATTATAGGCCGCCGTCGTCATCAGCTGGTCATTGTCCAATATGCCGTAGGACGAATCCCGCCCCTGCAAGACGCCTTTGGCGCCGTCCACGGTTTCATTGATGACCGCGCTGCGGACCTGCTGAATGGTCAGGTTCTGCGCCGCGAGCTTTGCCGGGTTGAGTTCGATGCGCATCGCGGGCGTTTGCTCGCCGCCGATGGTCACCAATCCGACACCAGGCACTTGCGACAGGCGCTGCGCAAGGATCGAGCTGGCGTAATTGCTGACGGTGGTCAGCGGCAAGGTCGGCGAGGTCAGGCCGAAAATCAAGACCGGCGTCTGCGCTGGGTTGGTCATGCGGTACATAGGCGGCTGGGCCATAGACTTCGGCAGACTGGCCGCCGCCGCATTGATCGCGGCCTGGACCTGGGTCGCGGCCAGCGCCACGTTTTCGCCTAAGCGAAACTGTACCGTGATCTGCGCAAAGCTATTGGCGCTGGACGAGGTCATCTGGGTGATACCCGGAATTTGTCCAAGCTGCGTTTCCAACGGTGTCGTGACCGCCGAGGCATTCGTTGTCGGGTCGGCGCCGGACATTTCCGCGGTGATCAGGAATGTCGCGACATTGACATTCGGCAGCGATGCGATCGGCAGGCTGCGATACGAGATGATGCCGACGATCAGCAGGCCGATCATCAGCATCACTGTGGCGATGGGCGCGCGAATAAACGGGCCGGACAGGCCACCGCTCGGGGCCTTTTCGGCGGGAAGGTGGTCGTGCTTCATGGCGAGATTCCCACCTGACTGGTGCCGGAATTTTGCAGGGCCATGCCGTCCAGAGACGTGGCTCCGGGGGGAAGAATGTGCGTATGAGCGCCATTCACGAGCGCGAACTGGCCGTTCGTGACGACGCGCTCGCCGGCCTCGAGTCCGGAACTGATGATCGCCTGTCCATTGGTGCTTTCGGCAATTTTGATCGCCGCCTGATGTGCCGTGCCGTTCGGTGCGATGGTCCAAACATATTCACTGTTCGGGCCGTGTTGGATCGCAGCCAAAGGCACCGAAACGGCGCCGGGCTGAACTCTGAGGATAACCTTGAGATTGACGAACTCACCCGGCCACAACAGACGCGCGTCGTTTGGGAACACGGCTTTCATCATCACCATGCCGCTGCCCTGGGAAACTTGATTGTCGATGGCCTCGAGGGTGCCGGTATCGAGCTTGACGTCGCCGGATTGTGACCACGCCTCCACGGTCAGCGGCGATGAGCTTGCGGCCATGGCCTGCTGGACTTGCAGGAGTTGGGGGGCGGGAAAGGGAAACAAAGCGGCGATCGGTTGTTCCTGCGTGATCGTGACGATGGGCTCCGGCTCCTGCGGCGTGACGATATTGCCCACCGTGACCTGCTGCAGGCCGGCGATGCCATTGATGGGGGATGTGATCGTCGTGTAGCCGAGTTCCACGCTGTCACGGGTCAGCACGGCTTGATCGGCCGCGAGCTTGGCCCGCAGGACGGCCACTTGCGCCCGGTCGGCCTGCAGCGCCTGCGCCGAGACAAGGCCTTTGGAAAACAGCGGTGCGGCGCGCTCCGCGACCATTTCCGCATCACCGAGCGACGCTTTATCCTGCAGGATGTTGGCCTTGTCCTGCGCCACGGTCGCTTCATACAGTTGCGGATCGATCCGCGCGATGACCTGGCCCGCTTTGACAGACTGACCTTCCTGGAAGCCGAGCGAGAGCAGTTGCCCCGAGACTTGAGGGTGAATGGCCACCGTGTTCAGCGCTTCGATATGCCCAACGGCGTCGACTTCAATCGGCAGATTCTGCGCTGCGAGGGTTTCGACCTGGACCGGGACCGGCGCACGATCAGGAGATGTGGCCGCTGCGGCCGTGCCGATGCCAAGGCAGGAAAGGGCGCAACAGGTTGAAAGACCGCGTCTCAGAGTGGGCCACGACATTGGGTTATCCTGTTTAACGAAGCTGATGAATGAATAGGCGCGCGAGCCGTCAAACCCCTGCAGGTGGGCGGGACTCGGCGAAAGGTTGCAAAGCTGGTGCAGCCATTATGAGGATGCGTCGCTGTTTGAGTTCAGTGACGGCGCGCTGCGCGTTTTTGGAGCTGTTGCGAAACGGGGGCCTGCTTCGACTGAAGAACATTCGTTCTCATATGCCGAGACAAATAAAGGCTTTTGCGGGTTTGTTCGGTTCCGTCAGCTCACTGACCCTCTCAAATCCAAAATGTCGTGCTGCAAAGAGCGAGGTGTTTCCTGGGAAAGAAACAGAACTCGACACCAGAACTCTGATCCATTTCATGGAGGCTGCCGTGAAAACGGCCTTATTCATTGCTCAAGATCCTTCAAAACATACGCACTTTGCAGGCTACCACGCCATGGTTCGTGAACCCTGGCAAAGGAACCGTGATAATGCAAATTCATTTTCAAAAATTGGAATATGCCGGAGCTTGATGATGCGCCCGGTCATTGGCCGGTGGAGAGGATTTATTCCTCTGGGATATGCCGTGCCACTGGCCTTCGCATCGAATGCCAAAGATGATCCGGAAATCGTGGCGACCGATCACGATGGCGCGAGCCAGCCAGTAACCGTGATCGACAGAAGCGAAGATCACGGCGCAGAACATTGGCCCGCGCGGCTTCAGCACCACAGGCGGCAAGACCAGAATAAAAGCGGCTGCTTTTATTCAGTCGAAGTCTGTGGAACGAACGAAGGTTGCTATCTTGCGTAAATCGTCGCCAGGTCGCGGACTGGCGCGCTGAAGGGCGTTGGCGAGCCGCGCTGTTTATGGAGAAATAGTGCAATCGGCTGCGGGTCGGCGAGGCCAAGGAAGTCGGTCAGCGCGGCTGCCGTCTCGTCGGCGCGATCGAGCAGGTCGGCATAGGCGATCTCCAACCGGTTCTGCGGCTCAAGTCCGGCGAAAAACCGGCTGATCTCGTCCACATATTGCTGCCAGACCGCGAGCCCGTCCGCGAGCGAGGGTGTCCACCCTTTGTGCTCGAGTGAATGCGCAACTTCCGTGGGATCGCGATGAATATGGATGAACTTCGAGGTTGGAAACAGCTCTCTGATCAGAGGGAGGCACGACCCCGAGAACGGCAGCAACGGCCGAGATCCGGAACGGCCTGAGAGCACCGTCGGGTCGGCATAAGGCGGGTGTTTATCGCCCCAGATCGGGGTGGCGACGCCAAGTTCCTCGCGGTAGTAGCGTTCGATCAGAGCGGCGGCTTCACGCTTGAAGAAGCTCGTGAAGCGCTCGCGGTGTTCAACGTCGACATACTCTGGGTTGGCGCATGCCCGCTCCAAAATGTGCTTGAACAGCACGAATACGCGGCTCTCGTTAGTCATGGAGATCATCGGGTGACGATTGAGCACCGCCGTGAGGAACGTGGTCCCCGAGCGCGGCGCCCCGACGATCCAAAGAGGTTGCGAAATCATCGGCTTGATCTCACCGATATATTTTGTGCAGTTTTGTCGATCATTTGACATGGGGCGTGCATGTCTCAAACTGCTGCGGCGTTAGCAAGTGAGTAAGAACAGAGCAGCAATGTAGAAAAAAGACGCGCCGACAGCTTGATTGTTGCCAAGTAAAAAAACCGCAAGGTAACGGGTTGAGTGGAGATTCGGAATAAATGATGCTCATGAATCGTTCCATCGCCTCGAGTGCCGAACAGCTTCAATATTTCAGCGGTCAATTTGTCCATTTTGTGGCGTTCATGTGACCGATTGTCACGGCTTTGCTTCTGCGAAGCCCGTTCTGGCGTGGCCCTGGAATAGGGTAGGGGGATATGCTATAAAGCGGCATGACCCACACCATTCGTGAAAAACAGCGGCTTTTGGGCCGTGTCCGCCGCATGCGTGGCCAGGTTGAAGCGATCGAACGCGCGCTGGAGAATGAAGCTGAATGCGAAAAGGTGATGCACTTGCTCGCCGCCGTGCGCGGTGCCGTCACTGGTTTGATGTCCGAAGTGGTCGAAGACCATGTCCGCACGCATCTCGTCGACCGCGAAAAATATCCGGACGCGTTTAATGTCGATGCCGCCGAGCAACTGCTCGAGGTCGTTCGTACCTATTTGAAGTGAGAGTCTGATGTTCGCCTCATCCATAGAGAAGCCCGTCCATAGCCACGTTTTCCTGAGTGCGGATCATGAGCGCAGCGAACGGAGGACATGGTGGGTCATCTGGCTATGCAGCGCCATGATGGTCGCGGAAATTGTGGGCGGCTTGCTGTTCGGCTCGATTGCCCTGGTGGCCGACGGGCTGCATATGAGCACCCATGCCGGCGCCTTGCTGCTGGCCGCTTTGGCCTATCGTTATGCACGCAAGCATGTGGGCGACCCACGCTTCAGCTTTGGCACGGGTAAATTCGGTGACCTGGCCGGTTTTGCCAGCGCCATCGTGCTCGTGATGATCGCCCTGCTCATTGGGTTTGAAGCGATCCACCGTTTCTTCTCGCCGGTGGCGATTAATTTTTCGTCAGCCATTCCGATCGCCTGCCTCGGGCTTGGCGTCAATATCGCAAGCGCACTGTTATTGGCCGGAGGCCATGACCATGACCATGACCATGGCCATGGCCATGGTCACACTCATGGTCACGGCCATGGCGCGGAGGAACACGAGCATGAGTCCATGCACCGGGTTGTGACGGAGGAGGGCGTTGTCGAACTGGAAATCTTCGAAGACGGCGTCCCGCCATGCTTCCGCCTGCGGGCCGAAAGCGGCCAAACCCTGTCCGCTTCCGCAGTGACGGTTGAAACACGACGGCCGGATGGAACATGCCAGCTCTTCACCTTCCAGAAGCGCGATCTCTATCTTGAATCACGCGAAGAAATTCCCGAGCCACATGCGTTTAAGGCGGATCTTCGTGTCGGAACGGATCTCCATACGATCGTATTTGAGGAACATGAGCACGCTGGGGTGGCCGAACACCGCGACAATAACATGCGCGCGGCGGTCATTCATGTGATCGCGGATGCAGCTGTCTCGATCCTCGTCATTGTCGGTTTGATCCTGGCCAGGGCTTTCCGTTGGCCCTGGATGGATCCGCTCGTCGGCATCGTCGGTTCTTTCGTGATCGCGAGCTGGGCCTTTGGCTTGATCCGCGATACAAGCGCGATACTGTTGGATATGACGGCCAACCCGGGCATGGCGGAAAAGCTTCGGAAGGAGATCGAAGCCGATGGCGATGCGGTGTCCGATCTGCATCTTTGGCGTTTGGGGCCAGGCCATTTGGGAGCCATCATCTCGCTCAGGACAGAAAAGCCGCATGAGTCGGCCTTCTACCGGGCAAAACTGGCGCGGTTCCGCGCGCTCTCTCATGTCACCATTGAGGTGGAGCATGTCTAGATTACTCGTGCTCCAATCCGCTCTCGGCAAAGAAAGTGGCCGCTTTTTGAAAAAAGCGGCGCAAAAACTTTTGCTATGTGGGGCCTGAGTCTGTGTCGCCGACAACGCCCATTGCCCAGAGTAAATAAAGTTTTTTTGCTTCTTTTTGTTCACAAAAAGAAGCCTTCCCCTTGCGTTGGTTGATTTAAGGTAATCGCGCTCTAGAGAGTGATCATGACGTTGATTGAGACCAATTGCGCTGTTGTCGGTGCCGGCCCTGCGGGTCTCATGCTGGGCCTGCTGCTCGCGCGCGCGGGGATCGACGTCACCGTCATTGAGAAGCACGGCGATTTTCTCCGCGACTTCCGGGGCGACACGATTCATCCTTCCACGCTGGAAGTCATGCATGAGCTGGGCTTGCTCGAAGGTTTGCTGGCGTTGCCCCATACCGAGGCGCCCCGCCTCCACGCCGAGCTCGCGGGCCAGGATGTCACGATTGCTGATTTCTCCCGCCTGCCGACCCGGTGCCGCTTCATCGCTTTCATGCCGCAATGGGACTTCCTTGATTATGTCGCGCAAGCGGCGGCACGGTGCACAAGTTTTCGTCTCGTCAAAAATGCGGAAGTCACGGAGTTGGTGGAAGCAAACGGCCGGATCATTGGCCTGCGGGCGCGCACGCCTGAAGGAAGCTTGGAGGTGAAGGCGGCGCTTGTCGTTGGCGCCGATGGCCGCAATTCCACGGTCCGGGAAAAGGCCGGGCTTGATGTGGAAAGTTTCGGCCGACCGAGCGATGTCCTGTGGATGAAGCTGTCGCATCAGCCCGGCGATCCACCTTACACGATGGGCCATGGCGGGCCGCGCCAGGGCTTCGTGATGGTCGATCGCGGCGCTTACTGGCAATGCGGCTATGTCCTCCGCGCGGGCAGCTTTGCCGATGTGCAGGCGCAGGGGCTCGAGGCCTTCCGCGCGGCTGTCGCCGCCGTGTCGCCCCTTCCGCCCGAGCGCATGCAAGAGGTGATGTCGTGGCAGGACGTGCATCTTCTTACAGTGCGCATCGACCGACTCAAACGCTGGTGGCGGCCGGGATTGCTCTGCATCGGCGATGCCGCGCATGCCATGTCCCCAATCGGCGGCTTCGGCGTAAACCTCGCGATCCAGGATGCGGTGGCCGCGGCAAACATCCTGTCCGGCCCCCTGAAAGACGGCAGGCTCGTTGACCGTCACTTGGCGCGCGTCGAGGCGCGCCGCCGGTTTCCAGCGAAAATGACGCAGAAACTGCAATTGATGATGCGGGGCAGTCGGCGGAGACAAGATCGTGGCGAGAAAAAGGCTAAAGGCCCCCCGGCCTTCATGCGTTCCATCGCACGCTGGCCGGCGCTGGCGCGCGTCTCCGGCCGACTGATCGGCCTTGGCTTCCGGCCCGAGCATGTGCAAAGGGAAGACTTCTTTTTGTGAACAAAAAGAAGCAAAAAAACTTTGTTATGCTGGGCCATGGGCACTGGCGCTGACCACGCCCATGACCCAGCATCGCCAAAAGTTTTTGCGCCGCTTTTTTCAAAAAGCGGCCGCTTCCCTCGCTTTGTTCACGCGGCGCTGTCAGACGCAACTTCCAGCGGGAGAGCTGTCCACAGAGGCACAAGGTTGGTCGGTTCGGGCACCAGGGACACCATGCCGCCGGTGAACCCAACCTGCACCGATACACCGGTTTCCAATCCTTCCTTGAGCAACCTGTCAGCCGTCAGGGTGGCTTCGAGCGTGGCATCCTTCTGCGTCAGAGACAGCCGCGCTTGTGCGCCCATCATCGCGATGCGCGAGACGGCCCATGTGCCTGACCTCGCTGGCCGCACAATGATTTGATGCGGGCGGATCAAGGTGATCGCGGGACCGTCGCCCAAATCGGCTTCTCCCAGCTTGTAACCGGCGTCGGCATAAACCAACTTGCTTGTGACCCGGCAAGGGATGCGGTTGCTTTCGCCCAGAAACTCGTGGACGAACATGTTTTCGGGGGCGCGGTAGATGTCGAGCGGGGTTCCTTCCTGGGCGATCTTGCCCTCATTCATGATGACGACACGGTCGGCGAGGTCGAACGCTTCTTCCTGGTCATGGGTGACGAAAATCGTGGTGATGTTCATTTGCTCGTGCAAATGGCGCAGCCAGCGGCGCAAGTCGCGACGCACGACGGCATCGAGCGCACCGAACGGCTCATCCAGCAACAACAGCTGCGGCTGGCTGGCCAGCGCCCGGGCCAGCGCGACACGCTGGCGCTGGCCGCCCGATAGTTGCGAGGGATAGCGTGCCGCCAGGGCCTCAAGCTGGATCAGGTGCAGCAATTCTTCAACGCGGGCTTTGACCGCCGCTTTTGCCGCCTTGCGGACGCGCAAGGGGAAGGCGATGTTCTCGAACACGGTCATATGCCGGAACAGCGCATAATGCTGAAACACGAAGCCGACGCCACGTTCTTTCGGCTTGCGTGTGGCGGCATCGATCTTGCCGATGGTGATGGCGCCCTGGTCAGGCTGATCCAAACCTGCGATCAGCCGCAGAAGCGTGGTCTTTCCCGAACCCGAAGGGCCGAGCAAAGCCAGCAATTCGCCTGGATGCACGGTGAGTGAAACATCATCCAAAACCTTATGGCTCCCGAAGCTGCGGGTGACATGGGACATGGCGATCTCGGTGGTCATGGGGCGGCCTTTCGCGACGAAGAGCTTAAGCGCGTGCTGGCGGCGTAGATTTCGTCACGCTGCCACCATTCCAGGGCGGCTTTCAAGGTCAAGGTCACCAGCGCGAGAAACGCCAGAAGCGAGGCTGCGGCGAAGGCGGCCTGAATTTCGTAACTCTCATAGAGCGACTGCACGGCGAGGGGGAGCGTATCGGTTGAGCCAAAAACTTTGCCGGAGACAACCGACACGGCACCGAACTCGCCCATGGCCCGCGCATTGCAAAGCAGTACGCCATAGAACAGGCCCCAGCGGATTTTCGGCAGCGAAACACGCCAGAAAATCTGAAAGAAGCCGGCGCCGAGCGTCACCGCGGCCTCTTCCTCGTCATTTCCCTGTTCCTGCGCAAGAGGGATCACCTCGCGGGCCACGAACGGAAAGGTCACGAAAATCGTCGCCAGCACCATGCCCGGAGCGGCAAAAATGATTTGCACATTATGCGCCGCGAGAAACGGCCCGAACAGCCCGTTGAGGCCGAACAGCAGCACTTGCAACATGCCGGCGATGACTGGCGAAATGGAAAAGGGCAAATCGATCAGCGTGATGAGAAGGTTGCGGCCGGGAAAGCGGAAGCGGGCGATGCACCAGCTGGCGCAGAGGCCGAATACGAGGTTGGCGGGTACGGCGATGGCGGCGATCAGCAATGTCAGCCAGATCGCGGCAAGAACATTCGGGTTGGCGATGGCTGAAACATAGGCGTCCACCCCCGCGGACAAGGCTTCGGTGAACACGATCAGCAGCGGCAAAACGAGAAACAGCGCCATGAACACGAGCGCAGTCGCAATGAGACCGTTCCTAACCATCTTGGCGGCGCCTTACCCAGGATTGCAGCAGGTTGATGGCCAGCAGCAATAAAAATGAGACCGCCAGCAGCAACGTCCCGATGGCCGTGGCGCCCTGGTAATCAAACTGGTCCAACTGCACGACGATGAGCACCGGCAGGATCTCCGAGATCATGGGTTTGTTGCCGGCGATGAAGATGATGGAGCCGTATTCGCTGAGGCAGCGCGCGAAAGCGAGCGCGAACCCGGTGAGCAGCGAAGGCAAAAGGGCCGGCAGGCTGATGCGCCAAAAAATCTGCAACGGGGAGGCGCCCATCAGCCCGGCGGCTTCTTCCTGTTCCGCGTCCAGATCTTCGATCACCGGTTGGAGGGTGCGGACGATGAAGGGCAGCGAGACGAACATCATGGCGACGATGATGCCGGTGGGCGTGAAGGCGATGCGCAGCCCAAACGGCAGAAGCAGGCTGCCGAGCCAGCCCTGTGGAGCGTAGAGGGTGGAAAGGGCAATGCCCGCGACGGCGGTGGGCAGCGCGAAGGGCAAATCAACCAGGGCGTCAGCGGTCCGGCGGCCCGGAAAACGGTAACGGGTCAGCACCCAGGCCACCAGCAGGCCGAACAGCGCGTTGGCGCCGCTGGCGAACAACGCGCTGGACAGGCTGACCCGCAGGTCCGCCAGCACACGCGGGCGGGTGATGATGGCGAAGAAGCCATGCCAGCCGAGGCTGGCGGTAAACCAGAGCATCACGGCCAGCGGTCCGACGACGATCACGCAAAGCCAGATGAGCGTGATCGTAAGGCTGGGGGCGAACCCTGGCAGGATGCTGGATTGTCGCCAGGTGATGCGTTGCTGGGACAGGGAGCTCATGGCTCAGCTGCCGTAGACCTGGTCGAAGATTCCGCCGTCGCCGAAAAATTCCGGCTGTGCCTTGGCCCAGCCGCCGAAGGCCGTGTCGACCGTCACCAGCTTCAGGGGCGGAAACTGATGCGCGTATTTCGCTTGGGCCGCGGCCTCGCGCGGCCGGTAAAAATTGCGTCCGATCACGTCCTGTGCAGCGGGGGAATAGAGATATTCGAGATAGGCGGTGGCCAGAGCCCGCGTACCATGCCGATCGACATTCTTGTCGACGACCGCAACCGGCGGCTCGCAAAGAATGGACATCGACGGCACGACCACCTCAAAAAGCCCTTTTTTGGCCTGGGCGATGGAGAGATACGCGTCGCTCTCCCAACCCACGAGCACGTCGCCGATCCCGCGTTGCGTGAAGGTAAGGGTCGCGCCATGCGCGCCGGTATCGAGCACGGGCACATTGGCGAAGAACGCCTTCAAATACGCTTGCGCCGCTTGGCGGTCGTTACCATGCGCTTGCAGCGCATAGGCCCAGGCGGCCAGCACGTTCCAGCGCGCGCCGCCGGACGTTTTCGGGTTCGGCGCGATGATTTGGACGCCGGGCTTAACAAGATCCCCCCAGTCCTTGATATTTTTGGGGTTGCCGGCGCGGACCAGGAACACGATCGTGCTGGTATAGGGCGTGCTGTTATAGGGCAGGCGCTGCTGCCAGTTCGGGGCGATCAGGCCGCGCTTGGCGATCGCATCGATGTCGTAAGAGAGGGCGAGCGTGACAACGTCGGCAGGCAAGCCCTCGATCACCGCGCGGGCCTGGGCGCCTGAACCGCCATG
>DATJHR010000058.1:0-6896 GCA_035493735.1 Acidocella sp.
AACGTAAAGGTCGGTGGCGACGCCCCGGTTTCCGTGCAGACCATGACCAACACCCTGACCACCGACGTCGAGGCGACCGTGGCGCAGATCCTGCGCGCCGAGGCGGCGGGCGTGGACATCGTCCGCGTCTCCTGCCCGGACGAGGAGAGCACGGCGGCGCTGAAACCTATCGTGAAGCGGGTGAACGTGCCGGTCGTGGCCGATATTCATTTCCACTACAGACGCGGCATCGAAGCCGCCGAAGCGGGCGCGGCCTGCCTGCGCATCAACCCCGGCAATATCGGCAGCCCGGAGCGCGTGCGCGAAGTGGTCAAGGCGGCGCGCGACCATAATTGCTCGATGCGCATCGGCGTGAATGCCGGCTCGCTGGAGAAGCACCTGCTGGAGAAATACGGCGAGCCGAACCCCGAAGCCCTGGTGGAATCCGCCCTGGAGCACGCGAAAATCCTCCAAGACCATGATTTCCATGAATTCAAGATCAGCGTGAAGGCGTCGGACGTGTTCATGGCGGTCGCCGCCTACCAGCAGCTCGCGGAAGTCTGCGACCACCCGCTGCATATCGGCATCACCGAGGCGGGCAGCAAGCGCGCCGGCACGGTGAAATCCTCCATCGGCCTGGGCTCGCTGCTCTGGGCCGGCATCGGCGACACGATGCGCGTCTCGCTCTCGGCCGAGCCCGAGGAGGAAGTGCTGGTCGGCTGGGATATCCTGAAGTCGCTCGGCATCCGCCATCGCGGCGTGCGCATTATTTCCTGTCCGTCCTGCGCCCGGCAGGGGTTCAATGTCATCAAGACGGTCGAGACCCTGGAAGAACGCCTTGCCCATATCCAGACGCCGATCACGCTCTCGATCATCGGCTGCGTGGTCAACGGCCCCGGTGAGGCGCTGATGACCGATCTCGGCCTGACCGGCGGCGGCGGCGGCCGGCACATGATCTATTCGGCCGGGAAGACCGACCACACCATCGACGGCGCGGACATGGTTTCGCATATCGTCGATCTGGTGGAAGCCAAGGCCGCCGAACTGAAGGCCGCCGAAGAGGCTAAAAAGGCGGCTCTGGCGTAGCGGGAAAAGAAAGCGGCCGCTTTTTAAAAAAAGCGGCGCAAAAATTTTTGTTATGCTGGGCTGCGGGCGTTGTCACCGACAATGGCCGTAGCCCGGCCTTATTTTGTTCGAAAGTTCGCTCTTTATGGCTCCAGCACTGCAACCCGTCCGCGGCACCCGTGACCTGATCGGCGAGGATGCCGCGCGCTACGCCCATGTGGTGGCGACCGCGCGGCGGGTGAGCGCGCTCTACGGCTTTGCCGAATGGCAAACGCCGATTTTCGAGGATACGCGTGTGTTCTCCCGCACCCTCGGGGAAACCTCCGATGTCGTGACCAAGGAGATGTATACGTTCGAGGATCGCGGCGGGGATTCCGTGACGCTGCGGCCCGAGGGCACGGCCGGCGTGTGCCGCGCGCTGATCACCAACGGCCTGACGCAGACCTTGCCGCAAAAGGTTTTCTATGCCGGCCCGATGTTCCGCTATGAGCGGCCTCAGAAGGGACGCTACCGGCAGTTTCACCAGATCGGGCTTGAGCTGCTGGGGCCCAGCGTGCCGCTGGCGGATGCCGAGGTGATCGCCGCAGGCTGGCAGATTTTGAACGAGCTTGGCATCGCGCAGGATGTGACACTGAACATCAACACGCTGGGGGATGCCGAAAGCCGCGCCAATTACCGCGCCGCTTTGGTGGCCTATTTCATGCGGCACGAAGCGGCACTCTCCGCCGACAGTCGGATGCGGCTCGAGAAGAATCCGTTGCGGATTCTCGATTCCAAAGATGAGGGCGACCAGAGGCTGGTGGCTGACGCGCCGGTGATCTACGCGCATCTCTCGGAACCCGCTGCCGCCTTCTACAGCGAACTGAAGGCCGCGCTCACCGCCTTCGGCGTGCCCTTCACGGAAAATCCCCGCATCGTGCGTGGGCTCGATTATTATAATCACACCGCGTTTGAATTCGTGACCACGGCGCTCGGCGCGCAGGGCACGGTGCTGGCCGGCGGGCGTTATGATGGGCTGGTCGAACAGATGGGCGGCCCGAATGTGCCGGGCATCGGCTGGGGGGCCGGCATCGAGCGGCTTTCCATGCTGATCGCACCGCCCAAGAATGAGGGCGCCCCGGTGGCGGTGATTCCGATGAATGACGCATTTATCGGCGCCGCCTTGGATGTTTTGAAGTTTTTGCGCGACGCCGGCATGGCGGCGGAAACCGCCTATTCCGGCAACGCAAAGAAGCGCCTGGAACGCGCGAACAAATCCGGTGCGGCGTTCGCCGTGCTCGTCGGCGAGGATATCAAGCTGAAAAATCTTTCTGACGGAACGCAGCAGGACGTGGCTCTGGCCGCCCTGCCCGGCCTTCTGCGCTCATGACCGCCTACATTCTTGGGGGCTGCGGCCTCTTGGCTTTTTGACATGAACAACATCGACCAGAAACTCGACCGCATTCTAGCCCGCGCGGAGGAGCTGCGCTTCATGCTCTCCGGCACGCTCGGCGGCGATGCCTTTATCAAAGCCTCGAAGGAACTTGCGGAGATCGAGCCGATCGAGGCGCGGATTGCCGAGCTGCGTTCAGCCGAGCAGGCGCGCGGGGAGGCGGAGGCGATGCTTGCAGACCCGGAAATGAAAGAGCTGGCGGCAGCGGAACTGGAAAGCCTGAAGCAGCGCCTACCAGATCTCGAAATGTCGGTGCGTCTGGCTTTGCTGCCCAAGGACGAGGCGGATGATCGTTCGGCGATCCTTGAAATTCGCCCGGCGGCCGGCGGGGACGAGGCGGGGCTGTTCGCGGCAGAGCTGTTCCAGGCCTACCAGAAATATGCCGGCCTGCAGGGCTGGCGCTTCGAAGTGCTGGAATATGGCGAGAGCGAGCTGGGCGGGCTGAAGGAAGGCATCGCGGAAATCACCGGCAAGTCGGTTTTCGCCAAGCTGAAGTTCGAGTCCGGCGTGCATCGCGTGCAGCGCGTGCCGGCAACCGAGACGCAGGGGCGCATCCATACCTCCACCGTTACCGTCGCGATGCTGCCCGAGGCGGAAGAGGTGGATGTGGAGGTGAATGAGAGCGATCTGCGCATCGATGTGTACCGCGCCTCCGGCGCTGGCGGGCAGCATGTGAACAAGACGGAATCCGCCGTGCGCATCACGCATATTCCGACCGGCATCGTGGTGGCGATGCAGGAAGAGCGCAGTCAGCACAAGAACCGCGCCAAGGCGATGAAGATCTTGCGCTCGCGCATGTACGAGATGCAGCGTTCGAGCCTGAACGCCACGCGTGCTGCGGACCGCAAATCCCAGGTCGGCACCGGCGACCGCTCCGAGCGCATCCGCACCTATAACTTTCCGCAAGGGCGGGTGACGGACCACCGCATCAATCTCACTTTGCACAAGATCGACCGGGTGATGTTGGGCGAAATGGACGAGATCATCGAAGCGCTGATCGCCGAGGACCAGGCGGCGCGGCTGGCGGCGGAGAATTGATTTCCACCTCCGCCGCTCTGACGCTGATCACCCAGCAGCTCGCGGCGGCGGGGATCGAGGAGCCGCGGCGCGAGGCCCGCATCCTGCTGGCTGCGGCCGAGGGCGTGAGTGCCGGCGGATTGCTGGCGCTGGACGAGGTGGACGAGGCGAAATTCATGCCGCTGCTGCATCGCCGTGCGGCGCGCGAGCCGATGGCCTATATTCTCGGCCGCCGTGAGTTCTGGGGATTGGATTTTGCCGTCTCGCCCGCGACCCTGATCCCCCGGCCCGATACCGAAACGCTGATTGAAGCGGTGCTTGGCGCCGGCGTGAAGCCGCGGACCGTGCTCGATCTCGGCACCGGGACCGGCTGCCTGCTCCTCGCCGCCCTGCATGAGTTTCCGCAAGCCTTCGGGGTCGGCGTCGATCTTTCGCCGCAAGCGGCGGCGCTGGCGCGGGGCAATGCGGCGACGCTGGGCATGGCCGACCGGGCGGCGCTTTTGGCCGCCAACTGGGCCGAGGCGCTGGCGCCTGGCCAAAATTTTGATCTGGTGCTCTCCAACCCACCTTATATCGAAGCCGCGGAGGTGGCCGGGCTGATGCCGGAAGTGGCGCGCTATGAGCCGCTCTCCGCCCTGGCCGGCGGCGCGGACGGGTTGGATGCCTACCGCGCCATCATTGCCGCCCTGCCCCGCCTTCTTGCGCCAAACGGGCTGGCGGTCCTTGAACTTGGCGCCGGGCAGGCTATATCCGTAGTCGAACTGGCGGCGGCAGCTGGATTTTCCTGCACCACGCGGCAGTCTCTTGATGGCATCGAACGGGCTGCATTGCTGACCCGTTGCAAATAGGCCATTGGCAGAAAGCCAATATCGAGCTAAGCACGTGAGGCGGGCGAATTGGCCGTGAGTCTCGGCAATTGTTGAGACCAGCTTGGGTTTGGCGGTGCAGGCGCACCCCGCCGCGCAAAGCAATCTTACGAGGATAGACGAGAAGCAATGAATATGAAGCGCATGCGTGGTCGCAACCATCGCCCGAATGGTGGTGGCGGCGGTGGTGGCGGCGGGTTTCGCAACCAGCAGAACGGCATCCCGCTGAACCGCAACCACGTGTTCGACAGTTCGGGTCCGGAAATGCGCGTGCGCGGCACAGCCCAGCAGCTGTACGACAAATATCAGCAGCTGGCCCGCGACGCCTTCAGCAATGGCGACCGCGTGACCGGCGAGGCCTATTACCAGCACGCCGAGCATTATTTTCGCATCATCGCCGCCATAAACCAGGCCCAGGGGCTGCAAAACCAGCAGGGCGGGCAGCCGCATCAGGGCCAGGAGCGTGGCTTTGGCGGCCAGGGCGGTGGGCAGCATGGTGGCGGCGAGCATCGCCGCGAGCCGCAGGGCGACCTGCTGGAATCCGGCGAGGCCCGGCCGCAGCATGAGTCCCGGCCGCAGCATGAATTCCGCGGCGAGAACCGCGACAATCGGGAACAGCGGGAAAACCGCCGCTTTGACCCGCGCCAGCGCCCTGATCGCCCGGAGCGCAACGAACCCCGCTTCCGCCCGGAAAATGTCGTTGACCCGCGCATCGATATCAGCATGGCGCTGGAAGCCGAGCTGGCGGCGGCGAGTGCCGAACCGGCTGGTCTTGGCGAGCAGCCCTCCCTGCCCGGCACGCTGTCGGCCCCGCAACCCGCCCCCGAAGCGCCGCGGGCCATCCCCATCATGCGCAACGCACCGCCGGCGGAAGAGGCCCCCGCGCCGCTTCCTTCCGCCGAAGCGGCGCCCGAACCTGCACCGGCGGCGCGCACGCCGCGCCCCCGTGGCCGTCCGCGCATGGCGCGGCCAGAGCCGGAAGCCGCTAAGGCCGAGGAGTAAGGAGCTTTTTCACCGTGGCAGCCAGGCGGTCGAGATCGGCCTCCTGGTGCGCGGCGGTGAAGGTGAAGCGCAGCCGTGCCGTGCCTTCCGGCACGGTCGGCGGGCGGATGGCGGTAACGAGGAAGCCCGCCTCCTGCAATTGTTCCGAGATTTTCAGCGCCTCGGTCGCACCGCCCACGATCAGCGGCACGATCGGGCTGGTCGCGTCCGGCAGATTCAGCGCCGCCGTGAAACGCCGGGCCAGCGCCAGGGGCCGCGCCGCGTAAGCGGGATTGGCCGCGATCAAATCGAGCGCCGCAATCGCCGCCGCCACGGTGCCGGGCGGCAAACCGGTGGTGTAGACGAAACTGCGCGCGCGGTTGCGCAAGAGCGCCACGACAGCCTCGCTGGCGCAAACATAGCCGCCATAGCCGCCGATGGCCTTTGAGAGCGTCCCCATCTGCAGCGGCACGCGCGCGGCCCCTTCCGGCTTCGGCACAACGCCAAGGCCATGCGCGTCATCGGTCATCGCCCAAGCATCATGCGCCTCCGCGAGATCCGCCAGCGCCGCCACCGGCGCCAAATCCCCATCCATGGAAAACACGGTATCCGTGGCGATCATCGCATGTTCATGGTCGCGGCGATGCGCCGCCAGCAATTCGGCCAGATGCGCCATGTCGTTATGGCGGAAGGTAATGGTTCTGGCGGCGGACAGCTTCGCGCCGGCCCAGATGCAGGCATGGGCCAGTTCATCGACAAAAATCACATCCGGCTTGCCGATCAGCGCCGGGATAATGCCGCTATTGGCGAGATAGCCAGCCCCGAACACCATGGCATCCGCGGTGCCCTTGGCCGCGGCCAGGCGCGCTTCGAGCGCCGCATAGAGCGGATGGTTGCCGGTAACGAGGCGCGAGGCGCCAGCGCCCACACCGTAGCGCCGCGTCGCCGCCACCGCGGCCTCGACCACGGCGGGATGCACGGAAAGGCTGAGATAATCGTTGCAGGAAAAAGAGATCAACGTCTGGCCCGCGCGCTCGACCAGCGGATGATTGGCGCGCGACGTAACCTGCAATTGCCGCCGCAGCGCGCGCCGCTCAAGGGCGCTGAGTTTTTCGGCGGCAAATTGTTCGAGTGAGTTCATGGCGACTCCGGCCGAAGGAAAGCGCTACTTTTTGTGAACAAAAAGTAGCAAAAAAACTTTTATTAATCTGGGCCGTGCTGGTTTCAACGCCACTGGCCCAGCTCAGCAAAAGTTTTTGCGCCGATTTTTTCAAAAAGCGGCCGCTTCCTTTCTTTAGCTGCTTTAGCGGGGCGCCAGCACCATAACCATTTGCCGATTTTCCATTTTCGGCATCTGCTCGACTTTGGTTTCCACTTCCATATCGGCGCGGATCCGTTCGAGCACTTTCACGCCTAGCTCCTGGTGGGCCATTTCGCGGCCACGGAAGCGCAGCGTAACCTTCACCTTGTCGCCCTCGCCGACAAAGCTCTTCATGGCGCGAAGCTTCACCTGATAATCGTTCTCGTCGATGTTCGGGCGAACCTTCACTTCCTTG
>DATJHR010000059.1:0-19254 GCA_035493735.1 Acidocella sp.
CTCGCTGCTGCACGCGGTTTACCGCCTGGCCCGCAACGGGAGCGCCAGCTTTGACGATGCCCTGGCGCTGGTCACGAAAAACGCCGCCCACATGGCCAAGCTTGACGATCGCGGGACGCTCGAGATCGGCCAGCGCGGAGACATCGTGCTCGTCGAGCCCGGCCCGCTGCCGCGCATCGTTGCGACCATTGCAAACGGAAAACTCGCTTATGTCGCGCCGGACGCGCTGCAGCGCATCCGGGCCAAATAAGCGAAAACGGCCGGAGCGATCCGGCCTTTTTTAGGTGAGTAAGAAGTAAGTGCTACTTTTTGTGAACAAAAAGTAGCAAAAAAACTTTGTTAGCTTAGGCCGTGCTGGTTTCACCGCCCCCGGCCCAGTTTATAAAAAGTTTTTGCGCCGCTTTTTTCAAAAAGCGGCCACTTCCTTACTCAACGCCTCAAGAATCGAAATCAGCTGCTGCCCCGCTTCCGCTAGCACGCCGTCATTAACGATAACGGAATCTGGCGTGATCGGGTTGACGTTGCGGGCAATGCGGGCGGCGATGTCGGTTGCGGTTTCGCGTCCGCGCCCGGCCAGCCGTGCCGCCAGGACATCCGGCGAGGCGGTGATCTCGACCACGAAGGTGCGAAAGCGCAGCCGCGCCCCAGCAATGATCGTACGCGAGACATTGACGATGACGGTCTTGCCCGCGGCAAGCTGCGTCTCGAGGTCGAGGGGAATGCCGTAGCACAGGCCGTGGGCGCGCCAGGACAGCGCGAAATCGCGCCCCTCGAATTCCGCTGCGGTGATGGGTTCGTGGTCTTCCGTCGTGTCCGCCGGACGGGTGATCACGCGCCGTTGAAACACCACATCCTCGCGCGCGGCAAAGTGTGCGCGGGCCAAATTCAACAGCGTATCCTTGCCGGCGCCTGAAGGGCCGACGATCAGAACCAGGTAACCAGGGGTCATGCGGCGAATGGAATCCGTTCGTGGAGTTGAAATGGTTCGCCCTTGGCCGGTTCGACAAACACCGCGACGCTTGCGACGCGGCGCGGCAGTGCCAGGGCTTCGGAGAAATGGCGCTGTGCCGCCTCCATCAGCTGCCCGTCAGCGCTGGGATTGCTCAGCGTCATATGAAAGCGCCAATCCTCCATCACGAACGGATAACCCCATTTGGCGATGTTCTGGCGTTGGGAGTCGGTCCGCCCTGCCGCGCGCTTTGCCTGTGCGGCGGCGTCTTCAGGCCGCCGATAGGCATCGAGCGACATCACACAAGCGTCGGCAAAGGCCTGCAGTTCCGCCGAAGCCGAGCTGGGGCAAAGCGCGATGAAACGCCCGAGCAAGGTCACGTCCAAACGCGGCATCGCAAACGGCTTCTGCTCGCTACAAAAGCGTTTCACGTCGCGCAGGAACTGATCGAACGGCGCGGTCAGGTGCATCGGCGGTTTCAGGGTGGCGTGAAAACCGTAGCGCCGGGGCTCGGTCACCTGCGCCGCGATGCCATCAATGTCGGGCTGGGCCAGTTCGCTGCCGGTCTCGGGGTCGCGGCCGAGCCAGGCGCAACCCCGCGCCCAAAGCGGGTCGTCCGCTTCGGGCGCGTAGTACAGAGCGACGCGATACGGCTCAGCCAATGCGCTTGCCCTCATGCCAGACGGCGCGAATCACCGGCGTGCCGTTGAACAGGCGCACTTGCACGAGGTCGGCGCGCAGGCCCACCGCGATGCGGCCGCGATCGGCGAGTTTGGCGATATCGGCAGGGCCCGAAGTGATCAGGCCGATCGCCTGGGGCAGAGACATCAGGCCTTGCGCCACCGCGCAGAAGGAGGCTTCCAGCATCGAAGCGGGAACGTAGTCGGAGGCCAGCGCATCCAGCGCCCCGGCGCGGATCAGATCGGTGACGGCGACATTGCCGGAATGCGACCCGCCGCGCACGATGTTGGGCGCGCCGGCGATGATGTGCATGTTCAACGCCCGCGCGGCCCGGCCGGCTTCAAGCGACACCGGGAATTCGGAAACGCTGATTCCTTCCTCATGGTTGCGCGTCACTTCCGCCTCGGTGCGGTCGTCATGCGCAGCCACAGGAATGCCGCGCTTGCGCGCGGCATTGAGCACCAGCGCGCGGTGCGGGCCATGATAGGTGTGGTGATTTTCCTGCAGCTTCAGGAACATCGCGTCGACCTGGGCCGGCGTATGGCCTTCCTTCACGCGCATGTTGCGGTAGCGCTCGATGTCGGAATATTGCCCGTTGCCGGGGCTGTGGTCCATCACCGAGATCAGCCGGACCAGCGCGTCATCGATGGCGATTTCCAAGAGCTCGGGCATTTCCGGCGCCGGAAGTTCGCAGCGCAGATGCAGGAAATGATCGGTCTTCAGCATCCCCGCTTCCGTCAACTCGCGCAGATCCTTGTAGCCATCGGTAAAGGTTTCGTTGCGGGCCTTCGCGAAGCCGATATCACCCAGGCAGAGCGCGTCGAACACGGTGGTGATGCCGGCCGCCGCGCATTGCGCGTCATGCGCCAGCAGCGCCGAGCGGGAGGGCCAACGCGCATTGCTGCGCGGCAGAACCTGGCGTTCGAGATTGTCGGTGTGCAGATCGATAATGCCGGGAATCAGGAAGTCGCCTTCCATGTTCTCGCCGGCCGGCGCATCGCCGATGGAAGCGATGCGGCCATTCTCGATCGTCAGGCTCCCGGTCAGAACCCCGTCCGGCAAAACAATCTGGGCGTTCGTCAGGCTGGTCATGCAACTACCTCATTCTTCGGCGCCATGCCGACATCACGCATTTTCGACACGGGTTCCAGAGCCAAAACGTTATCCGCGATGGCTTCGCGGACAAACACGTCGTGAAAAATCCCAACCAACGCGGAGCCGCGGGCCTTGGCTTCGCGCATCAGCTCGATGACGATGTCGCGATTGGCATTGTCGAGCGAGGCGGTGGGCTCGTCGAGCAGCATGATCGGCCAGTGGCACACGAAGGCCCGGGCCAGATTCACGCGCTGCTGCTCACCGCCGGAGAAGGTCGCGGGCGGCAGGCCGTGCAGGCGCGGGCCGATCCCCAGCCGCTGCAGCATCCTCGCCGCCTGATCGCGGGCCTGGGCGAGCTCGACGCCGCGGTCGGTGAGCGCGCCGGCCACCACGTCCAGCGCCGTGACACGCGGAATGGCGCGCAGGAACTGCGAGACATAGCCCAGCGTGGTGCGGCGGATTTCAATGATCTCCGCCGGGGGCGCCTTGGTGAGGTCGACCATCCGGCCTTCATGGCGGATGAACAGCTCGCCCTGATCGACCAGATAATTGCCATAGAGGCTGCGCAGCAGCGTGGATTTGCCGGTGCCCGAGGGGCCGGCCAGGGCCACGCAGGTGCCCGCGCGCACGGTAAGCGACGTGTCGCGCAGCACGTCCAGCTCCGTGCCGGACTGCAAATGCAGGATGAAGGTTTTGGAAAGCCGATTGGCTTGGACGAGAATGTCGCTCATGTCGGCAGCACCGAGGAAACCAGGAGTTGCGTGTATTCGTGATGCGGATCGTCCAGCACCTGATCGGTGAGGCCGGCTTCGACGATTTGGCCCCGGCGCATGACCACCAGCCGGTCGGCCAGCAGGCGCGCGACGCCGATGTCATGGGTCACCAGCACCACCGCCAGACCCAGCCGCTTCACCAGGCTGCGGATCAGGTCGAGGATGCGCGCCTGCACCGACACATCGAGGCCGCCGGTCGGTTCGTCCATGAACACGAGTTCCGGTTCGGTCACCAGCGTGGCCGCGATTTGCAGGCGCTGCATCATGCCGCCGGAGAAATGCTTGGGGTAGTCGTCGATCCGCGACGGATCGATCTCCACCGCCGCCAGCCACTTCGCCGCGACCTCACGGATATCGCCGTAATGGCGCGCACCGCCGGCCATCAGCCGCTCGCCGATATTGCCGCCAGCGGTCACGTTCAGCCGCAGCGCCCGGCGCGGGTCCTGCTGGATGAAGCCCCATTGCGCGCGCTGCAGCCGGCGCAGCCCGAGTTCTCCAAGCGCGGAGATGGGGCTTAAACCTTCGCCCCGGTCGTAATAGACCTCGCCGGAATCGGGGGTGATGTTGCCGGCCAGCGTGTTCAGCAGCGTGGTCTTTCCGGAGCCGCTCTCACCGACGATGGCAAGGATTTCGTGGCGCCGGAGACCAATGGAAATATTGTCCAGCGCCGTGACGCGCCCGAACTGTTTGTTAAGATTTCTGGCTTCGAGCAAATTCATGCCGCCGCACTCCGGTTCCGGTTCGCTTCGCAGTAATCGGTATCCGAGCAGGCATACATCTTGCCGCCCTTATCATCGATGACGATCTCGTCGAGATAGCTCGTCGTGCTCCCGCACAGCTCGCAGCAATGCGGCGCGCGTCCGGCATGGAACGGGTGATCCTCGAAATCCAGCGAGCGGACTTCCGTGTAGGGCGGCACGGCGTAAATACGCTTCTCGCGCCCGGCGCCAAAAAGCTGCAGCGCCGGCATGCGGTGCATCTTCGGATTGTCGAAGGCCGGAATGGGGGAGGGGGACATCAGATAGCGCTGGTTCACCATCACCGGATGGTCATAGGCGGTGGCGACGCGGCCAAAGCGCGTGATGTCCTCATACAGGCGCACATGCATCTCGCCATATTCCGCCAAAGCGTGGCGGCGGCGCGTCGCGGCGCGGCTGGGTTCGAGCCGGTAGAGCGGCTCTGGCTGCGGCACCTGATAGACCAGGATCTGGTCCGGGCGAAGCGGCGTTTCCGGGATCCGGTGGCGGGTCTGGACGATGCTGGCTTCGGCGGTGTGGGTGGTCGTGCGCATGCCGGCCACGCGGGCGAAGAACCCGCGGATCGACACGGCGTTGGTGGTATCGTCCGCACCCTGGTCGATGACCTTCAGCACGTCATCCTGCCCGATGATCGCGGAGGTCACCTGGATGCCGCCGGTGCCCCAGCCGTAAGGCAAAGGCATTTCGCGGCTCGCGAAGGGGATCTGATGTCCGGGGATGGCGACCGCCTTGAGGATCGCGCGGCGGATCATCCGCTTCGTCTGTTCGTCCAGATAGGCGAAATTATAGCCCTTCATGGCGTCTCGCTTTCACGCTTGGTCTCTTCACGTTTCAGATTGCCGAGCGCCTCGGCGCGCATCGCACGGATGGTTTCCAGTTCGCTCTGGAAATCCACATGGTGCGGCAGCTTCAAATGCTCGACGAAACCGGTCGCCTCGATGTTGTCGCAGTGCGACAGCACGAATTCGACATTTTGCGCCGGCGCGGACGCGTCTTCGCCGAGTTCCGCCGAGCGCATCGCCCGGTCGACCAGCGACATCGCCATCGCCTTGCGGTCGGCATGGCCGAAGCACAGCCCGTAGCCGCGCGTGAACTGCGGCGGCGCGGTCTTGCTGCCGCCGAACTGGTTGACCATCTGACATTCCGTCAGCATCACGTCGCCGATCTCGATGGCAAAGCCCAGCTCCGGCGGCACGATGCTCACCGGCACCTCGCCGATGCGCAGCTCGCCGACGAAGGGATGGGTCTGGCCGTAACCGCGCTGGGTGGAATAGCCGAGCGCGAGCAGGAAGCCCTCATCGCCGCGGGCCAGCCCTTGCAGGCGCACATCGCGCGGCGCCGGATGTTCCATTGGCTGCATGGTCAGATCGCCCGGCGTCTCATCGCCGACGGGGTCGCTTTCGATCAGCGATTCGTGGCCGAGCAGGTCGGTCACCCGTGGCATTGTCTCGATGCCCTCGATCTCAGCGGTTGGCGCCGGGGCCGGCGCCGCGCCCTCCGTTTCCAGGCTGAAATCGAGCAGCCGGTGGGTATAGTCGGTGGTCGGGCCCAGGCGCTGGCCACCCGGCAGATCCTTGAAGACCGCCGAGACGCGGCGGGAGATCAGCATCGCGCCGGTGTCCACCGGCTGCGTCGCGAACAGCCGGGGCAGGGTGGTGCGGTAGGCGCGCAGCAGGAACGCGGCCTCGATCAGGTCACCTTGCGCCTGGCGGATGGCGAGGGCGGCGAGATCGCGGTCATACAGCGCCCCTTCCGCCATCACGCGATCAACGGCCCGGCCGAGCTGTTCCTTGATCTGCGCCAGCTCCAGCGCCGGCACGTCACGCGCACCCCGGCGCGCTTCGGCGAGCCAGGCATGCGCGGCGGAAATAGCGCCCTCGCCGCCCTTAACGGCTACATACGCCATTTAAATCTCCTCGATCGTCAGGCTGCGCGGCAGCCCCATAATCCGTGTCTCATGGCAGAGAATGACATCCACCCCCCGCGGCCTGGTGTGCGCCTGCTGGCGCCAGGCGGCCATGAACCCGTCGGCGAGCGGCAGCATCACGCGCCGTTCGGTCTCGATGCCGGGCCCGGTCAGCCGATAAAGGCGGCCGCTCTCCAAGGAGGCGACATCAAGCACCAGGGTGGCGCCATCCTCCGGCGCGTCATCCGTGCCGGCCTTGAGCTGGCGCAGGTCGAGATGGTCGCGGGCCATGACGAAGTCCGCCGCAGCGGGCGCCGTCAGTTGCACACCGGCGTGAAAGACCAGCCAGTCGCGCGCCGCGTCGTCGCCCTCAGGCAGGCTGGCGGAGACGCTGGAATCGACCAGCGTCAGCAGCACCGAGGCCGCGGCGGCGGAAAGCCCGGGCGGTGGGCCGACCGGCCGGCTGAGGGACACGATCTCGCCGGGCGTGCTGAGGGCCTGAAGAACGCCGCGAAAGCAGCTTTGGGCGTCTGTCGGGGACGTAAAACCAGGAGCGAAGAATTTCATGAGCGCATTGTCGCCAAAGTGAAGAATTTGACTTCCGTCGCCTTTGCCCGCGCTTCGTTCTCGAAGCGGCGCGTTGCCTGGGCTTGCGCCAGCGGCTGCAGCACCGCCTGGTCATAGGCGGGGAACAAGGCTTCGTCCTGCAGCACGGCATCCAGCCGGGCCACCAGCTCGACCTGTTCGAGGTCGTGGCCGGCGGCATAGCCATGGCCGACGCGGCCGGCCTCGTCGCGAATCGAGCAACGGGAGACGGTCATTTCGCCGAGATTGAACGGGGCACCGGCACCGCCCATGCGGCCGCGAATCATGGCCATGCCACATTCGGGTTCGCGCAGGCGTTCAAAGCCGGGAAGCTGGGGGGCGGAGTCCAGCAGCTGCACCAGCCGCTCGCGGCTGGCACGGGCCAGAAGGCCGAGCCAGAGCTGGCGCGGTGAGGGAGAAGAAGGAGCGTCAAACATGTCTAGACATCTATTTCGCTAAAGGGGGTTGGTCAAGGTAACGGGCGCAGAATTGTTCGATCGGCAGGTTGCGGAAATCCATCAGCGCGGCGGCAAGCTGGTCGTGCGACCAATCCCACCAGGCGATTTTTTTGAGCTGTGCGCAGATCTCCGGCGCGAAGCGGAAGCGGATCGGTTTGGCCGGCACGCCGACCACGATGGCGAAGTCGGGCACGTCCTTGGTGACCACCGCGCCGGAGCCGATGATCGCGCCGCAGCCAACGGTGACATCTGCCATAATGGTCGCGCCATGGCCGATCCACACGTCATGGCCGATGGTCACGCGGTGGCTCCGGCGCCAGTCGAAAAATTCCGGCTCGTCGGGGCCCAGGCCATATTTACTGGCGCGATAGGTGAAATGGCTGAGCGCGGGCCGTTCGATCGGGTGATTGCCGGGATTGATGCGGACCTGCGATGAGATGGAGCAGAATTTGCCGATCTCCGAATAGATAATGTCCGAATCGTTCGCGATATAGGCGTAGTCGCCCAACACCGACTCGGCCACGCGGGTGCGGGCGCCGACTTCGTTGAAACGGCCAAACACGGTGTCGCGGACCTGGGCGGTCGGATCGATCGACGGGGCGTCGGAGAGCGGGCCGCGTTTGGCGCTGTCCGGATCAGTGTATTTCGTTGGCTCGGCCGCCATGAACTGCCTTCCGTGTTTAAAGACGGAAGTGGTCTAGATGACTAATGCGGGCGGTTTCATGGCGGTTACGTGAAGGATCGATGACGTCACACCTTTTTAACGAGTTAGCGGGACGTAAAGCAAGAAAGGGCCGCTTTTTGAAAAAAGCGGCGCAAAAACTTTTGCTATTCTGGGCCTGGGGCGCTGAAACAACCGCGGCCCAAATGAACAAAGTTTTTTGCTACTTTTTGTTCACAAAAAGTAGCGCTTCCTTTCTTTTTGTCACCGCCTCTGAAACACCAGTATCCCCGGATAGCGCCGCCACAGCCGGTAATGCGCGGCGATGGCGGCATCCACTTCCGCGTAAACCGTCGGGTTGATGAGCGCGGGATTGGTCTTCGGGTTGCTGCGGCGGGCGATGAATTCCGGCGCACCCGCGAGGATCCGCGCCACGTCCGCGACCGGGTCGTTGCCGATCACGCGCGGCAGCGTCCGCCCGATCAGTTCCGAAGGGAGCACGAAGCGCGTCGGCGGCACCTTGCCGGCGAGCGCGTAGATGATCGGCTCCGTGTCGAACACATAAAGGCTGCCAGCCTCGCCCTTCAGGGCCGCGCCGACCTCGCTTGGAATATCGGGGGCGAGGATATGGCCGATCGCGGTCTTGGCCGCCCAGGCCGGCAAAGCCAGCGCGACCACCACGAAGCCCGCCCGGAGCCAGGCGGCGTGCCTGAGCCGGGCGAACAGGACGCCAAGGCTCACGCACAGAACCGGCAGGAGCTGCAGGAAATAATGGTCGTAGAAGGACTTCGCCGCGACCACGCCGACCACCCCGCCCAGCGCCCAAGCGGCCAGGAACAAATCGGCAGCCCGCCGCCGGGCGGCGGCTAGGACCAGGAGCGCCAGCCCGGCCAGATACATCGTGCCCCAGCGCAGCACCTCCATATGCATCACGTAATCGAACGCCTGCTTTGCGAAAGGCGTGCCGGCGCGCCGGAAATTCGAGGCGATGCTGGTCGCCCACCACAGGCCGAGCCGTCCATGTGCGGCGTAGAGCAGGGCGGTGAGCGCCATGGGCAGGGTGGCGCCGAGAATCATCCACAGTCCGGCGGCAGGCCGCCGATGGCGGGCCAGGAAAAAAAAGAAAATCGCCGGGGCCTCGAAGATCGAGACATATTTGATCATGAAGGCCGCGCCGAGCAGCAGCCCGACGAGGAAAGCCCGCTCCGTGCTCAGGCTCACCCACACGGCCAGAGCGGTGCAGCAGGCCATGAAAAGCTCGGTGTTGGAGGCCTGCCCGTCATTGCTCAGTGAGCAGAGAATCAGCGCGACGCCCGCGACCAGCCCCGCCGCTTCGTCGCCGGTCAAGGCGCGCGTGATCCGGGACACGGCAAAGGCCAGCACGCTCACGCACAGCACCATGGCAAGGCGGATGGCGGCGACCCGGTCGCCGAACAGGGTTTGGGCCACGGCGAAAACGGCATAGATGCCGATTGGCTTATTGTCCCAGATGGTGGTGTAGGGCAGGTGGCCCTGGCGCCATTGCTGCGCCATGAGGAAATACAGGCTCTCGTCCCAATCAAGGACGGACCGCGAAAAGGTCGGAATACGGCTGAGCAGGGTCGCCACGAAGAACAGCGACGCGACCAGCCAGGAGGGCAGGCGCCGTGTCGTCACCCTGTGGTGATCGCAGCCGCGCCTGGATTTGTCCATGGGGGCAGAGGCTGGCCGTGTTCGGCGGCGGCGGTTACAACTGGAAAGGCTGGCATGCTGCCGGGGCGGGATGGCCCTTGTGTGGGCGCGGCGCGATGAAGCGAATGGGGGACTTATGAAGGTTTTTGCTTTGGGGCTGGTGGCGGCGATGATGACGGCCGGGATGGCGTGCGCCCAGACGGACAACCCCACAGGGCCGCAGCCGAAACTGCCGACGGAAAAACTCACCATCGTCGCGGATAACGGCAAGAGCTACGTCTTCTCCGTGGAAATGGCATTGACCACGCAGCAGCAGGATACCGGGCTGATGTTCCGCACCTCGGTTCCTGCCGACACCGGCATGCTGTTCCCCTGGCCCCAGCCGCAGATCTCGGAAATGTGGATGAAGAACACCATCGTGCCGCTGGACATGGTGTTCATCGGGCCGGACCATAAGATCAAGGCGATCGCCGAGGATACCGTGCCCTACAGCCTGCGGGCGATCTCCAGCGGCGTGCCGGTGATCGCCACGCTGGAGCTGCAAGGGGGCATCACCGCCGCCGACGATATTAATGTTGGCGATAAGGTCATTGCCAAGCAGCTGGGCGGCGGCTAAGCGAACGCGGAGGCGCCAGGGATCGGAGCACCGGCCGTGGCGCCCGATGGGAAATAAGGTTCGGGGCGTGGCGCAGCCTGGTAGCGCGCTTGTTTTGGGTACAAGAGGCCCCCGGTTCGAATCCGGGCGCCCCGACCACGAAGGAGAAGGTGAATGCGCGCCCGCATCTATTTGCCGCCGAAATCGGCCATGCAGTCCGGTACCGCCAAGACGCATCGCTGGGTGCTGGAATACGAGCCGGAGAAGGCCAAGATCCGCGACCCGCTGATGGGCTGGACCGGCAGCGACGACATGCGCCAGCAGATCCGCGTGATGTTCGACACCCGTGAGGCGGCCCTGGCCTATGCGGAGAAGCACGCCATCCCCTACGACCTCGAGATCCCCACCACGCGGACCAAGAAACCGAAATCCTACGCTGACAATTTCCGTGCCGACCGCAAGGAAAACTGGACGCACTGACTGCCACCGCGCCGGCGAAACCACCTTGCGAGGGAAGCAGGCGCAGGTTACCACCAACCTCGACGCGCCCTTAGCTCAGTTGGATAGAGCACGAGACTTCTAATCTTGAGGCCGATGGTTCGACTCCATCAGGGCGCGCCAATAAAATCAAAGGGTTGCGGGCCATTTAAGGCTCAAATCGGACCTAGTTTCTCACTTTTCAAAAACCGGTTTCTCACTGCCTGTTCGTGAGCTGTTCTTGATCTGCCTCTTGGGCAGCTTCGCGATCGCCGCTTTGGCCAGCTTCTTCTGCTTCGCCCCGGCGGTGTAGAACTCGACCATTTGGCGTGTTTCGTGGCCGGTGATTGCCTGAACCTGGGCATCAGTGGCGCCGGCCTCGGCCATCCGGCTCGCCGCGCTGTGGCGTAATCCGTGAAACTGCATGTCATCCGGTAGGCCGAGCTTGGTCCGAGCCGCTGCGAATGCTTTGGCGAAGTGGTCGATCTTCCAACTGTGCCCATCGGCCCGCGCGCAAATCGTCACAGCCGTCCGCGGAGCAGCATCCAGCGCAACCCTCAAAACCGGGTGGACCGGGATGACGAGAATGCGGGCCTTCTCCCGCGCCTTGCTTTGGCGGAGGGTGATGGTGCGGCCATCATACGCTGACCAGGGCAGTTTGATCACGTCGGCCCGTCTCTGTGCCGTATAGAGCCCGAGCAGGACCGGAAGGGCTACGAGCCCAGGAACGGGCTTTGGCCCCTCCCGGTTGAGCGTGGCGGTGCCAACGCCGCAATATTCCGCGGCGACGGGAAGAGACATGCCGCGGGGCCACGCCGCTACCTGCCGCTCAGACATTTGCAGCCTCCCGTGGGACAGAAGCGCATGAAGATGCGCTCCAGAAGTGCCGGGCCACTGCATCTGCCTCATCAGGGCTGAATTCCAGCCGCATCAGTTCCGCCTGGGTATGCTGATCCATAACCTTGAGAATGACTCGGCCCGGCTCATCATCGATGACGACTTTGCGTAAGACAGGCAGGTTAAAGGCGCTCTGGCGCTGGGCAGCGCGGTCAGCCATTCGGCACCTCGCGCCACTCGCGGCCGTCGAGCAGCGCACCGGCGCGCTTCTTTCCCAAGCGCACGCTATAGGAATACGGCGAAAGGTCCGGCCAGAGATGAAGCGGAATCACCTGATGCTGCAGTGGCTCAATGTACCCACCAGGCTCAGGCCACCACTCTCCCCACTGCTTGAAGAAGAACGCTGCGCCGGCCGCCTGGCACTGGTCGCGCAGGCTCCGGAACCAGTCAGGGTGCGACGGCCGCGCGCCGGGCCCGCTCTCGCCGCCGGCGATCACCCAGTCGATAGACGGCAGGCGTCCGCTGTCGCCGCACTCAAGCACATCACGCCAAGAGCCGCCCTCAGATAGGCTGGAGCGGGTGTTCGACAAATCGACGGGCCCGAGCAGCGGCTCGCACCACAGGAAATGCACGGGCGCCGGTACCGACAGCAGGTGAGGGATGCGCCGATCGGCCTCCTCCTGGTTTTCGACCGTGGTGCCAAGCCAGACGTTGGGCCATGGCCATGCATAATGTGGATCGTCTCCGCACCACATCGTTTCAGGCTTCGGCAGCATCTTGCCGATGTTTTGGGGGCGTTTGGTCAGCAAGAGCCAATCAAGATGCGGGGTCACTGAGATCAGTTCCCACAGGTCCTGCCGCCAGGCGTCCGGCACCTGGTTGTCGAACACGTCGGCGAGACTCGCGCAGAACACCTTGCGGCGGGCGCCCGCTGCGCATGCGTCTTGGTTCCACTTTAGCGGCTGCCGCCAGTAAGCTTCGGTAGTGCGGCGCCGCTCCCCCTGCCAGAGCGCCGGCGAGCCAGCGCGCTTTGCCCAGCCCTCGGCATAGCAGTGATCGCAAGCCGGCGAGACCTTGGTGCAGCCTAACCAGGGGTTAAATGTGAACCCTGGAACGGACGTTCCATCGGGTAGCTGTGTCGCTGTCCATTCTATGGTAGTTTCAGCCATGGCACAGACTCCGGCAGGCGCGCAAAATCGCGGCCAAGAAAATGGGATTGAGTGAGGAAGCCTACGCGGCGAAAGTGGCGGAAGGCCTGAAATGCTGCACAAAATGCAAGGTGTGGCAGCCACATGCCGAATTTTGCTCCGATCGGTCGCGCTATGACGGCCTTGCGGCTAGGTGCTTTTCGTGCCGACGCGTGAAGACACGCAAATCGACCAAGGGACGCGTCTCCACCTTCAAGGGGTGCGCACACACCAGTGAAGCCAGAAATGCCATGAGCGCGGCTCGCAAAGGAAAGCCAAGCCCGAAGCGCGGCGCTAAGCGGTCGATCGAAGTCGGGCAGAAAATCAGCGCGAGGCTGCGCGTGACGGCAGCGAGAGGCGATAAAGCTCCAGGCTGGATAGACGGGAAAGGTGTTGAACGCCTCGGAGAACGTCACGCTGCCACTGTGAAGCGGTGGCGTTACGATGTGATGGCGCGCGACTGCTTTGTCTGTGTCCACTGCGGGGATGATCGGGGCGGAAACCTCCAGGCTCACCACATCAAGCCATTTGCAACGCATGTCGACCTTCGCACCAACGTCGACAACGGTGTCACGCTTTGTAGACCGTGCCATCAAACCGTGCATCAGTATGGCCTCGAGCTTTGGAGCGTGTGTCCGCGCTAATAGGTCTGTCCATTCGATCTTGCTGTTCTCAGCCATCCATCGATATTCCCCTTGCGCAGTTCGAAGGTGATGGCCGCGACCCATGGGTTAGCGTCCCAGGCGCCGGGTCCGTGCAGCTTGTCCCAAAGGCCGCCGAACTGGTGCATCAGCCATTGATCGAAAGCTCCCGACGCGCCGCCGAAAGAAAGATGATCGATGCCCTCGGCAGCTATATCCTTCGACGTGATATCTTGGAGGCGCTGCACGCGCACATCGGTGACGGTCAGCGTCAGGCGGCTCGCCCAGCGCGGCATGTGGATGGAAGGCTTCCACACAGGCCATGTGGCCATAGGCTTTCGGGCCCGAGCACGCGGGATCTGCTCAACAAAATTCGAATGCGCTGCCCGTTCATGCGCGCGGTACCTGACCTCGACGACATCCGTAAAGACACTGGCAACGGACCAAGTTTCGCGTACCCAGAGCCGGTCGCCGACCTTGAATCGCACCGTCTTCACGTAATTCCTGGTACAGGGCTTTCCGTCAATGTGTTGGCCCCAATTCCAAGCTTTGCCCTTTTTGTCGGGAACGCAGAAGTTTCCCGTGTTGTCGATAAACGGCTGTGGCTTCAAAAGCCGCCGTGTCTGAGTCTTCATGCCCGCGAGCAGCGCGCGCACCATCGGCGCGGAGAAGATGATGGGGCGGTCAGTCATTAAACTTACCCCCTTCAGCCTTTCCCCGCGCATCCAGTAGCACAGCACACCCCCTAATCTCAGACAGCCACTCCGCCGCCTTCGGGCGCCATTTACTGCCGTGTTCCGCGTAAATCGACAGAAGCTTATGCAGAACGTGCGCCTGTTCATCCTCCATCTTCTTGCGGATCTCCGCGCCAGCCTCGCGCCAAGTGCGTGCAATGGCCCCACATCTCAGAAGGCATTTGCCCGGGCGGCGGGCGTGTCGTCGTCCTTCATTACACAGGTTTTGAGCCGGGAGCGGGAGCCGTCGCAGGCGGTCCTGGATGCGCTCGGCCTCAGAAAGATCGTCAGATATCGCCAAGTTGGGAGTGCAAGGAGTGGATAAGCCGGAGAACAGCTTCGCCTTCACCACGGAGGCGGCGGTGCTCGCCAAGGTGATGGCCAATGTCTGCGGGGCGATCGAGCGCCGTTCGACCGTGCCCATCCTCGCTAACGTCATGATGGCGGCAAGCGACGGCCGGGTGACCTTCACCGCGACCGACTTGGAGGTGACCATTGCCGAGGGCGTGCCTGCGTCGGACATCCTGGACGGTAGCGTGACGGTCTATGCGCCGGCGATCTCCCGCATCGCGAAGAGCCTGTCTCCGAATGACGTGGTTCGCCTCGAGGCGGCAGGGGGATAGGCTCAGGATCACATCCGGCGATTTCAGCGCCGAGCTGTTCATGATCGATGCGGCTGATTTCCCGCGGCCGGGCCGGGTCGATATGGAGTTCCCTCACTCGTTTTCCATTGCCGGGCGGCGGCTGAAAGCGTGCCTCGATCACGTGTCGCATGCGATCAGCACTGAACCGACCCGGTACTACCTAAATGGGGGCGTAATCGAAGCCACGGCGGCCGGCGGGGATGCTGAGCTGCGTGTCGTGGCAACGGACGGCCACCGGCTTGCCCTGATCAAAACGCCAAGCATTCCCGGTTTGACTGCTTTCCCGCAAACGATCCTCCCGAGCAAAGCCGTGAAACAGCTGCGGAAGCTCCTCGCGCGCTACTCCGGCGACGTGCTTGTGCGGATGACGGACTGGCAGGCAGACTCCATGGCAAAGCATGCCTTGCCGGCGGAACAGAGACCAAACTACGTGTCGATGCCACCTTCGGGTTCGGGGAGATGCTCATCGCCGTGAAGCCGATCGATGGCAAGTTTCCGGACTATCGTCGCGTGATTCCGGAAGCCCCCCAGAAGGTGCTCACGATCCAGCGTGAGACGCTCCGAGCGGGATTGGGCCGGGTAACAGCCATCTCGAGCGACCGACATAGGCCGGTTGCGCTGCACCTGACGCCCGAGAAGGTGATGTTAGCGGTTAGGTCCCCTGAATATGGGGCATCCGAGACCAAGCTGAACGGCACGACGCAATATACCGGTGCAGCGCTGGAGATTGGATTCCAAGGGCGATATCTGAGCGATGCCCTGGCGTCGTTTGGCGATGACCTTGAGATCCGGTTCGGCGACTCAGCCGCGCCGGTCACCATCCGGACGGCTGGCGACGACAGCGCGCTCGAAATCGTCATGCCGATGCGGATCTAGGCGATGCTGCTCCCTGAGACGCCCGGTGCCGGGCACGACGAGGGCGGTGTCGCCGGCGAGCGCCTGCGCAGCATTGTGGAGCGCATCGAGCGCCTCGAGGAAGAGCGCAAAGCGCTGAGCGCCGACATCAAGGACATCTATTCGGAGGCCAAGAGCGCCGGCTTCGATGTGAAGGTGCTCAGGACTCTCATCGCGATCCGCCGATGTCGAGGAGCAGGAGAGCCTGCTCGACATCTACCGCCGCGCGCTGGGGATGTGAGCATGACCGACATCGTATTCCGCCTAGCCGCACCGCTGCCGCTCCTGAACGTGCAGCTGCGCCAGCATTGGGCCCACCGCGCCGCGGTGAAGAAAGACCTTGCCTGGGAAGTACTGGCCGTGCTTGGCCGCGCCCGGCCGGCAGTTCCCTTTGAATTCGCTCAGGTGACGATCTGGCGGCACAGCGTGCAGATGCCCGACTGGGATAACCTGGTCGCCTCCGCCAAGAACCTGCTGGACGTGCTGCAGCCCGCGTCTGAGCGCCATCCCTACGGGCTGGGCGTTATTGCCGGTGACGACCAGGCGCATCTCAAGCTGGCCGTTCACCACGTCAAGGCGAAGGTCACGACCGAGCAGTGCACGCTCGTGCGGATACGGCCGCTTGATGGGCCGGTGGCCGCTGTGGCGCAGGCTGAGTGTCCGGTGACGCCGGGCGGCGGGGCAATGCTGCATTCGTCCGGCGCGGCCGGGCTGGTGGTGCGCGAGGAGGCGGCATGAGCGAGGGCCAAAAGGCGATTGGCGTTCCCGTCCGCGTCGAGATCGTCGCTGACGTTGAGCAGATCGTGCAGGCCGCGATCGACCGCTTCGTTGAGGCTGTGAGGCCGGAGTTTGATCGCTTGCTTGCGGGGCTGGCGCGTACCGGCCACGCCATTCCGAACGTGCCGAAGGCCGCCGCCGATACTCCTTCGGATGTTCCGTCTCTGAAGGATCGTGGTGCTTTGATACCGGTGGTTTGGACCGCTGAACGGATGAGCGCATTGCTCGCGATGGCCGACGCGGGAGTGTCCTGCAAAGAACGCTTCAAGCGCCTGAACGCGATGCCCGGCGAGCCCATCGCGTCGATCGAGTCGGTCGGCGTCAAGCTGGCCAAGCTCCGCAAAGAGCGCGCTGAATTCACGCCGAGTGCGGCACAGACCGAGTCTCCGGGCATTACCGGCGGCATCGATCCGGGTGTCACCGGCGCTCCGGAAAGCGTGCCCGCTATCAAGACGTTACTGCAGGCGGCTGAGGTGCAGACCGCGCGCCAGCACGATGCCCCGTCATCTCCGACGTCAAAGCCCGTTGGCCAAATCCCAGCCGTCCTGGCGCCGCTTACGAGCGAGCAGAAATTCGTGTTCAAGGGGATGTGGGAGCGTGGTGACGAAGCCGAGGCGATCGCGCGCATGCTTAACGAGATGGACGGTCCGAAGCAGACTGCCGCGACGATCATCCGCAAAGCGGCCGCGCTTGGCTATCTCCGGAAACCCGTGGAAGCGCCCCCTGATGACGTCGCTGGGCCAGTGTCAATCGAGCAGGTCCGCGCATGGTTCGATAAGGCTGGTGGGAATTCGGGTGTGGTGCCGACGTCGCAGCGGTTGCTCAAGGCGGCGAATCAGCTGCGCGCCCATCTTCAGATGGCGCCGTTCGAGGTAACGGGGGTGGCGCCGTGAGCCTCTTCGAACCATCCCCGTTCCTGTCGCTGCCGCGCTCAGCGCGATCTCCGGGCTCAACAATTTCAACATGCCGGCGCCGGCTGGGCCGATCAGGCCGGCATCTGGATCGCTGTTCATACTCGGCACGGTGACGCTTGGCTCATGAGTGGAACTCTTCCGACATACACCGACGAAGATTTTCTCGCCGGCTTCCTTAGCCTCCTGTTCAGGCATCCCGCGCGCTGATCAAGGGATACACACGCAATGCGGCGAGCGGGCAGGGGCTTTTGGCGGACGCCTTTCCTGTTGCTCCGGTTATGCTCTTACCGGAGTGGGAAGAGACACTCGGACTGCCGGATCCATGCGCGGGGACATCGCCGTCCATCCAGGTCCGGCAGCAGCAGGTCAATGCGCGCTTCATCGCGTCGGGCGGTCAGTCAGCGGCGTATTTCATCAAGGTCGCGGCGTCATTGGGCTATGACATCACGATCACACGGTTCGCACCCTCCCGGTTTGGGCGCCCTTTTGGATCACCGTTCGGAGGCATCGCCTGGGCCTATGCGTGGCAGGTGAACGCGCCCCAATTCACGATCGAGCGCTTGGCGTTCGGCAACGGCTTTGGCGCTTCTTTCTCCTCTTGGGGCAACACCGTTCTCCAGTGCGAGCTGCAGCGGCTCGCCCCGGCTCACACCGTCGTTCTCTTCTCTTACACTCCCTGAGGTCTCAATGGATCTGCTGATCGCGACTAACAGCGTGCCGCTGGTGAACGCTGATACTCCACCTGTTTCTGGAACGCCTCAATACGCCACCGATGGGAACCCGGCGACCAATGTACCGCCAACCCTCTGGCCCGCGTATTGGTTCAACGGGCTACTGCAGGAGTTGGTCAATAATTTGATCGGAGGCACCGGCATCACGCCGAGCGGCGCGAACAACGCCCAGATCATTCAGGCGATCAAGCGGCTTGCGGGCGGCAATGTGACGACGGTCGATGCAAGCACGACGCTCACGGCCGACAATGCGGGGCTGGTGCTCGTCAACGCCTCGGCCGGTAACGTCGTGATCACCATGCCGGCGGTGGCAAGTGCCGGCGGCATCCGGCTCCCGTTTGCGTTCATGCGCACGGATGAGAGCGTCAATACGGTGACGGTTGAGACGGCCAGCACTGATACAATCTGGCCGAGCGGTACGTCGTCTATCTCGGTTGCGGGGCTGGGGCAATTGACCCTCATCGGCAACGGCAGTTCGCAGTGGCTCAATAGCGGGCGAAGCGCACCTGGGCCGGTGGTGTCTCTTACCGCAGCCGCAACACTCACGGCTGCCAACAATGGGGCACTGGTCGAGCAAAGCGCGCCATCGACTGTCACGACTACCATGCCGACTCCCGTGGGAAACGCCGGTCTACGGTATCGCTTCTTTGCGAACGGGGCGACCCAAACCCTGGAGACGCCTGCCGGGGGATTTGATGGACCAGCTGGTAGCGGGGCGGCTGCGCTGACTGTGCCAAATGGGCAAATAGTTGTCCTCGTATCCGATGGATCGAACTGGGTTGTCAGCGGCAACTATGCGGCGCTGAATGGCAATGCGGCTCAGCCGTTCAACTGTGCCCCTAGCTCGAACCCCAACTCAGCTGTAACCCTGGCACAGATGCTTGGTCCGATGGCTGCATATGCATCGGCTGCTGGAAATGCAGACACCGTCACAGCAAGCGTCAGTTTTACTGCGCCCGGCCCTGGCCTGCTGCTGGCATGGGGAGCAAAAAACGTATCAAATGCAAACTCTAATGTTGGAGATGGAGACCAACTCTACATCAACGGCGTTCAGGTCGCCAATGACGCCACGCAGGCGTCAGCTAGCCATTTTGCGTCGGTAAGAATTTCCGCCGGTGGTGCCGTCTCTGCAGAATATACGGCGGCATATGGCCTAGCATTCACGGCGTGGGTGCAACTTATCTATATCCCCATTATCACTTCCGCCACTTAAGGGGGGCAAGCATGACATCTCCGATTTCTTATCTTGTCCTAAATTCTTCTGGTTCGACTGTTGGGGCGGGCGT
>DATJHR010000060.1:0-35911 GCA_035493735.1 Acidocella sp.
GGTAGTTGAACAGAGCGGTGCGGACGCCGCCGATATGCAGCATGCCGGTGGGTGAGGGCGCGAAGCGGGTGCGAATGGTCATCCGCCGCCTCTAGCATTTCCGCCCCCCTCTTTGCCAGCGGGCGGCAATCTGTTAGCAGAACGCAACAAAAAAAGGGGTGGCGATGCGTACCTGGTTTGCCGCCTGGCTGGAGGCGGAACAGGACCGGTTTGTGCTCCTTCTGCCCGTTGCCATGGGGGCGGCAATTCTCGCTTACTTCGCGCTGCCCCGCGAGCCTCCGCTCTGGCTCGGGTTTGCCGCCGCTGTTGGCGCTCTGGCGGCCTTGGCGGCGCTGTGGCGCTTCCCCCCCGGCCGGCTGGCGGCCGCCTTGGCGCTGGCGGCGGCCCTCGGTTTTGCGCGGGCGGAATGGCGCACGGCCACCGAACCCGGCTTTGTCCCCGTGCCTCGTGGGGTCGTGGACATTTCCGGCACCGTGGCGGCACTCGATCTGCTCCCGAATGGGAGGCGCATCACCCTGGCACGCCCGAGCCTGGATGGTGCCCCAGCGCTGCCCCGCGCCATCCGGGTGCACCTCCGCGCCATGGATGATACGCCTCTGCACCTTGGCGAAGGCGTAAAGACCAGGGCGATGCTCTTCGCCCCCGAGCGGCCGGCCTATCCCGGCGGCTGGGACCAGGGGCGGCAGGATTTCTTTCAGGGCCTGGACGCATCCGGTTTCGCCATCGCGCCTGTCACCGTCATCGCCCCGGCGCAGCCCGGCACGTTGGCGCGCGATTTGCTGGCGCTGCGCCAAGACATGGCCGCGCGCATCCTGGCCACCCTGCCGATCGAAACCGGCTCGGTTGCGGTCACCCTGCTCACCGGCGGGGAGCAGACCATCCCGCTCGTGGAGCGGAACGCCTTCATCGCCGCGGGCCTTGCGCATATTTTGGCGGTGGCGGGGCTGCATGTCGGCATTGTCATGGGGCTGGCCTTCACCGTCACGCGCTTTCTCCTCACCCGGCACGAGCGCATCGCTTTGCTTTGGCCTGCCAAATCGCTGGCCGCGTTGGCCGCACTCGGCGCCGGCCTGGCCTATGCGCTGCTGACCGGCGCGCATCTGCCGATCCTGCGCAGCCTGGCCATGGCCAGTTTGGCGACACTCGGCCTCATCGCCGGCCGCCGCGTCATTTCGCTCCGTGGGCTCGGCGTGGCGGCGATGGGCATCATGCTTGCCACACCGGAGGCGGTGATGGGCACCAGCTTTCAGATGAGTTTTTCGGCCGTCCTCGCGCTCATCGCCGGCTACGCCGCCGCGCGGAAGTTCATGGCGCGCTTTCATCGGGCAAGAAGCTTTGCGGGCCGCGCGGCGGGTCATGTCGTGGCGTTGGCCTTTACCAGCCTGCTCGCCGGCGGCGCTTCGATGCCTTATGCCGCCTTTCAGTTCCAGCAGATCCAGCCTTATTGGATTCCCGCCAATCTCGTTGCCGTGCCGCTCACGGCCTTGTGGATCCTCCCCTGGGGCCTTGTGTCTCTCGTGCTGATGCCGTTGCACTTGGCGGCGCTGGCGCTGGTGCCCATGGGCTGGGGCATTGCCGTGATGGTCTGGATCGCCACGCACATCGCCGCCTGGCCGGCCGCGATGTTGCGCATCGCGCCGATGCCCGATGCCGCGATCCTGCTCATCAGTGCCGGACTGATCTGCTTAAGCATCTGGCGCAGCGCGGCACGCTACGGGGGGCTGCCGCTGCTGCTGGCCGGTGCGCTGGTTTATGCCGCCGCCCGGCCGCCGGATGTGCTGGTCTCCACCGATGCCCGCCTCATCGCCTTGCGGGACGGCGCCGCGGTTTTGCTGCTGCGGCAGCCGAAGGCGCAACGCTATACGCTGACGCAATGGGCGCCGGTCTGGGGCGGCATCCAGCCCGTTGTCGCGTCTTGCCCTGAACAGAGTTGTCGCATCGGCCGGGTGCTGCTGGTGATGACGCCGGTTGGCCATGGCTGCGGCAACGCGGCGCTGGTGGTCTCGCCGGAGCCGCTGCGCGGTGAGTGCGCGCCCATGCCGGTGATCGATCGCTTCTCCGTTTGGCGTCAGGGCGCCATGGAAGCCTGGGTCGGGCCCCACGGGGTGCGGCTGCGCAGCGACCGTATGCAGCAGGGCGACCGGCCCTGGGTGCAACCTTACCCGCCGGACAAAACTTTACGTTGACGCAATAACAAACTTGCAATTACGTAATGACATGAGCCTCGCATTGCCAGATCTCGTTTTGGCGGCGCGTCCCCGCCTTGCGGAGCAGCTCTTATGCCTGCGCCGCCGCTGGCGCATCGTGCTTGGCTGCATGCTCGCGGTTTTCGGCCTGACATCCTTCGTCCTGGCCCATCAGCCGCTCACCTACACCGCGACGGGCAATCTGCTTTATGCCCCGGAGCAGGCAACCGTCCCCGACCGTGCTGCCGTGCCGTCCGTGTCGAACGAGGACGCGGTAACGGAAAGTCAGACGGCGGTGATCGCCAGCCTGCCGGTGGCCCGGGCGTTGGTGACCCAGCTCAATCTCGCCGCACAGCCGGGGTTCCGCGACATTCTGAAGCCCGTCCCCTGGCCGTTAAATCTGCTCTACGGTCCGGCCGGGCGGGGCGCCAGCGCGCTGGCCGAGGCGGCGCGCCGCGCGTTGCATGTGGCGGTGGTGCCAGGTTCGGATGTGCTCACCGTGTCTTTCAGCGCGGAAAATCCCGTGCTTGCCGCCGCCGCTGCGAATCTCGCAATGCGGCTTTATCTCGACCATGAGCGCCAGGACTCCTTTGCCCGGTTCAGCGACGCGCAGGCCTGGCTGCAAAAGCATGCTGCCCAGGTGCAAGCGGGGCTCGACGACACCGAGACGGAACTAGCCAAGGCGCGCGCCGCCGCCGGTGTGATGCAGGGCACCCAGGCCAGCCTGACGACCGAGACCGCCAGCCGGCTCTCAGCCTCGCTGGTGCAGGCGCAGGCTCGTCTGGCGATGAATCAGGCGCGGCTCAAGGCCGCCGCGCGCGACACCGCCTCGATTGCGCCAAATATGGAGCTCCTGCGCAAGGAACAGGCGGATCTGGCGGCGCAGGTGGGGGCGCTGCAGGATGTCTATGGCGCGGATTACCCTGGTCTCGTCGCCACCAAAGCGCAGCTTGCGGCGATTACCGCCCAGATAGAGGCTGAAACCGGGCGCGCGCAGGCGGCCGCGCGCGCCGATGTCGCGGCCGACCAGGCGGAAATCGTCACCCTGCAAAAAGCCTTGGCGGCCACGCGGTCGCAGTCGCAGACCGAGGATGCGGCGTCCGGCCCGGTGCGCGCCTGGGAGCAGCGTGCGGAGGCGGGGCAGGCGATGCTGCGGTCGATCGCCCTGCAATCGGACCAGCTGGCGCAGGATGTCTCGCTGACCCGGCCGGATGCCCGCATCCTCTCTGCCGCCGCCACGCCGATGACCCCAAGCATGCCGAACCGTTTCATGATCCTCGGGGCTTCGTTGGTTTTGGGCCTATGCACCGGCGTCCTGCTGGCGGGGCTGGCCGATGCGCTGGACACGTCTTTCCGGTCCGGCATGGATGTGCGGGAGAAACTCGGGCTTTCCTGCCTGGCGCTGGTGCCGGAAGTTTCTCTGCCGCAACAGGCCGGGCTCGCAGCGCCGTTCTCGCTGTTCGCTGAGCAACTGCGCGCGTTGCGGACAGGGCTGCATCTTGGGGCCGCGCCGCGCCTCATCGCCATTATCGCGGCGCGGCCGGCGGAGGGGAAAACGACGCTCACCATCGCCTTCGCCCGCGCTTTGGCGGCTTCCGGGCTGCGCGTTCTGGCGATTGACGGCGATATCCGGCAGCCGGGTTTCGATCCGGTGTTCAATGCTGGCGGCGCGCCAGGATTCACGGACCATCTCGCCGGGCTGGTCGCGCTCAAGGACGTGCTGGTGCCGGACCCGTTGAGTCCGCTGATGGTGTTGCCCGCCGGGACCCAGGCGAAAGCGGCGTTATCGCTGTTCCTGTCACCGGCCTTTGACGGTTTCATGACGCAGTTGCGCGAAAGCTGGGATGTGGTGTTGCTGGACGTGCCGCCGGTGTTCGCCCTCGCCGAGGGGCGTGTTCTGGCCCGGATGGCGGATAGCGCGTTGCTCTGCATCCGCTGGGGAGACACGCCGCGCCAAGTCGTGCAGGCGGCAATGACACTCCTGCGGGACGCCGGCGTGACGTTGAGCGGCGCGGTGCTGACGCGGGTGAAGGTGCGCGAGCATAGCCGCTCCGGCTTTGCCGATGCGGAAATCTATCAGCCGCGCTATGGGGGGTATTTTCGGATCTGAAGAAAGTGGCCGCTTTTTGAAAAAAGCGGCGCAAAAACTTTTTTGACTTTAGGCCGGTGGCCGTGAAACCAGCACGGCCTTACTCCGCCGCGCGTTCGCGGCCGGCGAGCAGCACCACATAGCAGCGCAGGAAGGGCAGGCGCAGGCGGCGGCGGATATCGATGGCGTGGTGCGTACGATGCCGCATTGCGAAATGCAGCTCGACCGCGGCGAGTTGCTCGGCATCGAACCGCGCGGCCAGGGCCGCCGGCAGCCGTGCCAAAAACCGGGTTATATCGCTGCTGCGCCTAATCTGCGTGGTCTCTCCCTGATATGATGCCATGGCCGTCAGTCCGTCAGCCGGTCCAACAAGGGAAAGCGGCGGAACACCCAGGCTTTTAAGGCAATCGGGCCGAACGTGCCGGCCGCCATGAGAGCGGCGGCGAAGGGCAGGAAATGCGCGCCGTCCCAGGAACAGACCAGCAGCAGCAACCCTTTCGTCAGCCCGATGCACAGGGTGTTGAACAGATAAATCATGAAACTGTACCGCCCGAGGAAGAGAAGACCGGGCGATGATGGCGCCGAAAATCTTAATAAACCGTGAAGAGCAGGCATGGCGAGCATGCCCACGGGCAGAAGCAGGTCTTTCCGCGGCCAGCCGGCGCCATACACCACGATGGCGGCCAACGCGCAGAGCAGCATGCCGAGGAGGAGTGGCCAGAAACGATCGATGAAACGATCCCAGTGACTCCCTAGGAACGCGGCGCCGGCGCCGAGCGCGAAAAACACCGCATAGGTGCCGATGCGGTTGAAATAAAGGTAAGCCGGCCAAGGGATGCCATAGAGCAGCGCGCAAAAAATCAGCAATGCCGGATAGCGCCGTGGCGAGCCGCGAAGCCAGATCATCGCGCCGAGACTGACCATGAAGAGCACGAACAGATACCAGATCGACCCGGCGGGGCTGGCCGCCGTATGCCAAACCAGATCGGCCAGCCCGCCAAACCAGGTGCGCGGAACATCATCGACCGCGATGAACCTCGCCGCCAGACATTTGCCCATGACGATGAGCAGGCCGAGCGCGAAGAAAGGCAGCAGCAGGCGCCGCACCCGTGCGGCGGCGATGCCGGGCCAGGCCGAACGCGGCGCCAGCACCATTCCGGACAGCACCGCCACGAAGCCGCTGAGATACAGGAAAAACGGTATATGGAAGGCATAGACGGCACGGCGCAGCGGCTCATACCAGGAGACACCGGCGGGATCGGCGCGCGCCACGAGATGGCCGAACACGACGAGCAGAATGGTGAAACCTTTGGCGATGTCGATGTCCTGCCGCCGCGGCATTTTCGCTCCGGAAGAAGAAAGAAAGCCGCCGCTTTTTCGATCAAAATCGGCGTAAAGTTTTTTGAAAACCGGGCCTGTGCCGGTAACAGCGGCACGGCCAAAAATAACAAAGTTTTTTTGCTACTTTTTGTTCACAAAAAGCAGCTCTGTACTTACTCTTGGCCGCCACTCGTTTTGATATCCTAACAAAATACTGCTAAACGGCAACCATGCGTCACCATGGCTTTGCGCTGGCCCCGATGCTTTGGCTCTGCGCTGTGAGCGTGGCGCGTGGCCAATTGCTGGACTCCGTGCTGCCGGACGGCATGCCCGGCTACGGCCATTCATTCGGTGTCACCACGTCGCAGTCGGCGCAACGGTTCACGCCAGTGCCGTGGCAATGGGGGAGTGTTTCGGCGATGCCGTCGGTGGCGTTAGATGGCGGCTATGATTCGGCGCCGAACGGCGCGGCGGGTTCGGTTTTGTACAGTGTGGCGCCGCAACTTCTGGTCACCGATCCGCTGCTGGGTTTGGGCGTTTTCGCATCCGGCGCGCTAACGCGCTATCCGCAGGATTCGGCGCAGAATCTCTCCAGTTCGGCCCTGGCCTTCGGCGAACAGGTCATGCTGCCGCGCCAAACCATCACGCTCAGCGGCGGCATTTTGAACGCGCAAGAGAGCGGGTTCGATATCGGCACGATCGGTATCACCACGCCGGTTCCTTTCACGGTGATGGATCTGCGCGCCAACGATACGATCGCGATGGGACAGTTCAGCCTGAAACCGGAAGTTTCCGTCACCAGTTTTCGCTTTCCCGATGAGGCCGTGCAGAATCGGCGCGACGACCGGGAACGCGCAACCCTCTCTTATCTGCCCGGCAGCCCGCTCAGCCTGGTGCTGCGCCTACAGGCGACGCAGTCGCTCTATCGCGACCAGATTTTCAACGCCGACACCGAGGCGCTGCTCATCGGTCTGGTCGATACTGCCGACGGTTTGTGGACATTCAGCGCCCTGGCCGGCTTCGCCCAGCGCCGGCCGCGCCAGGGCGGCAAATTGGTGGCGCCGGTGCTGGAGGCGGGGGTCGACTGGCTGCCCGACAGGCTCGACCATGTGCGGTTGACGCTGGCCCACGAGATCGATGATCCGGACGCCATCAGCGCCGCGCCCTACACGCTCACCCAGGCCAAATTGTCGTTGAACCGCAGCACCACGCGAGAGACAAGCGTGCAGATTTCCGCCGAGGCCGACCATGCCGCCTATTTGGAGAGCGCGGATCAGGAAACGATTTATCGCGCGAGGGCGACATGGTCTTGGCAGCTCAACCGCATTCTGGCGCTGCACGCGGCCTACGCGTTCAACGACCGCCAGGCCAATTTCCTGCGCGCGGCCAATGAGCATGTGGTGACGATCGGGGCGACATGGACACCTTGAAGCCCGCCACCATCCGGCTGCTCGACGTCGATTTCGACAATCGCAGTCTGGAAGAGATCGTGGAGACACTTCTGGCGCGGCCGCAACAGGCGCGTTTCGCTTATGTCGTGACGCCGAATGCCAACCATATCGAGCGGCTGTCACGCCTGCCGAGTCTCAAAGCCGCCTATCGCGGCGCGATGTTCTGCCTGCTGGATTCGCAGGTGATTGGCCTCTGCGCGGACCTGCTGGGGCTGCTTCGGCCGCAGGTCGTCACCGGCGCCGATCTCACCGCGGCGCTGCTGGCCCGGCTGGATGGACGGCGCGTCGCCGTGCTCGGCATGACGGCGAAAACGCTCGCTTCCCTGCAGGCGCGTTACCCGGGCATCCGGTTCTTGCACCATCAGCCGCCGATGGGGCTGCTGCACAACCTGCCGGCCTTCCGCCGGGCGCGCGATTTCATCTACGGCCAGCAGGCGGATTTCATTTTTTTCGCCGTCGGCTCGCCGGTGCAGGAATTGCTGGCTTATGCCATCGCCACGCGGCGAGACGCCACCGGCATCGGGCTGTGCGTCGGCGGCGCGCTCGATTATTGCGCCGGCACGAGGCGGCGCGCGCCGCCTTGGATGCGGCGGCGCGGGCTGGAATGGCTCTACCGGCTGATCCAGCAACCGCGGCGCCTGGCGCGGCGCTATTTGATCGAGGACCCGAAAGTGCTGCTGTTCCTGGCTATCGAGGCGTATCGGCAAAGAGCGCGTTGATGGCGGCCGGGTCCACATCCTCCAGCCGCGCCGGCTGCCATTTCGGCGCGCGGTCCTTGTCCACCAGCACCGCGCGCACGCCTTCGAAAAATTCCGGGTGGTTGGCCAGTTGCACCGCCAAAGCCAATTCCGCCGCGAGCGCCTGCGGCAAATTGCGATGCGCCCCAGCGCGAAGAATGGTGAAACTCCAATGCACGGCGCTCGGGGAGTTTTGGCGCAGCGTGCGCAGCGTGTCCGCCGCGAATGCGCTGCGATCCGCCTCCAGCCGCGCCACGATGTCCTTCACCGACGGCGCGCTGAACGCGGCATCGATCGAGGGGCGCGCCGCGGCGAGCGAGAAGGCGGGCAGGGGCTCCGCAAAGGCAGCGATCACCGCCACCCCATCCTGCACCAGCGCCTCCGCCAGCGCCGGCAACGAGTCGCGCCGGACGAAATGCGTGGCAAGGCCGGCATGCACGGCATCGGCCCCGGCCATCCGTGCGCCGGTCAGGCCCATATAGAATCCCAGCGCGCCGGGCAGGCGGGGAAGCAGAAAGCTGGTGCCGACATCGGGGAACAGGCCGATCGCCGTTTCCGGCATGGCGAATGTGGCCCGCTCGGTGGCAATGCGATGGCTGCCATGTACCGCAATGCCGATGCCGCCGCCCATGCACACGCCATCGATCAGCGACACGACAGGTTTCGGGCATTCGGCAATCGCCTGGTTCAGCGCATATTCGGCGGAGAAAAATGTCCTGGCCGCGCCGCGCTCGCCGGCCATCGCCGCGGCGCGGACGCCGCGCACGTCGCCGCCCGCGCAAAACCCGCGCTCCGGCGCATCGATCAGCAGAAAATGCACGTCCGGGTCGGCGCAAAACGCATCCAACCCCGTGTGCAGAGCCTGGAGCATGCCCAGGGTCAGCGCGTTCAACGCCTGCGGCCGTTGCAGCCGAATGCGCCCCGCACGTCCTTCGCGCCAGACTTGAACTTCTTGATCCATAGTCGATCCCCCTTATGTTGGAGGCATTGGTAACCGAAGCGCCACCCGGAGCAAGGGGAGTGAATGGTCGAGTTTATTCCTGAGAAACGCCGGGGCAGTGAAGACTCGCTCTGGGCGGTGGTGGCGATCGTCGACAGGGTCATTCGCATCGCTGAAATTTATCCCAGCCGCGCTGCCGCCTTGGCCGATCAAGCCTGGCGGGAGGCGCAGGTGCGGGCCTATGCCGGGTTTCTCGAGCGTACCGCCCAGCCTTATCCCCGCTATGCGATCCGCCCGATCCGCCGGACCGACCTCCCGCGCCGCTGGAAGCCATTGCCCGCTTTGGGGTTTTTGAACGGGCGCTTGTCGTAAGCGGCCGTGCCGGTCTCGCTGCCACAGGCCCAAACTCGAAGAAGTTTTTGCGCCGCTTTTTCAAAAAGGCGGCCTCTTTCTTAAAATAAAAAAAGCCGGAGCGTCGCCGCTCCGGCTTTTGGCTTGAAGGCCGAGTCGCTTATTCCGCGGCGACCGCCACGCCGGCCGGAGCGGCAGCCTTGGAGGTGTCCGGCTTGAAGGTGACGTACAGCGCCAGAGCGGTGAAGATCATGCCGCCGATGATGTTGCCGATGGTGACCGGGATTTCGTTCCAGATCATCCACTGGCCGACGGTGATCGGCGCGCCCAGCATCATGGCGCCGCCGATGTCGAACATGTTCGCCACGGAGTGCTCAAATCCCAGCGCCACGAAGGCCGTGATCGGAAGCCAGGCGGCGACGATCTTGCCGATGGTGGAGCGCGAGATCATCGCGAACACGGAGGCCAGCGCCACCAGCCAGTTGCAGAGCACGCCCTTCACCAGGGCCGTCCACCAACCCGCGATGCCGGCATGCATATAGGGCACCACCTTGGCCACGCCGACCGCAACCACTTTGGCGCCGACCGGGTCCGGGGCGGCTGTGAAGAATTTGGTGGTGGCGGCCGCATAGAGGGCACCGTAAATCAACGAGCCGATCAAATTGGCAATCCAGACGAAGATCCAGTTGCGCAGGACCTGGCCCGTGCTGGCGCGGCCGCCGAAGGCGGCGAAGGGCAGCATCGCGCAGCAGCCGGTGAAGAGTTCCAGGTTCAGCAGGGCAATGATCACAAAGCCGAACGAGAACATGATGGCGCCCACCAGCGCATCGCCAGTGGCGACCGTGGAGGCGTCAGAGAGGGTGGCGGCCATACCAAGGAAGGCGCCTGAAAGCACGCCGCGAACCATCATATCGCTGACGCTAAGCTTTGCTTTCTTCGCGCCGCTTTCGAGCATGGCGTTCGCCAGCTCTTGGGGGGAAACGTAATCCACAGTCATCTCCAACATGGTTTTGCCATTGATCCAACGAATGACTGGCAATCATCATCCGCAATCAATCGAGTGGTAGTGTTGATAAACGACCCTCGCTAGGGCCGGGTTGGCATGGCTGCTCGTATTTTCGGCCCGTTTTGTCATTTTTCTGTGGAAATTATATCGTTAGGCGAGCTACTCGCGAAGCGAGCTAGTCGCGCGGAAAAACCGGCTGGTTCCCGCGCGAAGCACTCCTGAAGCCTTCTTTTTGGCCGCGAAGACCCGACTAGGCCGCTTTTGCCATCTTGATGGCTCTCCACAGGCTCTCTGGGGTCGCCGGCATATCCACCGCCGTCACCCCGTCCTGCTTCAGCGCCTCGATGATGGCGTTGACCACCGCCGGCGGACTGCCGACCGCGCCGGCCTCGCCCGCGCCCTTCACGCCAAGCGGGTTGGACGCGCAGGGGATTTCGACGAATTCAACCCGGATGTCCGGCACATCGTCGGCGCGCGGCAGGGCGTAGTCTGTCAGGCTGCCGGAGACGAGCTGGCCGCTGTCGGCGTCGTACACCACCCGTTCATAGATGGCCTGGCCGATGCCCTGAACGACGCCGCCATGCACCTGGCCGCGCACGATCATCGGATTCACCACTTTTCCAACATCGTCCATCACCAGATAGCTGACGACCTGGGCCACGCCGGTTTCCGGGTCCACTTCCACTTCGGCGATATGGCAGCCATTGGGGAAGGTGTGCGCGTCAATCGCCGCGACCTCGGCGGCATCCAGAGCGCCGGGCTTTTGCGCCGCCAGGGTGAGGATCTCCACCGCCCGGTCGGTGCCGGCAACGCTGAACTTTCCGTCCGCAAAGACGATGTCGGCTTCCGCCGCCTCCAGATAGGCGCCAGCCTCCTGCCGCCCCTTCTCGATGACCGACATGCCGGTCAGGCGCAGCGCCTGGCCTTCGGAATACAGGCTGCGCGCGCCACCGGTGCCGCCGCCGCTCGGGATTGTGTCGGTATCGCCTTGATGGATGCGGATTCTTTCGCCATCCACGCCGAGCTGGGCGGCGATGAGCTGCACATAGGCGGTTTCATGCCCTTGGCCGGACGATTGCGTGCCGACATAGACGTCGACCAAGCCATCCGCCGTGAAGCGGATTTCCGCGCGTTCGGAGTCTGAGCCGCCGGTCGCCTCCAGGTAGTAAGCCAGGCCGATGCCGCGCCGCTTGCCGGCCGCCACCGCGTCCCTCTGTCGGGCCGGGAAGCCCTTCCAGTCGGCGGCCTCCAGGGCCGCGTCGAACACCTTGGGGAAATCGCCGGAATCGTACTTCTGCCCCATCGCCGAAACATGCGGCATGGCGGAGGCGGGAACCATGTTGCGCCGGCGCAAGTCCGCGCGGTCCAGCCCAAGCTCATTCGCGGCCGCGTCAATCAGCCGCTCGACCAGATAATTGCTTTCCGGCCGTCCCGCGCCGCGATACGCGTCCACCGGCACCGTGTGGGTAAACACGCCCAGCACGTTCACGTAGATCGATTGAAAATCATAGACGCTGCCGAGCACTTTGGAGCCGGCGAGGGTGGGGATCATCGGCGCATAGTTGGAAAAATAAGCGCCCATGCCGGCCAGTGTGCGGATGCGCATGCCCAGGAACTTACCCTCGGCAGTCAAGGCCAGCTCGGCTTCGGAAATCTGGTCGCGGCCATGCGTGTCGGAGAGAAACGCTTCCCCGCGCTCGGAGGTCCAGCGCACCGGCCGCCCGAGCTTGCGCGCCGCGTAGCAGACCAGCACATGCTCGGCATAGAGGAAGAGTTTCATCCCGAAGCCGCCGCCCACGTCGGGCGTGATGATGCGGAATTTTTCCTCGGGTTCCTTGAACACATGCGCCAGCATCTCTTTGAGGCTCCAGCCGCCTTGGCTGGTGGTGGTCAGGGTCCAGCGTCCGTCTTCACAGGCGGCGAACGCGGTTCGCGGCTCCATCGAGTTCACGATCACGCGGTTGTTCACCACCCTGAGCCGGGTGACATGCGCCGCGCCGGCGAACAGCGCATCGGTCTTTGCCTTGTCGCCGGTATGCCAGTCGAAGGCGATGTTGCTCGGGGCCTCGGGCCAGACCAGCGGCGCGCCGGGTTTGAGCGCCTTTTGCATGTCGGTCACCGCCGGCAGGGCGTCATACTCGACCAGCAACGCCTCGGCGGCGTCCCGTGCCGCCGCAGCGCTGGTGGCGACGATGAAGGCGACCGGATCGCCGACATGGCGGACGAACCCGGCGGCCAGCACCGGATGTGGCGGGTCGGCCCGGGAGCTGCCGTCGCGGTTCTCGAGCGGCACCATGCAGGGCACGCCGCCAATGTGGTCGGTGTTGAGATCGGCCGCGGTGTATACCGCCTTCACCCCTGGCATTTGCCGCGCCGCTTCGGTGTCGATGGAGAGCAGCTTTGCCGCCGCATAGGGGCTGCGCAGCACATAGCCAAAAAGTGCGTCCGCCGGGGCAATATCGTCAGTGTAGCGGCCATGGCCCAGCAGCAGGCGCGGGTCTTCAACACGACGCACCGGCTGCGCGACACCAAATTTCGTCATCTCAAGGTTCCTTATGCTGGACTTTTCATGAGGCAGGGAAGCAGGCGGCAAGGGTGCCGAGAAAGAGCAAGCGAGGTTTGGACGTTATCAATCCCCGCCCGAGCGGCATTGGAACGGATTAAAGGGGACCTATGCCATGTGGTCAATACAGCCGGTCGGCTGATACAAGGGGCGGAGCGCCCGCTTATGCCTTGCTTTGGCGAAATGCATCTGCATCTAGTATGCGATATTGCAAAACCATTCGGCGCCGGCCCCTCGGAGCGCCGCAAATTTGAAAGTAACAGATGATGGATGGCGGCGCCGAATCGCGGCGGATCACGATTCACAAACCGGAGGATTTCGCGCCGATGCGCGCCGCCGGGCGGTTGGCCGCGGAGACGCTGGACATGATCGGCACGCATGTGGTGCCAGGCGTGACCACGGAACGGCTGAACACGCTTTGTCATGACTTCATCACCGGACATGGGGCTGTCCCGGCGCCGCTGAACTATCGCGGCTTCCCGAAATCGATCTGCACCTCGATCAACCACGTGGTCTGCCACGGCATTCCTGGCGAAAAAAGGCTTCAGGACGGCGACATTCTCAACATTGACATCACGGTGATCCTGGATGGCTGGTATGGCGACACCAGCCGCATGTATGTGGCCGGCCAGCCCAACACCCGAGCGAAGCGGCTGATGGACGTGACTTATGAAGCCATGATGCGCGGCATCGCCGAGGTGAGGCCAGGCAAAACGTTCGGCGATGTCGGCCATGTCATCCAGACTTACGTCGAGGGGCAGCGGTTCTCGGTGGTGCGGGATTTTTGCGGCCACGGCATCGGGCGGCGCTTCCACGAGCCGCCGAACGTGCTGCATTTTGGCAAGCGCGGCGAAGGCCCGGTCTTCAAGCCGGGCATGTTCTTCACCATCGAGCCGATGGTCAATGCCGGGCGGCCGGACGTGAAGATCCTCGACGATGGCTGGACGGCGGTGACGCGCGATCGATCACTCTCCGCGCAGTTCGAGCACATGGTGGCCGTCACCGAGACCGGCTGCGAGATATTCACGCTCTCGCCCGCCGGGTACACGGCGCCGCCTTACGGTTAAAGTAAGAAAGGGCTTCTTTTTTGAAGAAAAGAAGCAAAAAACTTTCTTGAAACTGGGCCCGTGGCGCTGACACAAGCACGGCCCAGTTTAAAGAAGTTTTTGCGCCGCTTTTTTCAAAAAGCGGCCTCTTCCTTGCTTCGCTCTAAAGCGCCCGCTAGTTTCCGCGCCCATGCAAATCCAAGTTCGCCCCGCCCGGGACGCCGATCTCGGCGCCATACGGGAACTCGTTCGCCAGCTCGGCTACGAGCCCTCCGCTGCTGCCCTTTCCACGACCTTCGGGCGGCTCATCACGGAACCGGATCACCGTGTGCTTGTCGCGACCGATGGCGACGAAGTGCTGGGGGTGTTGACGCTCCATTGGGCGCCGCTCCTGCAATATGAGGCGCCGGCCGCGCGCATCATGACGCTGGTCGTTGACGAGCAGGCGCGGGGCAGGGGCGTGGGCAAGATTCTGGTCGACCACGCAGCCGCCATCGCCGTCGAGATGGGCTGCGGAATCCTCGAGCTGACGAGCGGCCTGCAGCGGAAGGAGGCCCATGCTTTCTATCATGCGATCGGGTTCGAGACCGCGTCGCTCCGCCTCGCTCGCACGCTGGGGGCTTAGCCGTGCTGGTTTCCCCAGCACAGGCCCAGTTTCCAAAAAGTTTTTGCGCCGCTTTTTTCAAAAAAGCGGCTTCTTTCTAAAATCAGCCCTCGTCGCAGGGGTCGATCCAGCCGACATGGCCGTCGGAGCGGCGGTAGACGACGTTCAGCTGACCGGTCTTGAAATTACGGAACATCAGGACCGACTGATAGGCTAGATCCATGCGCATCACCGCGTCGCGCACCGAGAGCGTTTCGATCTCGGCGACGGCTTCCGCGATGATGGTGGGGTGCAGCGCCTCGGGCTCCTCGGTTTCGGGCGCGGTTTCGGGTTCAGAAAGGGCGGACTCGGGGGCCAGCACATATTGGCGTCCGGGCTGCGGCTTGGCGCGGTTATTGAGATCGCGGGCATGCGCCGAAAACCGGCGACGGTAGCGGCGCAGGCGGGTGGCGATATGCTCCGCCGCGTCATCGAAGGCCGCATGCGCGTCGGCGGCCTCACCTTCGCCGCGCACGGTGATGCCGCGGCAGGCATGGACATTGATATCGCACGTGAAAAAGCTGCGCGCCTTGCTGAAGGTGACATGCGCTTCCAGGGCATGGTCGAAATATTTGGCGGTGATGATATCGAGATGTCGCGCCACATGGACGCGCAAAGCATCAGAGAGTTCGATTTGCTTGCCCGAGACCGTAAGTTGCATTGGTCATCTCCCGAACTTCTGGGCTCGTGGTCCGAGGCGCTCTGCGTGGGCGTCTCAGGCGGGCATTTTTTCCCGCTTGCGCTGCGCTGAGCCCGGTATCCGCAACGCTTCTCGATATTTGGCCACGGTCCGTCGGGCGATGTCTATGCCCTCTTTTTGCAATAGAGCTGCGATGGCGTCGTCGGACAGAATCTGCCGGGGGTTTTCGCCGGCGATCAGGCTTTGCACCCGGTGGCGTACCATTTCGGCGCTGTGCGTCTCGCCATTGGCCCCGGCCAGGGCCGTTGTGAAAAAGAATTTCAGTTCGAAAATGCCGCGCGGCGTGGCGATCGACTTGTTCGAGGTGACCCGGCTGACCGTGCTTTCATGCAGATCCACCTCGGCGGCAATGTCACGCAGGGTGAGGGGGCGCAGGTGGGAAATGCCGTGGCGGAAGAAGCCGTCCTGGCGGCGGACGATTTCGGCGGAGACCCGCAGGATCGTCTGGGCCCGGGCTTCCAGGGCTTTCACCAGCCAGGTCGCGCCCTGCAACTGTTCGGATAGGAACGTTTTGGTCTCGCGCGACGCGCCGGCCGCGAGGCGGGCATGGAAGCCGCGGCGGATCAGCAAACGCGGCATGACTTCGGGGTTGATTTCCAACAGCCAGTCGCCCGCCTCGGCCGATTTCATCGGCATTGGCCGCATCAGCACATCGGGGATCAGCGGCCGCAGCGGCTCGTTTTCGAATTTGGCGCCCGGCTTGGGGTCCAGCCGGCGCAGTTCCGCGACCATGTCCGTGAGGTCGGCGGCATCCACGCCGCAGATGTCCATCAGCCCGCGCATATCGCGCCGTGCCAGACGGTCAAGATTGTCCAACAGCGCCTGCATCGCGGGATCAAGCCGGTTGCGTTCGGCGAGTTGCACGGCCAGGCACTCCGCCAGGTCACGGGCGAAAATCCCGGTCGGGTCAAAGCGGAGCATTTTCTGCCGTACCGCCTCCATCCGTTCCAACTCCACGCCCAAGGTCATGGCCAGCACTTCCGGCGGCTCGGCGAGGCGGCCGGCCGCATCAAGGGCGGCGATCAGCGCCGCGGCGATGGCAAGATCGATCGGTTTGCTGAAGGCGAGCCGCGCCTGCTGTTCCAGATGCTCACGCAGGGAAGGCTTGGCATCGCCGATCGCCTCGATGCCGTTCCAGTCCTCGTCCCCATTCATGCCGTTCGAGGCGCCATGGCCGGCATAGCCGTCGGAGCCGGTGCCGGCGTCGTAAGTGTTGGAAACATCGATATCCAGCGGCGCATTGGCGGCGTCCGGCATCAGCCCGGACCCGGCGAAGCTGGCGGCATCGATCGTGTCCGGCGCCAAGGCGGGGCGGTCGGCTTCCCCGGCCGACGCGGTTTCCGCCGCATCGGCGCGCTCAAGCAGTGGGTTCTTCAGCAGCTCATCTTCAATGAACTGGCTAGCTTCCAGGTTGGAATATTGCAGCAGCTGGATCGCCTGGCGCAGCTGCGGGGTCATCACCAGGGCCTGGGACTGCCGCAGATCGAGACGAGGAGCAAAAGCCATGTCGGCAGGTTAGATCAAACCTGCGCCCTGTCCACTGATTTTTGGTCCGAAAGCTGCATGGCGGAATGAAACGGTCGGTCCTGTCACGGAAAAGTTACATGCTGAATTTTTCGCCGAGATAGACGCGGCGCACATCCTCATGCGCCACCACCGCGTCCGGCGCGCCCTCCATCAGCACTTGGCCATCATAGAGAATGTAGGCCCGGTCGATGATTTCCAGCGTTTCCCGCACGTTATGGTCGGTGATCAGCACGCCGAGGCCGCGATGTTTGAGATGCGACACGAGGTCGCGGATCTCGCCGACGGCAATCGGGTCAATGCCGGCCAGCGGCTCGTCGAGCAGGATGTAATTGGGCGCTGTCGCCAGGGCGCGGGCAATTTCCACGCGCCGCCGTTCGCCGCCGGACAGGGCCAGAGCCGGCGTGCGGCGCAGGTGGCTGATGCTGAATTCCGCCAGCAAGGCGGTGAGCATGGCCTCGCGCTTGTCGCGGTCGGGCTCGACCACGTCCAGCGCCGCCATGATGTTCTGCTCGACATTGAGGCCGCGGAACACACTTGCTTCCTGCGGCAGGTAGCCGATGCCCAGGCGCGCACGGCGGTACATCGGCAGGGCGGAGATTTCCGCGCCATCCAAAATGATATTGCCGCTGTCCGGCGCGATCAGCCCGACGATCATATAAAATGTGGTGGTTTTGCCGGCACCGTTCGGACCGAGCAGTCCGACCGCTTCGCCGCGCTTCACTGAAAGCGAGACGTTACGGACAACCGGACGCTTCTTGTACTGCTTGCCAAGACCGGTGGCATGCAGGCCACCCTGGCCTTCGATGACCCTGAAGCTACTCATTTCGGTGCCGCGCCCGGAGCGGAGGGGGCGGTGTTCGGCACGATGGTCCCCGCGACCAGGCCGCCTGGGGTGGCGACCAGCGTGGCGACGCCGGTTTTCATGTTCACGATGGCATCGTTCCCGGTCAGTTCGTTGGGGCCATGAATGATGTGCACATCACCACCGAGCCGCGCCAGGCCCGTGGGCAGCAGGTAGACACCGCGATTGCCGGTCGCAGTATCGGTGGCGGTACGGATGACCACATGGCCGATTGCATCGACTTTTTGCAGCTGCCCCGCCTGATCGAGCTGGTCGCTATTCTGGCCCGCGCTGGGGGCGGCGGCCGGCGTGCCGGCATGGGGCGGGGCGAGGTAACCGATCAGAATGTCGGCGGCAATCGAGCGGCCGTTATCGGCAACGATCAACGCATTGCCACGTGCCACCGCCATGCGCTTCTGCGAATAATATTCGAGTGCGTCCTTGGCGGTGATCACGTCATGTTGGGTTGTTAGCTTCAGGTGTTGGCCCGTCAGCACCAGCACAGCATTGTCCAGGCTATAGACCGCATGGTCGCCCCAGGCATTGTCAGTCGCGGTGTAAATATGCACATGGCCGATCGCATCCAGCTCGTAGAGCTGGTTGCCGCCCTGGTCCAGGGGATCGCTGCTGTTGGCGGTCGTCGGCGCTGGTTTAGCGCCCGGCGGCGTTGCTTTCTTGCGATAATGCGCGACCAGCTCATCGGCGGTGACGGTCACATTGCCGCGCACCGCCTTGGCATTGCCGATGGCGGTGACCGTCTCAGCCTGCTGGTCCCAGCGGATACTCTGGCTTGCGTTGATCTGAATTGGCAGGGGCGGGCCGCTTTGCTGGTTGCCGCTGAGATCGAGCGTCTGCGCGTGCGCCGGGCGCAGCAGAAGGGCCGCCAGAGCGAGCCCACTGAAAAATGCCGCCTTTTTCACTTGACCTGCGTCAGGGTAAGGGTCGCCGGACCGTTGAAGGTGATCTCGGCGCCACGATTGGCTAGGACGAAACCGTGATCGGCATGCAACGTGCCGAATGGCCCTTGCACATCCGTGGGCGCGGTGCCGTGCGCATTGCCCGATTGCAGGTTGATCGCCGCCTTGCTCGTGGTGACGGTGGTGCCGTCATTGCGGTAGAGCGTGACGTTGCCGGCGAGACCCAAGATCTGCGACTTCTGGTTAAACATGCCGGTGTTCGATCTCAGTTCCAGCCAGGAACCGGATTTCATGGTGATATCGCCGACCGGCCGGGTGAGGGCGACATTGTCGGGCCCCTGCTGGATGGCGTTGCCCGCGGTCACGGTGAAGGGCTGCCCTTGCTGGTCCACCCCATGATAGCGCGCGCCCTGCATGCGCGAGCTGTCATCCTTCGTGTTGGTTTTGCCCATGTGATAGGTAACGCGCTCTTTATCCGGTCCGGAATGCCAGGAGGGGGCCAAACCGAGTGCGATAAGCAGGGCCACGGCTGCCAGGGGAAGCAGTTTCTTGCTGACGGTGACCACCGCACTGCGTCGGGCAATGGCCGCGAGGGTTGCCGAATTACGTCGGCGCAACCCGTCCAGCACATGGTCGCGGACGGCCGGATTCACGCCAACCCCGCGCGCAACAGATCGTGAATATGCAGAATGCCATGGACCATGCGCCTGTCGTCCACCACAAATAAGGCGGTAACAGGGCGGGTGGTGCTGTTCATCTCGCGCAGGGCCTCTTCGGCGAGCGCTTCAGGGCCGATCGTTTTCGGCGTCCGGTTCATGATATCGGCTGCCGTGCGGCCCAGCAGCTCCGGCCCCATGGCGCGGCGCAAATCGCCGTCGGTCACGATCCCGAGCAGGTGACCGCCTTCATCGACCACCCCGAGCGCCCCGAAACGTTTCGCGGTCATGGTGATCAGCGCCTGGTCCATGGTCATGGTGGGGCGCACCAAGGGGAGTTCGTCGCCGCGATGCATCAGGTCGCGCACGCGCTTCAGCCGCGCGCCGAGCTTGCCGCCGGGATGGATGTCGCGGAAATCGCGTGCGGAAAACCCTTTTCGCGCGAGCAGCACCACCGCCAGTGCGTCGCCCAGCGCCATCTGCATCGTGGTGCTGGTGGTCGGCGCCAGACCGATGGGACCGGCTTCCGGGGCAGGGGGCAGAATCAACGGCACGGTGGCGGCGCTGGCAAGCGTACTCTCCGCCACCGACGTGATGCCGATCAGCGGCAGGCCGAAGCGGCTGGCATGCGCAATGATGGCGGCGAGTTCCATGGCCTCGCCGGAATTGGACAGGGCAATCACCGCGTCGCCGGCGATGATCATGCCGAGATCGCCATGCGCGGCCTCAGCCGGATGCACGAACAAAGCGGGGGTGCCGGTGGAGGCGAGGGTGGCGGCAATCTTGCGCGCCACATGGCCGGATTTACCCATGCCAGTGACCACCACACGGCCGGTCACGGCAAACAGCAGATCGACGGCGGCGCAGAACACGGTGCCAAGCCCGGCGCCAAGCGCGGTCAGGGCCGCTGCTTCCGTAGCCAGAACGTCCCGGGCAATGGAGAGGTCAAGCTTGCCTAAAGTCTCATCCGCTGCGACACACTTCAGCATATTATCGCCGATACTCATGACAGGGGTATGAACAGCACCGTTGTTTCGGTCAACAGAGCGCTTGGCAACTCAGTGTAACCTGCCGCGCGGGCTGTACCCCGCGGCATGAGGCCGTGATCTAGCTGAGTCCATTATGCTCAAGGTGACGCTGGAGGGCTATTGTTTTGTGAACGAAAAGTAGTAAAAAATTTATGATTGGTTGCCGTGCTTGAGGTGCCGAGCCGCCGGGACTGAAATCAGCCCAGCCAGATTCCTTTTTGTTCGCAAGAGAAGCCTTTTCTTTTACCCGTTCACTTTGCCGTAAAAGATTCTAACTGGCCGCGACGTCGGCGCTGTGAGCCTTCGAACGATCACCCGCGCTCCAATCGGCTTCTCGACAAAGAAAGTGGCCGCTGTTTGAAAAAAGCGGCGCAAAAACTTTTGGCTCAGCTGGGCCTGATTCTGTGTCGCCGACAACGCCCATGGCCCAGAGTCAATTTTTTGCTTCTTTTTGTTCACAAAAAGAAGCCTTCCCCTTGCCTTGGCCGTTTTGACCTAAGGTAACCGCGCTCTAGTGCTGGAAGAGGTCCGGCTCCGCATAGCCGAGCAGATCGAGTTGTGCCCGGGTGGGCAGAAAAGCGTAGGCGGCCCGGGCGAGATCCAACCGGTTCTCGCGCGTGAGCAGCGCTTCCAGCCGTGCCCAGATGGCATGGAGATACAGCACGTCCGACGCGGCATAAGTCATCTGCTCGGACGTCAGCTCGAGAGCTCCCCAGTCACTGGTCTGCTGCTGCTTGGAAATTTCCACGCCGGCCAGGTCTCGGCAGAGTTCTTTCAAACCATGGCGGTCGGTGTAAGTGCGCACCAGTTTCGAGGCGATTTTGGTGCAGATCACCGGGCTGGTGACCACGCCGAGCCCATTCAGCAAGGCGGCTATGTCGAAGCGCGCGAAATGGAACAGCTTGGTCACGGCCGGATCGGCCAGCAGCGCTTTCAGATTCGGGCAGTCCGCGCCCTTGCCGCCGAGCGAAGGCGGGATGATCTGGACGAGATGCGCGGTACCGTCGCCAGCCGAGAGCTGGACCAGGCACAGCCGGTCCCGGCGCGGGTCGAGGCCCATCGTCTCCGTATCGACCGCGACCATGGAGCCGAAGCTGAGGCCGGCGGGCAGATCGTGCTTGTGCAACTGAATCGCGCTCATGCCAGCCTCAACCTATCACGATAAATTCAATCAGGGGAAAATACGGCGGGGAGGGCTGCCGTTAGCCGAGAAAGGATGGTGCCCAGGAGAAGACTCGAACTTCCATGACCTTGCGATCGCTAGCACCTGAAGCTAGTGCGTCTACCAATTTCGCCACCTGGGCAGGTGTACCTTTACTCATCCCGTCGCCGATTTTGGCGACCCGCCGGAGCGGAGCGCGTCGTCGGACGGCGTGGGCGGCCGTTTACGCTTCTGAATTCGCGCCGTCAACTGTGCCTGGGACAGTTTTGGGGTGATCTTACAAAATTTTGTCGCCATCTTACAAAAAAGGACGGAGCAGGAGGGGAGAAATGTCAGGCGCGCGCAAGGTTGCCACCGTGTTCGGCGGGTCGGGATTTATTGGGCGCTATATCGTGCAGCAGCTGGCGGCCCAGGACTATGTGGTGCGCGTCGCCGTGCGCAACGTGCCGGGCGCGCTCTTCTTGCAGACCATGGGCCGTACCGCGCAGATCGTCCCGCTTTATGCGCCGCTGGGGGCGGAGGCGCTGGTGGCGCGCGCCACCGAAGGCGCGGAGCTGGTGGTGAATGCCACCGGAGTGCTGTCCGAAAACCGCAAGGGGGATTTCACCTCCGTGCATGTTGAAGGGGCAGGGCAAGTCGCCCGGCTCGCCGCCAGTTCCGGCGCCCGGCATCTCGTGCATGTTTCCGCCATCGGCGCCGATGCGGCGAGTCCCAGCGCCTATGGACGCAGCAAGGCCGGCGGCGAGGCGGCGGTGCGCGCAGCCTTCCCGCGCGCCGTGATCCTGCGCCCGTCGATCGTGTTCGGCGCCGAGGACAGTTTTTTCAACCGGTTCGCGGCGATGGCATCCTTCCTCCCGGTGCTGCCCATCGTCGGCGGCGGCACGAAATTCCAGCCCGTCTATGTCGGCGACGTCGCGGCCGCAGCACTCGCCGCCACCTCGCCAGAGGCGGCCGGAAAATGCTTTGAACTCGGCGGGCCCGAAATCAGGACGTTTCGGCAGCTCATGGACTATATGTTGAAAATCATCCGGCGGAAGCGAGTCGTGGTCGACCTGCCGCGCGGCCTCGCGCAGGTCCAGGCGCAAATTCTGCAGCGCCTGCCGGGCAAATTGCTCACGATCGACCAGATCCGGATGCTTGAGCGTGACAATATCGTCTCGCCCGGCGCGCCGGGGCTTCCGGAGCTTGGCATCGCCCCAACGCCGATGGACCTGATCGTGCCGGGGTATCTGGGTTCACGCGCATAGGTCAGTGAATCTGACTAAATAGGAAAAAAACCAAATCCGTTTTTAACAAGCCGGCGAAAAAATACACAAACTAAGACAGCTTTGCTGCCGTATCTAGGGTTTTTTCCCTGGCCAGCCTGCCTAAACTGGGTTAAGAGCCGCTTTCACGACCCTGCGGGCAATTTTGTTGCGCAGCGAATGGCTTTGTTCGACGAGGTGGGACGACATCATGGCTCAGCGCATGCTGCAATTCACGCGTCTGCCGCAGCAGACCCCGCATAAACGCGACGTTGGCGAGCGCCGCGCCGATTTCGGCGAGATTTATGCGCGCTTCGACAAGCAGGATGCCGAGGCGCAGGCCAGCCGGTGCAGCCAGTGCGGCATTCCGTTCTGCTCGGTCCATTGCCCGCTCTCGAACAATATCCCTGATTGGCTGAAGCTGACCGCCGAAGGGCGGCTTGAGGAAGCCTATGAGATTTCCTCCGCCACCAACACATTCCCCGAGATTTGCGGCCGGATCTGCCCGCAGGATCGCCTGTGCGAGGGCAATTGCGTCATCGAGAAGGGGTTTGAGAGCGTCACCATCGGCGCGGTCGAACGCTATATTACCGACACGGCCTTCGAGAACGGCTGGGTGAAACCGATTCGCGCGCAGGTCGAGCGGCCGCAGAGCGTGGGCATCATCGGGGCCGGTCCGGCCGGCCTCGCCGCCGCCGAGGCGCTGCGCCGTCAGGGCTATAAGGTGACCGTCTATGACCGGCACGACCGGGTCGGCGGGCTGCTCATCTACGGCATTCCCGGCTTCAAGCTCGAGAAGGACATCGTGCTGCGCCGCTGGAAGTGGCTCGAGGAAGGCGGGGTCGAATTCGTGCTGAACGCGGATATCGGCGGCGAGATCAGCTTCTCGTCCCTGCGCGCGAAGCATGACAGCGTGCTGGTCGCCACCGGCGTGTACAAGGCGCGCGAAATCGCCGGGCCCGGCGCTGGCCTGCCCGGGATCGTCCCCGCGCTGGATTACCTCATCACCTCGAACCGCAAGGGTCTCGGCGATGCCGTGCCGGAATTCGATTCCGGCCGCCTCAACGCCGCGGGCAAGAATGTTGTGGTGATCGGCGGCGGTGACACGGCCATGGATTGCGTGCGCACCGCGGTCCGCCAGGGCGCGAAATCCGTCACCTGCCTGTACCGGCGCGACCGCCAGAACATGCCGGGCTCGCTCCGCGAGGTGCAGAACGCCGAGGATGAGGGCGTGGTATTCACCTGGCTCGCCGCGCCGGAGGCCTTTCTGGGCGACGGCGCCGTCACCGGCGTGCGTGCGACGCGCATGCATCTCGGCCTGCCCGACGCGTCCGGCCGCCAGTCGGTGGAGCCCATCGCCGGCAGCTCCTTCACGGTGGAGGCGGATCTCGTCATCAAGGCCCTGGGGTTCGATCCGGAAGAGATTCAAGGCGCCTTCAACGAGCCGGAGCTCAAGCTGACCGGCTGGGGAACGCTGAAGGTGAATCAGAAAACCTTCATGACCAGCCTGCCCGGCGTGTTCGCCGCCGGCGACATCGTGCGTGGCGCCTCACTCGTCGTGTGGGCGATCCGCGATGGGCGCGATGCCGCCACCGCCATTCATAATTATATCCAGGCGCAGACCCTGGCCCAGGCCGCGGAGTAATATTATGAGCCACGAAACCGCTTCCGAATTTCTCGCCTCCTGGGCGCACAACACGGAAATCCTCAAGGACACGTACAATGCGGCGCAGGAGCACGATGCGTGTGGCGTTGGCCTCGTCGCCGCGCTCGACGGCAAGAAGCGCCGCGACGTGGTACAGGCCGGCATCGATGCGCTGAAGGCGGTGTGGCATCGCGGCGCGGTCGACGCCGATGGCAAGACCGGCGACGGTGCGGGCATCCATATCGAAATTCCTCGCGATTTCTTTGCCGAAGAAGTGCGGCGTGGCGGTGACCGCCTGCGCGAAGGCCCGATCGCCGTCGGCATGGTGTTCCTGCCGAAAACCGATCTCTCCGCGCAGGAACGCTGCCGGCAGATCGTCGAGGCGGAAATCCTGAGCTTCGGCTACCGCATCTATGGCTGGCGCCAGGTGCCGATTCATTTCGAGTGCATCGGCGAAAAGGCCAATGCCACGCGCCCCGAGATCGAACAGATCATGATCTGGAATCCGCGTGGCGTGTCCGAGGACGTGTTCGAACGCGAACTCTACATCATCCGCCGCAAGATCGAGAAGGCGGCGATCGCGGCGCAGATTCCCGAGCTCTATCTGTGCTCGCTGTCCTGCCGTTCGATCATTTACAAGGGCATGTTCCTCGCGGCGAATCTCGCGGATTTCTATCCTGACCTCAAGGATGAGCGCTTCGTCTCGCGTTTTGCCATCTATCACCAGCGTTATTCGACCAACACGTTCCCCACCTGGCGGCTGGCCCAGCCTTTCCGCATGCTGGCGCATAATGGCGAGATCAATACCGTCGCCGGCAACATCAATTGGATGAACAGCCATGAAACGCGGCTCGCGGCCGAGGGGCTGGACGATTTTCTCGATTATGTGAAGCCCGTGGTGCAGGCCGGCGGGTCGGACACGGCGTCGTTGGACAACGTGTTCGAACTGCTGGTGCGCGCAGGGCGCGACGCGCCGATGGCCAAGACATTGATGATCCCGCCCTCGATCGGCAGCGACAAGACCATGCCGAAGGCGCATCAGGACCTGTTCCTGTATTGCAACGCGGTGATGGAGCCTTGGGACGGCCCGGCGGCGATCGCCGCCACTGACGGCCGCTTCGTGATCGCCGGGCTCGACCGCAACGGGTTGCGCCCGCTGCGCTACGCCGTCACCACCAAGGACCTGCTGATCGTCGGTTCCGAGGCGGGGATGGTGAAATTCGACGAGGAGATCGTCGTCGAGAAGGGCCATGTCGGCCCGGGCCAGACCATCGGTGTCGATCTCGACGCGGCCAAATTCTATCACGACCAGGAAATGAAGGACATGCTGGCCGCGCGCCAGGATTTCGGCTCCTGGGTGAAACGCATCGCGGTGATCGACCATATCGTGAAAACCGACGCGCCGGAGCCGGTCCTGTACGATACGGAAGAGTTGCGCCGCCGCCAGCGCGCGGTGGGCTACACAATGGAAGAGCTGGAACTGCTGCTGCATCCGATGGTGGAGGATGCGAACGAGGCGGTCGGCTCGATGGGCGATGACACGCCGCTCGCCGTGTTGTCGCAGAAATATCGCGGCCTGCACCATTTCTTCCGCCAGAGCTTCTCCCAGGTCACCAACCCGGCGATCGACAGCCTGCGCGAAACCCGCGTGATGACGCTGAAGACGCGGCTCGGCAATCTCGGCAACGTGCTCGATGAGGATGCCCAGCAGTGCGACCTTCTGCAGCTGGACAGTCCGGTTTTGTCGACCGTCGAGTTCGAGGCGATGCGCCGCACCATGGGCACGAATGCCTGCGTCGTGGACTGCACCTTCAAGGTCGAGAATGGCGAAGGCGGGTTGCGCCGCGCCCTTGAGCGCATCCGCCGCGAGGCGGAGGAGGGCGTGCGCATCGGCTGCACGCATGTGATCCTGACCGACGAGGCGATGGGGCCTGAGCGCGCGCCGATCCCGATGATCCTCGCCACCGGGGCGGTGCACACGCATCTGGTGCGGCAATCCTTGCGCACCTTCACCAGCCTGAACGTGCGCACCGCGGAGTGCATGGATGTGCATTATTTCGCCGTGCTGGTCGGCGTGGGTGCGACCACCATCAATGCCTATCTCGCCCAGGAGAGCCTCGCCGACCGCCATGCGCGCGGCCTGTTCGGCAAGCTGACGCTGAAGGAGTGCGTCGGCCGCTACAAGAAGGCGGTGGATAAGGGCCTGCTCAAGGTGATGAGCAAGCTGGGCATTTCCGTGATCGCCTCTTATCGCGGCGGCTATAACTTTGAGGCCATCGGCCTGTCGCGCACGTTGGTGGGCGAGTACTTCCCCGGCATGGCCTCGCGCATCTCCGGCATCGGCCTGCCAGGTATCGCGCAGAAGGTTCTGGAGCAGCACAAGCAGGCTTGGGGCGGCAATGTCGTCCCGCTGGAAATCGGCGGCATGTACCGGCTGCGCCGCGCCGGCGAGACGCACGCCTTCGACGATAACGCGATCCATCTGCTGCAGAGCGCCGTCGCCTCTAACAGCTTCCAGATGTACAAGCGGTATGCGGAGATGGTGCGTAAGCAGCCGCCCGTGGCGCTGCGCGACCTGCTGGACTTCCGCAGCGCTGACCGCACCCCGATTTCGATCGACGAAGTCGAGAGCATCACCGAGATCCGCAAGCGGCTGATCGCCCCCGGTATCTCGCTCGGCGCGCTGAGCCCTGAGGCGCATGAGACGCTCTCCATCGCCATGAACCGCATTGGCGCGCGCTCCGATTCCGGTGAGGGCGGCGAGGATCCGGCACGTTCCGTGCCCCGGCCGAACGGCGACAATGCCGCCTCCGCGATCAAGCAGATCGCGTCCGGCCGTTTCGGCGTGACCGCGGAATATCTCAACGACTGCAAGGAGATCGAGATCAAGGTCGCCCAAGGGGCGAAGCCGGGCGAGGGCGGACAGCTGCCGGGCTTCAAGGTGACCGGGCTGATCGCCAAGCTGCGGCATTCCACGCCCGGCGTCACGCTGATCTCACCGCCGCCGCATCACGATATTTATTCGATCGAGGATTTGGCGCAGCTGATCTACGACCTCAAGCAGATCAACCCGCGCGCCACGGTCTGTGTGAAATTGGTCTCGCGCTCAGGTATCGGCACCATCGCGGCCGGCGTGGCCAAGGCGAAGGCGGATGCGATCCTGATCTCCGGCCATGTCGGCGGCACCGGCGCTTCGCCGCAAAGCTCAGTGAAATATGCCGGCAGCCCGTGGGAGCTTGGCCTGTCCGAGGCGCATCAGGTGCTGATGCTCAACCGGCTGCGCCACACCGTGAAGCTGCGCACCGATGGCGGCATCAAGACTGGCCGCGACGTGGTGATCGCCGCCATGCTCGGCGCCGAGGAATTCGGTATCGGCACCGCCTCGCTGGTGGCGATGGGCTGCATCATGGTTCGCCAGTGCCACTCCAACACCTGCCCGGTGGGCGTATGCACTCAGGATGAGGAGTTGCGGAAGAAATTCGAAGGCTCGCCGGAGAAGGTGATCAACCTGTTCTCGTTCATCGCCGATGACGTGCGCGGCATCCTGGCCTCGCTCGGCTTCCGCGCGCTGAACGAGGTGATCGGCCGTACCGATCTGCTGCACCAGGTCAGCCGCGGCGCGGATTATCTGGACGATCTCGATCTCAACCCGATCCTCGCCCAGGCCGACCCGGGCCCGTATGCCCGCTACTGCACGCTCGAAGGCCGCAACGAAGTCCCTGAGACTCTGGACGCGCAGATGATCAAGGATGCGGAGCCGTTCTTCGCCAATGGCGAGAAGATGCAGCTGCAATACGCCATCCGTAACACGCATCGCGCGATCGGGACGAAATTCTCGTCGCAAATTGTGGCGAAGTACCGCAAGGCGAAGCTCCAGCCGGACCACGTGACGGTGCGGCTGCGCGGCTCCGCCGGCCAGTCGCTCGGCGCCTTCGCCGTGCACGGGCTGAAGCTGGAAGTGTTCGGCGATGCCAACGACTATGTCGGCAAGGGGCTTTCCGGCGCCTCCATCGTCGTGCGGCCGGTGCCGTCTTCGAAGCTGAAGAGCAACGAAAACACCATCATCGGCAACACCGTGCTTTACGGGGCCACTTCCGGCGCATTGTTCGCCGCGGGCCGGGCCGGCGAGCGCTTCGCGGTGCGTAATTCCGGCGCAGTGGCAGTGGTTGAGGGTATCGGCTCCAATGGCTGCGAATATATGACCGGTGGGACCGTGGTGGTGCTGGGCGAGGTCGGCGACAATTTCGGCGCCGGCTTCACCGGGGGCGTCGCGTTTGTCTACGATCGGGAGCAGAAATTCGAACTGCGGGTGAATGCGGAGACGGTGCTGTGGCAGCGCGTCGCCACCCCCTATTGGGAAGAGACGCTGAAAAACCTGATTCAGCGCCATGCCATCGAAACCGAAAGCCGTTACGCCGCCACCATGTTGAATGACTGGGCGCGCGAGTTGCCGCATTTCTGGCAGGTCGTGCCGAAGGAATATGTCAAATACCTGGAGGCACCTCTGAGCGAGGAGAAAGCGGAAATCAGCGCTTAAGTAAGCAGCCGCTTTTTAAAAAAAGCGGCGCAAAAACTTCTTTTAGATTGGGCCCGTGCCCGCGAAACGAGCACGGCCCAAGTTAACAAAGTTTTTTTGCTACTTTTTGTTCACAAAAAGTAGCCTTCCTTCCGCCGACCCACATCAGACGCAAGAGCGGTTTCACTTCCGGTGGAACCGCTCTTTTGGCATAAGGCCCCCATGCGAATCCTGTATCATCTGCCGCTCTCTCCCTATGCGCGTAAAGTCCGTCTGGTTTTGGCTGAAAAACGTTTGCCATTCGAACTGCGCGTGGAGAAGGTCTGGGACCGGCGCCCGGAATATCTGGAGATGAACCCGGCCTGCACGGTGCCGACTCTGGTCGATAATAACGGCCTTGTCGTTCCGGATTCGAACGCGATCTGCGAATATCTCGATGAGGCCTATCCCGACACGGGGCTGCTGGGCCGCACCATCGCTGACCGGGTGGAGACACGCCGGCTGGTCGCCTGGTTCGACCAGAAATTCGTCGCCGAGGTAACGCGTAACCTGCTCTGGGAAAAGACCATGAAGCAGGCGCTGCGGCTGGGCTCGCCGGATGGCAACGCCTTGCGGGCGGGTTACACCAACCTCAAGCAGCATATGCTGTATATCGACTGGCTGGCCGAACACCGGAAATGGCTCGCCGGCGCGAATCTCTCGCTCGCGGATTTCGCCGCCGCCGCGATGCTCTCCTCGCTCGACTTTATCGGCGATATCGACTGGTCGGTCGCGCCGGCGGCCAAGGAGTGGTACGCGCGCATGAAATCCCGCCCCTCCTTCCGCGCCGTCCTGGCCGACCGCGTGAACGGGATGGCCCCGCCGCCTCATTACGCGGATCTGGACTTTTAGAATAAAGAAAGTGGCCGCTTTTTGAAAAAAGCGGCGCAAAAACTTTCTTGAAACTGGGCCGGTGGCGTTGAAACCGCTACGGCCCAGTTTAAAAAAGTTTTTTGCTTCTTTTTTAAAAAAAGAAGCCCTTCCTTGCTTGGAGCAAAACTTGCCTGACTTGCTCATTTTCGGTTGTGGCTATTCCGGCACCGCCGTCGCCCGGGCCGCGCTTGAGGCCGGGTTCGCGGTGACCGTGACCTCCCGTGATCCCGCCGCGAAAAAGTCACTGCAAGGCATCCAGATCATTCCCTTCGAGGACGCGTCTGGCGCCATCGCCAAGGCCACGCATCTGCTCGCCACCGCCGCACCGGGCGAGGCGGGTGATCCGGTGCTGGCGCGCTACGGGGATGCCATCCGCGCCGCCAGCAGCCTCCGCTGGATCGGCTATTTTTCCACCACCGGCGTCTATGGCGATCAGGGCGGCGGCTGGGTCGATGAGGATTCGCCGCCCAAGCCCGGTTCGGAACGCACACAGCGTCGCGTCCAGGCCGAGGAGGCGTGGCAGCATTTTCCCGTCACCGTGGATATTTTTCGCCTCGCTGGCATTTATGGGCCCGGCCGCTCGATGTTTGACGATCTGCGTGCCGGCGTGGCGCGGCGCGTGGTGAAGCCGGACCACGTGTTTGGCCGCATCCATCGCGATGATATCGCTTATGGCGTGCTGGCGGCGATGCGGCGCAACGCCCCGCCTGGCGCGCAAATCTTCAACTTCTGCGATGACGTGCCGGCCGCCAGCGCCGAGGTGGTGGTGGAGGCGGCAAGGCTGCTCGGAGTCGCGCCGCCCGCCCCGGTGCCTTATGCCGAGGCGGTGGAAAGCATGTCACCAATGGCGCGGAGCTTCTGGTCTGAGAATCGGAAGGTCGCCAGCGTTAAGACCAAGGAACGGCTGGGCGTGACCTGGCGTTATCCTACTTATCGCGAAGGGCTTAGGGCGATTTTGGCTGAAGAGTGAGGAAGGGGCCGCTTTTTGAAAAAAGCGGCGCAAAAACTTTTGCTCGCTTGGGCCGGTGGCAGCGAAACCAGCACGGTTATTTTTTGTTCACACAAAGTAGCGCTTCCACACTCTTCTCCAGCAGCCGCAAATCCGCCTCACGCGAGAGCCGATGGTCGCCATCCTTCACATAGGTCAGCCGCACATCCGGCGTCTCGAGTCGTTCAGTCAGGCGCAGGCTCAGCTCCCACGGCACGTCCGGGTCTTTCATCCCGTGGAGAATATGCACGGGGCAGGCGATGGGAATCGGCGCGTTCAGCAGCAGGTGATCAGCGCCATCGGCGAGCAATTTGGCGGTGATCGGCGTGGGTTCGCCATATTGGCTGGGTGGCAGAATCAGCCCATCGCGGGCGAGCGCTTCCTGCTCAGCCGGCGTGAGAGCGGGCTTCATCAGCAACTCGGTAAAATCCGGGGCAGGGGCGATCAGCAGCAACCCGGCCACGCGCGCCCCAAGCGCCCGGGCGAGCAGCAGCGCGATCCAGCCGCCCATCGAGGAGCCGACCAGAAGCACCTCCCGGCCCGGCACGACGGTTGCGATCACATGCGCGGCGTCTGCGGTCCAGTCGCCGATGCAGCCGTCGGAGAACGCACCGCCGGAGGCGCCGTGGCCGGAATAGTCGAAGCGCAGCATCGCCTGGCCCAGCTTTTCGGCCTGGGCCCATAGCCGCATGGCTTTGGTGCCGCCCATATCCGAGGCGAAGCCGGGGCAGAACACTACCACCGGGCCGCGCCCTTCGAGAAACTCATATTCCAGCGCCACATCCGGCACGCGATAGGTTTTCACTTCGAATCTCCCCTGCCAAGCAAATACGTGATAGCGCCCCCGCCATGATTGAGCGACCCATCACGATTCTCCAGGTGCTGCCGAAACTCGATACCGGCGGTGCCGAGCGCGTGGTGATCGAGATTGCCGAGGCGATTCACGCCACGGGCCATAAGGTGCTGATTGCGTGCGCGGGCGGTGTGCTCAGCGCCGCCGCGCGGCGCGCCGGGGCGGAAATTATTGAGATGCCTCTGGACACGAAATCGCCGTTCAAGATGCGGCGCAATGCCAGGCGGCTGAAGAAGCTGATTGCCAAGCGCGACGTTCAATTGGTGCACGCCCATTCCCGCGCCCCGGCTTGGTCCGCCTGGTGGGCGACGCGCGCCACCGGCACGCCCTTCGTCACCACCTATCATGGCAGCTATGGCGAAAAATCCGTCCTGAAGCGCCGCTACAATGCGGTGATGGCAAAAGGCGACCGGGTGATCGCCGTGAGCCATTTCATCGCCGGGCTGATCCGCAGCCGCTACGGCACGTCCGACGAGGTATTACGTGTCATTCATGGCGGCGTGAATCTGGGGAAATTCGATCCCGCCATGGTGGTCCCGGAGGCGCTATACCGGCTGGCGCGGGCATGGTCTGTGGATCTCGTCCAACCGGTGATTTTGCTCCCCGGCCGGCTGACGTCCTGGAAGGGGCAAGAAATTCTCATCCACGCGCTGGCGCAAATGCGGCATCGCGACGCGGTGGCGGTTTTTGCCGGCAGTGCCCAAGGCCGCACGGCCTACGTGGCGGAGCTGGCGGCGCTCGCTGAGCGGCTCGGCGTCGCCCACCGGGTCCGGATGATCGGCCATATCGAGGATATCGCCTCGGCCATGATGCTGTCCGATGTGGTGGTGAATGCCTCCACCGACCCGGAGGCCTTCGGCCGCACCATCGTGGAGGCGCAAGCGATGGGGCGAATCGTGGTGGCGACCGACCATGGCGGGGCGCGCGAGACCATCATCGCGGGCGAAACCGGCTTCTTGGTCCCGGCGGGAGACGCGGCAGCCCTGGCGGCCAGTCTCGACGCCGCTTTGGACATGCAAGCCGACGACCGTGTGCTCTGGGGGCGTCGGGCCCGCGCGCATGTGGCGGAACATTATTCGGTGGCGGCGATGCAGAATGCGGTGCTCCACGTCTATGCGGAGCTGCTGACATGAAAAAAGCCGATGCGACCTGGAGCCCACGGGCGCGGCACGCGCGGATGGAAATCCTCGTCATCAAGCTCAGCGCCCTCGGCGATTTCGTCCTGGCCTTTCCCGCCATGGCGGCGATCCGCGCCGCGCATCCCCAGGCACGGATTAGCCTGCTGACCACGGCTCCATTCGTGCCGCTGGCTCTGGCCTCGGGCTGGTTCGACCATGTGGACATCGACCGCCGGCCAAAACTCTGGAATGTGCCGGGCCTGCTGCGGCTGCGCCGGCAATTGCGCGGCTTTGATCTGGTGTACGACCTGCAAACCTCAGGGCGCAGTTCGCGTTACTTCACCCTGGCGGGCCGCCCGGCCTGGTCGGGCATTGCCAAGGGCTGTTCCCTGCCGCATGCCGACCCCAACCGCGTGTTCCAGCACTCGCGCGAGCGCTTGGCAGGCCAGCTGCACGATGCCGGGATTTTTGCGCTTCCGGTGCCGGACCTCTCCTGGGCCAAGGCCGACATCACCAAATTCAACCTGCCAGAGCGCTATACCGTGCTGGTGCCGGGCGCTGCCGCGCACCGGCCGGAAAAACGCTGGCCGACGCAAAATTTCGCGGCCCTGGCGCAAAGCCTCGACATGCCGGTGGCCGTGGTCGGGGGCTCGGCTGAGGAGCGGCGCATGGCGGCGGAAATCGGCGGGATCGACCTGACCGGGCGGACCAGCCTGCTGGAACTCGCCGCCGTCATGGCCCATGCCGCGCTGGCGATCGGTAATGACACCGGGCCGATGCATCTGGCCGCCGCTTTGGGCACGAAATCGGTCGTGCTCTTTTCCGGCGCCAGCGACCCGAAACTGACCGCGCCGCGCTATCCTGACGGTGGCTGGCCGGTGATTCTGCGCGAGGCCCGTCTTGCCGACCTGCCGGTTGCGCAAGTCCGTGCCGCCCTGCCATAACGCCCAAACGTTACACTACCCAGAAGAAGAGAGACCAATGCCCGCAATCACTCTGCCCGACCGGTCCATCCGCACTTTTGACGGCGCGGTCACGGGCACGACCATCGCCGCCGCCATCGGCCCAGGCCTGGCCCGCGCGGCCCTGGCCATGGAGGTGAACGGGCAACTGCAGGATCTCTCTCGCGAGATCACCGAGGACGCCGCGGTCAAGTTCATCACCCGCAAGGATGAGGCGGCGCTGACCTTCATCCGCCACGACGCGGCGCATGTGCTCGCCGAGGCGGTGCAGGCGCTCTATCCGGGCACGCAGGTGACCATCGGCCCGGCCATCGAAAACGGCTTCTACTATGACTTTTACCGTAACGAGCCGTTCACGCCCGCGGACCTGCCGGCCATCGAAGCGAAGATGCGCGAGATCATCGCCGCCAACGCGCCCTTTACCCGCGAGGAATGGGACCGTGACGACGCCATCAAGTTTTTTGAAGAGCGCGGCGAACGTTTCAAGGCCGAGCTGATCCGTGATCTGCCGGCCTCGGAGACCATCACAATCTATCGCCAGGGCGAGTGGCTCGATCTGTGCCGTGGCCCGCATATGCGCGGCACCGCGGATATCGGCACCGCCTTCAAGCTGCAGAAGACCGCCGGCGCCTATTGGCGCGGCGATCATCGCAGCCCGATGCTGAGCCGCATTTACGGCACGGCCTGGCGCGACCAGAAGGAGCTGGACGCCTATCTGCACCAGCTGGAGGAGGCCGAGCGCCGCGACCATCGCCGCATCGGCAAGGAGATGGATCTGTTCCATATCCAGGAAGAGGCGGTCGGCTCGATCTTCTGGCACCAGAAAGGCTGGAAACTCTACCGGACGGTGGAAGCCTATATCCGTCGCCGTCTGGAACAGTCCGGCTATGAGGAGGTGCGTACGCCTCAGCTCGTCGATCGCCGCCTGTGGGAAGAGTCCGGCCACTGGGATAAGTACCGCAAGAACATGTTCATTGCCGAGGTGGTGGACGAAGAAAGCACCCTGGCGCTGAAGCCGATGAACTGCCCCTGCCATGTGCAGATTTTCAAGCAGGGTCTGCGCTCCTACCGCCAGCTGCCACTGCGCATGGCGGAGTTCGGTGCCTGCCATCGCTATGAGCCGTCCGGCGCGCTGCATGGCATCATGCGCGTGCGCGCCTTCACGCAAGACGATGCGCATATCTTTTGCACGGAAGACCAGATCGCGAGCGAGACGGTGCGTTTCGTCGCGTTGCTGGAGTCCGTTTACAAAGATTTTGGCTTCGAGAGCTTCGCCGTAAAATTCTCCGACCGCCCGGAGGAGCGCGCAGGCGCCGACGATGTCTGGGACCGCGCCGAGGGGGCCCTGAAAGCGGCCTGCGAGACGGCCGGCGTGAGCTATACGCTGAACCCGGGCGAGGGGGCGTTCTACGGACCGAAACTGGAGTTCGTGCTGCGCGACGCCATTGGCCGTGACTGGCAATGCGGCACGCTACAGGTGGATTTCGTGCTGCCGGAGCGTCTGGACGCCGAATACGTCACGAGCGATTCCTCGCGCGCCCGCCCGGTGATGCTGCATCGCGCCATCATCGGCAGCTTTGAGCGTTTCCTCGGCATCCTCATCGAGCAATATGCCGGACGCTTCCCGCTCTGGCTGGCGCCGGTGCAGGCCACCGTGGCGACGATCGTCTCGGATGCCGATGATTACGCCGCCGAGGTGGCCGAGGCCCTGCGCGCCGCCGGGCTCACCGCCGAACTCGACGTGTCGAACCAGAAGATCCAGGCGAAGATCCGCGAGCACAGCCTGCACCATGTGCCGAACATCCTGGTCGTCGGGCGCAAGGAAGCTGAGGAACGCACCGTGGCGATTCGCCGCCTCGGCGGGGCGAGCCAGGAAGTTCTGCCGCTGGAAGAGGCCGTGGCGCTGCTGAAACAAGAAGCAACGCCGCCTGATCTGCGCCGCTGAAGGCTGGCAAATGGAAACTGGGCGTGCCACCGGCGCGGCCCGGTTCCCTCATTTTGACTGCCATGCGTCGAGATGATTGCAATTGCCGCTGATTATCGACTAAGCGGATACGCTCAAACGTTCACAGGAGATTTTCCATAGCCAGACCGCCAGCGCCACCCACGCCGCCCCTTCGTGAAGGGCCACGGGTCAATGATGAAATCCGCATTCCGCAGGTCCGTCTGATCGATCAGAATGGTGAGATGCAGGGGGTGGTGAGCACCCGCGACGCTATCTCCCGGGCCTTCGCCGTCGGCCTCGATCTGGTCGAGATCAGCCCGAATGCCGAACCCCCGGTCGCAAAAATCCTCGATTACGGCAAGTTCAAATACGAGCAGCAGAAGAAGCGTAACGAGGCGCGGAAGAAGCAGAAGGTCGTCGAGATCAAGGAAGTGAAGGTTCGCCCGAACATCGACGAGAACGATTATCAGGTGAAGCTTCGCGCCATGAAGAGCTTTGTCGGCGAGGGCGACAAGGTGAAGGTTACGCTGCGCTTCCGTGGCCGCGAAATGGCCCACCAGGAGCT
>DATJHR010000061.1:0-19747 GCA_035493735.1 Acidocella sp.
TGTCGCTTTCGTCGCCAGCAGTGGCGCAAGGAAACGGCCGGTATGGCTTTCGGGCGTGGCGGCGATTTCTTCGGGTGTGCCGGCCGCGATGATCTGGCCGCCGCCGGCACCGCCTTCGGGGCCGAGATCGATCAGATGGTCCGCGGTCTTGATGACCTCCAGATTGTGCTCGATGACGATGATGGTGTTGCCGGCATCGACCAGCGCGTGCAGCACTTCCAACAGCTTGCGGATATCCTCGAAATGCAGGCCGGTGGTGGGTTCGTCGAGAATATAGAGGGTGCGCCCGGTCGGGCGTTTTGCCAGCTCCTTGGCGAGCTTGATGCGCTGCGCTTCGCCACCGGATAGCGTGGTCGCCTGCTGACCGAGCTTGATATAGCCAAGCCCCACGCGGGAGAGGAGTTGGAGGCGGTCATGGATTTTTGGCACCGCCTTGAAGAAGGTCGTGGCCTCGTCCACCGTCATGTCCAGCACGTCGGCGATGGATTTGTCGCGGAATTTCACTTCCAGCGTTTCGCGGTTGTAGCGTTTGCCCTTGCACGTGTCGCAGGTGACGAACACGTCGGGGAGAAAATGCATTTCGATTTTCAGCACGCCGTCGCCCTGGCATGCTTCGCAGCGCCCGCCTTTCACGTTGAAGGAGAAGCGGCCCGGCTTATAGCCGCGGGTGCGGGCTTCCGGCATTTCCGCGAACCAATCGCGGATCGGCGCGAACAGATCGGTATAGGTCGCGGGGTTAGAGCGCGGCGTGCGGCCGATGGGCGACTGGTCGATGTCGATGATCTTGTCGAGCTGCTCCAGTCCTTCCAGCCGGTCGAACGGGGCGGGGACTTCGCCCGAGCTCATCAGCCGGCGCGACACCGCCTTGTACAGCGTGTCGACCACCAGCGTGGATTTGCCGCCGCCGGAGACGCCGGTGATGCAGGTGAAGACGCCGAGCGGGAAGGCAGCCGTGACGTTTTTCAAATTGTTCCCGCGCGCGCCGATGAGTTTGAGCATGCGCCCGGGCTGCACCGGGCGGCGCGGGTTCGGCAGCGGGATCATGCGCCGGCCGGAAAGATAATCCCCGGTGATGGATTTGGGATTGGCCGCCACCTCCGCCGGCGTGCCCTGCGCCACCACATAGCCGCCATTCATGCCGGCCGCGGGGCCCATATCGATGAGATGATCGGCGGCGCGGATCGCGTCTTCGTCATGTTCCACCACCAGCACGGTGTTCCCGAGGCGCTTGAGCCGCTGCAAGGTGCCGAGCAGGCGTTCATTGTCGCGCTGGTGCAGGCCGATGCTCGGCTCGTCCAGCACGTAGAGCACACCGGTCAGCCCGGAGCCGATCTGGCTCGCAAGCCGGATGCGCTGGCTCTCGCCGCCGGAGAGCGTCGCCGAGCCGCGCGCCAAAGTGAGGTAGTCGAGCCCGACATCGACGAGGAATTGCAGCCGCTCATTGATCTCGCGCAGAATCCGCCGGGCGATTTCCAGCCGTTGCGGTGTCAGCGTGTCGGCCACGCCGGTGAACCAGTCGCGCGCACCGGAGATCGACATCTCCGCCACTTCGGCGAGATTTCGGCCCGCCACCTTTACCGCCAGCGCCTCGGGCCTGAGCCTTGCGCCCTGGCAGACGGCGCAAGGGCGCTCCGCCTGGTAGCGGGACAGCTCTTCGCGCACCCAGGCTGAATCTGTTTCGCGCAGGCGGCGCTCCAGATTCTTGATGACGCCTTCAAAAGCTTTCGTGACCGTATAGGCGCGCGCCGAATCCTTGTACGTGAAATCGACTTCCGTGCGGCCGGTGCCGAACAAGATGCCGTGGCGCGCTTCTTCCGGCAGCTTCTCCCAGGGCGTGGTCATTTTGATGCCAAAGTGCTTGGCGAGGCTCGCCAGCGTCTGGTCGTAATAAGGTGACTGCGCGTTCACCCAGGGTATCACCGCGCCCTCGTTCAGCGCGCGCTGCTCGTCGGGCACCACCAGATGCGGGTCGAAGAACGTCTCATGCCCCAGCCCGTCGCAGGCCGGGCAGGCGCCGTGCGGCGAGTTGAAGCTGAACAGACGCGGCTCGATCTCCTCGATGGTGAAGCCACTGACCGGGCAGGCAAAACGCGAGGAGAAGACCGTGCGCGTGCCGTCATCTGCGCCCTCGGCATAGACGATGCCGTCGGAAAGTCCCAAGGCAGTTTCAAAGGAATCGGCCAGGCGCTTCTCGATGCCGGGCTTGACCACGACGCGGTCCACCACCGCGTCGATATCGTGCTTGAGCTTCTTGTTCAGCGCCGGCACCTGGTCGATCTCGTAGAGCGTGCCGTCCACCTTGGCGCGGGTGAACCCGCGGCGCTGCAATTCCGCCAGCTCTTTTTTATACTCGCCCTTGCGGTCGCGGATCACCGGGGCCAGCAGCAGCAGCCGCGTGCCCTCTTGCATCTCCATCACCCGGTCGACCATCTGCGCCACGCTTTGCGCCTCGATCGGCAGGCCGGTGGCGGGCGAATACGGCACACCGGCGCGGGCCCAAAGCAGGCGCATGTAATCGTGGATTTCCGTGACGGTGCCCACGGTGGAACGCGGGTTGTGCGAAGTGGTCTTCTGCTCGATGGAAATCGCCGGGGAGAGCCCCTCGATGCTGTCCACATCCGGCTTGCCCATCAGCTCCAGGAACTGGCGCGCATAGGAGGACAGGCTCTCGACATAGCGGCGCTGGCCTTCGGCATAGATGGTGTCGAAGGCGAGCGAGGACTTGCCCGAGCCCGACAGGCCTGTGATCACCGTCAGCTCCTCGCGCGGGATCGCGATGTCAATGTTCTTCAGGTTGTGCTCGCGCGCACCCCGCACCGTGATGAACCCGGCGCCTGTTGTCTTCGCCATATCTATTCCAGATGTTCGTGTAATGTTCTGTACGATATGGAAAGAGCCGGGGGAATGCAAATTTTCGGGAAGAAAGGGGCCGCTTTTTGAAAAAAGCGGCGCAAAAACTTCTGTTACTTTGGGCCGGTGGCCGTGAAGCCAGCACGGCTCAAAGTCATAAAGTTTTTTTGCTACTTTTTGTTCACAAAAAGTAGCCTTTCCTTGCGCTTTTCAGGCTTCGGCGGCGGCGAGCTTGGCCTTTGCCTGGCTCAGCACGGCTGCTTTGGCGCTGCGGTTCCAGACCAGGCGGTAGAGCAGGCCCGAGACGGCGCCGCCCAGCAGCTGGGCCGCGACATACATGCCAACCTCACTGTAATTGCCGATTGCGACGGCAGGTCCCAGGGTGCGGGCCGGATTCACGCTGCCGCCGGTGATCGGTCCAAAGGCCAGAATGCACACGGTCACGGTCATGCCGATGGCGATGGGGGCCAAAGCGCCCGCGGCGCCGCGCAGCCCCGCGTTCAGCACCGTGTTCGCCAGGAAGAAAGTGCCGATCGCCTCGAGCGTGAAGCCGCCCATCAGGGTGGTGCGATGCAGGTCGATCATGGTCGCGCCGAGATCATGCGGGGCGGCGGGACCGTAGATGAGCAAAAGCGCCTGAGCCCCGGCGATGCCGCCCAGAAGCTGCACCAGGATCACCGGGATGGCGTCCAGCAGCGAATGCTCCCCGGCGACCACCGCGGCGACGACCAGCGCCGGGTTGATATACGAACCGCTATCCTTTCCGTAGGCATAGGCGAACGCCATGATCACGAGCCCATGGGCGAGCGCGATGCCGGCGATCTGGTTCGGTCCCAAGACCGTGACGGCACCGGCACCGATAAAGATGAGCGCGAAGGTTCCGATGAATTCAGCCAAGAGTGGTTTTGCGAGACGCATAATCTTCTCTCCTGTTTCCGATGACGAGCAGTTATGGTTTCGCGTCGGAATTCCATCTGGGCGGAATATAAAGTCGATCTAACATTATGAAGCGCATTTCATACACGCTTAAGTAGACGCTCCTGCGGCACACCCTATATGGAAGCTGTCATGCCGGGTCGGCGTGCCGTTATCTATAGATCGGCAGGACAAAAAGATTTGGCAAACGTACTTCTCATAGAGGATGACGTTGAAATCGCGGAAGAGATCGCGCTGGAGTTGGAGCGCTTCGGCCATGCGGTGATCACGGTGGATAGCGGCACCAACGGGCTCGAGGCGGCGCGGCGGGATTTTGATGTGCTGATCGTCGACCGGCTGCTCCCCGGATTGGAAGGGCTGGACGTGATCAAAACCATTCGCCGCGAGGGGATCCGTACCCCGGCGATCGTTATCAGCGCCCTCGGCCGGCTGGACGATCGGGTCCACGGCTTGCGCGCCGGCGGTGATGACTACCTGCCGAAACCCTTCGCCCTGATTGAGCTGGTGGCGCGGCTGGAGGCGGTGTTGCGGCGTCCGGCGGAAACGCGCGAAACGCTGCTGCGTCTCGGGCCTCTGGAAATCGACCTGTTATCGCGCCGCGCCGCGCGTTCCGGCCGCCGTCTGGATCTGAACCCGCGGGAGCTTGATCTGCTCGAATACTTCCTGCGTCGGCCTGGAGATATCGTCACCCGCTCGATGCTGCTGCAGGACGTGTGGGGCTACCGGTTCGAACCGCGCTCGAACGTGGTGGACGTGCACATGAGCAAGCTGCGGCGCAAAGTGGACCTGCCGGACGAAACGCCGCTGTTTCGGAGCGTGAGGGGCCAGGGATACCGGCTTGACCAGCCTCGCTGAGGTGCTGCGGACGACCACCGTCCGGTGGAGCGCCGCGATCGCCTTGGCGCTGCTGCTGCAATCGGCGGTGTTATGCGGGCTGATCTATTGGTGGACGGTGCGTCACGCTGAAGCGAGCGTCAACCACAGGCTCGTCGCGGACTGCACGACTTTTGCCAAGCTTGGGCCTCGAGATTTGGACGCCGCCATCGACGGCATGGTCGCGGCGGACCTGCACCGCACCCATCCCGCCGCGGTGTTTGCCCCGGATGGGCATGTTCTGGCAGGCAATATCGTGGCTTTGCCGCCGCAACTTCTGGCACATACGAGGCCAATCTCGGTCGGGCTGATCCGCAGCCGACCGCCAGATCTTCCGCCGGATCTGAGCCGCGCCATTGCCTGCCCAATTGCCGGCGGCGGTCATGTCGTGTTCGGCGTGGATATGGATCGGCTGACGTTTCTGCGCCTCTTGATCGGGCGCGCCCTTTTGCTGGTGACCGCCCCTGCCGGCGCGATCGCCATCGTGTTTGGCATCTGTCTCAGCCTGCGCGCGCAGACCCGCTTTCGCGTCGTCCGCCGCGCGGTCGAGGATGTGATGGAAGGCAAGCTGCAACGGCGTTTGCCTGTGCATTCGACGATAGATCCGTTCGATCGCCTCTCCAGCGCCGTGAACGCGATGCTCGACCGGCTGGAAGAAGCGGTGAATGATTTGCGCGCTCTGGGCGACGATATCGCGCATGAGCTACGCACGCCGCTGACCCGGCTGCGCGCGCGGCTGGAGCGCGGCTACCAGGATGCCAGTTCGCCGGAAGAGTTCCGCGCGTTCGGTGAACGCGCGCTGCAAGATGTCGATCATGCCCTGTCGATGGTCTCTGCGATCCTGCGGCTGCGCGAAATCGATGAAGGCGCGCGCGCGGCGAATTTCACCCGCGTCGATATTGCGCGACTGGTGCAGGATGCGGCGGAGCTCTATCTGCCGAGTGCTGAGATGCGCGGCATCTCGCTGCAGGTCGATGACAGCCCCGCCGCCTATTGCCTTGCCGACCACGACCTGCTGATGGAAGCGGTCTGCAATCTCATCGACAATGCCTTGAAGTTCACGCCGCCAGGAGGTGCCGTGTGTTGCCAGTTGCGGGGCGAGAACGGCGTCGCGCGGGCGATCCGTGTGGCGGATACGGGGCCGGGCATTCGTCACAGCGAGCGCGAGGCGATGTTGCGGCGCTTCCACCGGGGCGCGCAGCACAAGCCTGTGGCGGGGCACGGCATCGGCCTCGCGCTGGTGGCCGCGATCGTGCGCCTGCATGGTTTTTCGATGCGGATCGAGGATGCGGCGCCGGGCTGCGAGGTGATGATCTTTTGCACCGCGGTGTGAGCCTCACCCCGCACTCGCCTGTCTTTGCCGGTCGGCCTCCAGCAGGTCGGCCAGCTCCGCCGCCGCTTGTTCGGTGGTCTGGATCAGGCGCCGTTCGTCATCGGCATAAGCGTGGGTCTCCACCAGCAGCTGCTCGTCGTGGGCGCGAAACAGCGCCACTGTTTGTCGTGCCGTCGCCGCGCCGATGCCGAGCCGGTTGAACGCTAGTTCCGATAGACGCAGCGCCGAAAAATAGGTTTCGCGGACGATTTCGGTGATGCCGAGATCCATCAGCCGGTGCGCGTGGTTGCGGTCATGCGCGCGGGCGATGATGGTCAGATGCGGGAATTCGCGGCGCGCCATTCCGGCGAGGGTGAGAGTGGCGTCGGGATCGTCGAGGGCGATAACCAGGATTTTGGCGCGGGCCGCGCCGGCGGCGCGCAACAGTTCCGGCCGGGTCGGGTCACCGAAATAGACTTTCGGGCCGAACCGGCGCACCGTTTCGATCCGCTTCGCGTCGGCGTCCAGCGCCGTATAAGCGATGCGCTCCAGGCTCAGCACGCGGCCGATGATCTGCCCCATGCGGCCGAAGCCGCAGATGATGACCGGGGTGTCCGCCGGTTCGATCTGGTCGGCGGGCCGCGTTTCGCGCTTGGGCTGCAGACGTGGAATGAGCAGCCGTTCCGATCCCGCAAACAAGATCGGCGTGACGATCATCGACAAAGCGATGATCAGCGTCGCCATGTCGGCGGCGGATTTGGCCATCACGCCGGCCTGGGTCGCGGCGGCAAACAGCACGAAGCTGAACTCGCTGCCTTCGGGCAGGGCGCTGGCGAAACGCAGCGCGCTGATGAGGTTGCGCCGCTTGATCCAGCCGAGCGCGAAGCTGATGGCGGTCTTTACCGCCAATAACAAGACCAGCCCGGCGAGGATTTCTCCGGGATGGTCCACCGCCAGGCCGAGATCGGCCGACATGCCGACGGAAATGAAAAAGAAGCCAAGCAGCAGCCCCTCGAAAGGTTCGATATCGGTCTGGATGGCGTGGCGATATTCGGAATCGGACAGCATCACGCCGGCCATGAAGGCGCCAAGCGAGGTCGAGAGCCCCGCCCATTGCGCCAGCGCCGCGGTGCCAACCACGAGCAGCAGGGCGGTGGTGGTGAACACTTCCGGCGAGCGCAGCCGGCCGACCAAGCGGAAGATATGCGGCACGGCGAGGGTGCCACCCACCAGGATCACCGCGACAACGGCGAGCCCGCGCGCAACTGGTTGCCAGGGCAGTTGCGCGGGGCTGGGCAGCTGGGGCAGGTGCGTCGGCAGCGACGGCACGCCATGCCCGAGGAGGGGCACCAGCGCGACGAGCGGGATGAACATGATGTCCTGGAACAGCAGCACGGCAAACCCGTCGCGCCCGGCGGTGGTGCTGAGCAACTTCCGCTCGGCCAGCATCGGCAGCACGATGGCCGTGGAGGAAAGCGCCAGCCCGGCGCCAAGCACGATGGAGTCTTGCCAGGCGAGGCCGGGCAGATGTGCCAGCAGCGCGATCACGATCGCGGTCGGCACGAGCTGACCAAGGCCGAGTTGGAGAATCGTGCCGCGGAGAATCCAGAGCCGGTGCGGCCGCAATTCAAGCCCGATCAGGAACAGCAGCATCACCACGCCGAGTTCGGAAACTGCCGTGATCTGTCCGCTTTCCCGCACCAGCCCGAAGCCGGCCGGGCCGATCGCCACGCCGGCAATCAGATAGCCGAGAATGCTGCCCAACCCGAGCAGCCGGGTCACCGGCAAGGCGATGACGCTGGCGCCGAGCAGCGCTACGAGGGTTTGCAGCATGGTTGTGCTCCCGGTTTGTGCGGTCCTGCGAACCGCGGATCAGTAGCCGATGTTACGTGGTTGGTTTGCCGGGGCATGGCTGCGCTCCGAGGACTGTCTTTCTGCGCCTGGGGCGGATAGTATCGCCACCGCGAGATTGTCGCGAGCAAGAGGAGGTCGGGATGGCTGGTAGTGTGAACAAGGTGGTACTCGTGGGGAATCTCGGACGCGATCCGGAGGTCCGCAACGCTCAATCGGGCATGAAGATCGTCAACCTGGCGGTGGCCACCTCCGACACCTGGAACGACAAGGTCAGCGGCGAGCGCAAGGAGCAGACCGAGTGGCACCGTGTCGTCATCATGAATGACCGGCTGGCCGACGTGGCGGAGAAATATCTGCGCAAGGGCTCGAAAGTGTATCTCGAGGGCAAGCTGCAGACCCGTAAATGGACTGACCAGTCGGGCCAGGAGAAATATACGACGGAGGTTCTGCTCGGCCGTTTCGGGGGCGAACTTGTGCTGCTCGACCGCCCGGCCGGCGGCGGCGCCGCGAGCGGAGACGATTACGGCGCGCCGCGCGCGGCCTCTTCCGCGCCCCGCGCCCCGGCGACGCGCGCCGTGGGCGGCTGGGACACGCGCCCGGGCAACGATATGGACGACGAAATTCCGTTCTAAGGGCAGGAAGGAAAGTGGCCGCTTTTTGAAAAAAGCGGCGCAAAAACTTTTACCTCTCTGGGCCTGTGGCGTTGCGAGGGCGCGGCCCAAAGCAGCGTTTTGCTCCGCCTTCATTTTACGGCGTGAGGGCGATGGTGGCGGAGACGGATTCGGTCACGGTTACCGGGCCGGGCTGGTCGGAAGGGGCCATTGCCATCATGCGCCCGGGCAACGGCATGATGGGACTGCCGGTGCCGACCGTCAGGGATTTGATGGTCCCGGCCTTCTCGGCCAGAGAGGCCGCGATCAGCGCGGCCTGATCGTGCAGCCGCCGGAGCGCCCTCTGGATGGCTTCGTCCTGCGCATGCTGCCGTCCGGCCGGGGAGAGATCCGCGCTCAACGTGTTCAACTGCAGCCCCTGGGCTTGCAGGCGGCCGATCAGATCGGTGAAAGCCGCGGCGGGGCGCCCATATTCGGCCGGGCCGGTGAGGTGCAGGATCTGGCTTGCGGCATATTGCGTGACATGGCCTTGGGTGTTGCTGCTGGTTGCCACGTCGTAGCTGCCGGTGGTCGCGGTGATGCCTGGCACTTGGCGGGCCGCGTTCAGCGCCGCCGCCATCAGCCGGTTGACCGAAGCCTGGGCGGCGGCGGCCTGCGGCGCATAAACCTGCACGGTGAGGTCGGCGAGGGATTCATCCGGCGACACTTCCACCGTGCCAGTGGCGCTCAGCCGGAGTTCGGTCTGCGCTTCGGCCCAGGCGCCGCCGAAGGGGCACAGGATCAAAGCGAGCAAGCAGAGGGAAAAGCGGGACATGTGTTGCACCCCTTGAGATGGGCCGTGCCGGTTTCACCGCCACTGGCCCAGCTTCGCAAAAGTTTTTGCGCCGCTTTTTTCAAAAGCGGCCGCTTTCTTTAACCTAAACTGGTCATGATGTTGTTGCCACGATGAACGGACTCGCAAATCTCGCTGAGGAAGCCCGCGCCTGCGCGCTGTGCGCGGCGCATCTGCCGCTTGGGCCCCGCCCGGTCTTTCGCGTGTCCGGCACCGCACGGCTGCTGATCATTGGCCAAGCGCCGGGCACGAAAGTGCACGCTTCCGGAATTCCCTTCGACGACGCCTCGGGCGAGCGGTTGCGCGGCTGGATGGGGATCGGGCGGGCGCAATTTTACGACGTGACGCGGATTGCCATCATGCCTATGGGGTTCTGCTATCCGGGGCGTTTTCCCCAAGGAGGGGATCTGCCGCCTCGGGAGGAATGCGCGCCCGCCTGGCACGAGAAATTCCTGGCTCTGATGCAGCAGATTGAGCTGATTCTGCTTGTCGGCTCCTATGCGCAGCGCCGCTATCTGGGGCCCGGCAGCATGACCGATCATGTTCGCGCTTATACGGACCATTCGCGCTTCATGGCGCTGCCGCACCCGTCCTGGCGGACGATCGGGTGGGAAGCGAAGAATCCATGGTTCGGCACGGAGATTTTACCCCGCCTGCGCGCCGTGACGGCCCGGCAGTTTGGGTAGGAAGGAAGGCTTCTTTTTGTGAACAAAAAGAAGCAAAAAAACTTTGTTAAACTGGGCCGTGCTGGTTTCGCGGCCACCGGCCCAGTTCAAAAAAGTTTTTGCGCCGCTTTTTTCAAAAAGCGGCCACTTTCTTTCATCACGCCCGAAAACTCGCCAGGCTGCGCTTCGCGGTGCCGTCCGGGGCGAAGTTTTCGGGTGCGAGCCAGGCTGCCATGGCGTCGCGCCGGCTGGGCCATTCGGCTTCGGTGATGCTGAACATCGCCGTGTCGCGCTCTCTTCCCTTGATCACTTTATGGGCGCGCAAAATGCCTTCCGGGGTGAAGCCGAGGCGATGCGCGGCGCGGATCGAGGCCGCGTTCATGGCATGGCATTTCCACACCAGGCGGCGATAGCCGAGCTCGTCGGCGGCGCGTTTGAGCAGCAGATACATTGCCTCGGTGGCGGCGCGGGTGCGCTGCAGGCGGGGCGAAAACCAGATATGGCCGAGTTCGATGGCCGCATTCGCCGGCTCGATTTCCATGAGCGACAGCCAGCCCGAGGCGATGCCGGTGGCGATCGGCCGCACGGCCCAGAAGATCGGGTCGTGCTGCGCGGCATTGTGCGCGATCAGCCGTGCCATCTCCGCGCGCGTGGCGAAGGGGCCGAAGGACATATAGGTGAAGCTTTCATCCGCGCCGCGCGCCGCCTCGAACAGTTCATCCGCATGGCGCCGGTGCAGCGGCTCCAGAGCGGTGTACATGCCGGTGAGCGGCGTGCGCGCGGGCAGGGGGCGGGGCCAGGGATCAACTTCCGGTCCGAGCGGCAGAGCGGTCACTTCGTTTCTTCCCTTCAAAAAAAGAAAGTGGCCGCTTTTTTCAAAAAGCGGCGCAAAAACTTTTTTGAACTGGGCCGGTGGCCGCGAAACCAGCACGGCCCAAATTCACAAAGTTTTTTTGCTTCTTTTTGTTCACAAAAAGAAGCCTTTTCCTTTCTACCCTCTCAACCGTGCCAGGGTGGCGGTGGTGGAATGGCCCGGCAGCAATTCGGCCAGGGCCACGCTGCCGCCCCAGCTTTCAACCTCGGCGGCGCCGACCACCGTCTCGCGCGTGTAATCCGCGCCTTTGATCAGCAGGTCCGGCCTGATCAGCTTCAGCAGTTCGAGGGGCGTGTCTTCCTCGAACAGGCAGACCAGATCGACGCTGGCAAGCGAGGCGAGGACGGCGGCGCGTGCCGCCTCGCCCTGGGCCGGGCGGGTCGGGCCTTTCAGGCGTGAGACCGAGGCGTCGGCATTGATGCCGACCACCAGGCGGTCGCACATGGCCCGGCATTGCTCCAGCAGATGCACATGGCCGGGGTGCAGCAGATCGAAGCAGCCATTGGTGAAGCCGACCTTGTAGCCGCGCGAGCGCCAGCGTTCCGCGGCCTCGGCGGCGGCGGCGGCGGTGACGACCTTGCGCAGCGCGCCGGTGGCCGGGGCGATGGCGGCGAGGAGGTCGCCCGGGCGTGCCACTGCGGTGCCGACCTTGCCGACCACGATGCCGCCGGCGATGTTGGCCAGCCGTGCGGCCTCGAACAACGGCACATCGACCGCAAGGGCGGCGGTCAGCGTGGCGACCACCGTATCGCCGGCGCCGGAGACGTCGAACACTTCTTTCGCTTCGCCGGGATAATGGCGGACTTCGTCGGCCGTGATCAGGCTCATGCCGTCTTCGGCGCGGGTGACGAGCACGGCGCCGAAATCATGCCGGGCGATCAGCACCTGGGCGGCGGCGACAATGGCGCTTTCGCTATCGACCGAAAGCCCGGTGGCTTCGGCCAGTTCCCGCCGGTTCGGCGTGACCACATCCGCGCCTTTGTAGCGGCTGTAATCGCGGCCTTTGGGGTCGACGATGACCCGGCGGCCCAGTGATTTGGCACCGGCAATGATCTGCGTGGCGACCTCGTCGCTCAGTACGCCTTTGCGATAGTCAGAGAGCAGGGTGATGGAGGTCGCCGCGACCGCGTCGAGGGCGATGCGGATGAGGCGCTCGGTCAGTTTTTCGGGCAGGGGAATGGTCTGTTCGCGGTCGGCGCGGATCAGATGCTGGCCTTGCGCGATATAACGGGTTTTCAACGTGGTTGTACGGCCGCCTTGCACCAGCAGCCAGGGCTCCACGCGCTCCTGGCCGCCGATCAGCCCGGTGAGATCCGAGCCGGCCTGGTCGTCGCCGACCACTGAGACAAAGGCGGCCGAGGCCTCCAAGGCGGTGAGGTTGCGCACGACATTACCGGCGCCGCCCGGCATCGCCACTTCGCGCGTCACGGTCAGGATGGGTACCGGCGCCTCCGGGCTCACGCGCTCCACCTCGCCATAGACGTAGCGGTCGAGCATTGCGTCGCCCACAACCAGGACGCTGGCGCGGGCGAGGCGCTTCACATAGGCGCCCAAATCAGTTGTCGTGTCAGCCATTGTCATGAGAAACCGCTAGCCCCTGGCCGTCGATCTGGCAACGGCGCAGAAACCCAACTATCTTCCGGCCGATGACAGATTTACCGGCATTCCTCGACTCCAACCGGCCGGATGTGCCGGACCTTGCGGTTCCCCGCGGCATCACGCCTTTCTTCATTCCCAGCCAGCCGGTGCGCGGGCGCCTGATCCGGCTTGGTCCTCTGGCCAACACGTTGCTGACGCGTCACGACCACAGCCCGCCGGTGCGCGCGCTGCTCGGCCAGGCGCTGGCGCTGGTCGCGGCGCTGGCGAGCGCGTTGAAATTTTCCGGCTCTTTCAGCCTGCAGGCCAAGGGCGATGGTCCGGTTTCAATGCTGATCGCCGACTGCACCGATGGCGGCGCGTTGCGCGGCTATGCGCGGGTAGATCCGGATACCGACATCCCGGCCGACGCCACCGCCAAGCGGTTGCTGGGCGATGGCTATCTCGCCTTTACCGTCGATCAGGGCATGCACCGCGAACCGCAGCAGGGGATCGTGGCGTTGGCGGGTGAGACGCTGGCGCAGATGGCCGAGAGCTATTTCACGACCTCCGAGCAGCTGCCCTGCAAGGTCTATCTGGCCGCCGGCGACACGCCGCAAGGCTGGCGCGCCGCGGCGCTGGTGATGGAGCGCGTCGCCGGGGCCGGCGGCGTGGCGCCGGAAATTTCCGAAGCGGAACAACATGAGGCCTGGCGCACGGCCTGCATCCTTGCCGACACGGTGACGACCGAGGAGTTGCTGGATGATTCACTGGCGCCGGAGCGGCTGCTTTACCGGCTGTTCCATGGCGAAGGTGTGGCGGTGGATCGGCCGCGTGCCCTGGCTTACGGCTGCCGCTGTTCGCGCGCCCGTTTGGGCGGTATTCTCGAGGGGTTTTCGCCCGACGATCTCGATCATATGACGGTGGACGGTGATATCGTTATGAACTGTGAATTCTGCAATTTCGCATTCCGCTTTCCCCGTGAGACCGTCAACGGCCGCTCTGGAGCCCTTTAACATGAAGTTATGGCATTTTTCGTCCCTCGCCGTGCTTGTCGCTCTGGCCGGGTGCAGCAGCCCGCCGCCGCCGCAGGATTTTCCGCCGCTCAGCTACTCTTATTTGCCGCCGCTGGTGCTGAAGGTCGCCACTCTCAGCGTTGTGGATGACTACGTACCGAGCCCCGATACGGTGGCGCTGTTGGCACAGGATCCGGCCCCCCCGGCCGAGACGTTGCTGGCGATGCTGCGGCATCGGGTGGTTGCCTCCGGCGCGCCGGGAACGGGCACGGTGACGATCCAGAACGCGTCGGTTCACCGGGTTGACGGTACGCTGACCGGTGCGATGACGGTGGATGTGAGTGTCTCCAGCCCGGACGGGCGCAGCACCGGCTATGCCGAAGCCACCGTCTCCGCCTCGCGCACCGCGCCGGGCGGTGATGAGGGGGCAGGCGCCATGCAGGCAGCCTTGTACGCTCTGACCAAGCAGCTGATGGAGAACATGAATGTGCAGCTGCAATACCAGATGCAGCATAATCTAGGCGGTTGGCTGTCCTGGTCGCCCACCCCTGGCGTCATGCCCTCCGGCTATGCCCCCGCCGGGGCGGCGGGGCCAGCGATCCAGGCGACGCCGCTGACGGCGCCCGAGGGCCCAGCGGGGGGCGCGCCGGCGTCTCCGCCCCCTGCTTACCCGGAGCCGCAGCAGAATATGATCCCACCTGGCTATCCCGGCGGCGGGGCGCAGCCGCGCTGAGGCATACGGTCGGGCGGGCGGGTAAAAGGGCGGCGCGGTTACTTGACGCCGCCCTCTATGCGGTCTAGACCGCGCGCTTCATCGACGGTCCTTTTTTTTCGGCGGAACCTTATGGCCAATATTGCATCAGCGCAGAAGCGCATCCGGCAGACTCTCAAGCGCACGATGCGCAACAAGGCGCGCAAGTCGCGCGTCCATGGCGCCATCCGCAAGGTCGAGGAAGCCGTGGCGTCTGGCAACAAGGAGGCGGCGCAGGCCGCGTTCCGCGCCGCGCAGCCGGAATTGCAGCGTGCAGTCGGTAAGGGTGTGCTGAAGGCGAACGCCGTTTCGCGGAAGATCTCCCGCCTGTCGGCGCGGGTGAAGGCACTTTCCCCCGCCTGAGCCCCTCGCGGCCAGGTTGTTGGAAAACCAATAATTTTTTCGGACGGTTTTGCCCGGCGCGCCCGCTCTAACAGAGGGCGCGCCGTTTCTATTCTGTCTGATATTCTAACGGATTGTTATGGTTCTGAGATTTGTGCCAGAAACATGACTTTCAATACCCATTGAATTTTCACGTTATTCCGGGAATGTCAGTGGGGTAGAGGCCGCGGCGAAGTAATTGAGCACTTGCCAGTCCAAGCGCTTCTAACCTAAACTCGTCAGGCTTACTTACGCCCGCGCGGACGTTTTTAACTCGGGAAAGTTCTAGCCTCTTTCAGGCTTTTTCCCCGTTGGTCCGCTGTCGGGCATGTCTTTTTTTGGGCTGGAGCGGAAAGTGGGAATGAGCCTGGAGATCGGTTCCATGGGTGACGGCGATAGCTTGCTTTCGTCTTCGCCCGTCCGACATGATGATGCCGCCCTGAACGAGCAATGGGCCCGTGTGCGCGCCAGGCTGCTAGCGGAAGTTGGGGAAGTGGAATATCGTACCTGGCTGAAGCAGGTGGCTTTGGCCGGTGTCGATGGCGACGAAGTGACCGTGATTTTGCCCACGCGCTTCCTGCGCGACTGGGTCAACAAGGAATACGGGGAGCTGATCACTGCCTTCTGGCAGGCGGAAAACCCGGGCATCCGGCGTGTGGACATTCGGACCCAGCCGAGCCGGGGAACCGCGCCGAACCTCGCCGAGCCGGAGCCCGCAGCACCGGCTGCGAGCGCGCCGGGCGCGGCCGCCGCCGTTGCCGCGCCACAGCGTTCGGATCTGGTTGCGCCGTTGGATCAGCGCTTCACGTTCGACACCTTCGTGGTCGGCAAGCCCAACGAATTCGCCTATGCCTGCGCCCGCCGGGTCGCGGAATCGCCGGCGACGCCGGGGTTCAATCCGCTGTTCCTGTATGGCGGCGTGGGTCTGGGCAAGACGCATCTGATGCACGCCATCGCCTGGGAATTGTCGACCCGGCGCAAGGGCCCGGCACCGGTGTCCGTCGCCTATATGTCGGCGGAAAAATTCATGTACCGCTTCATCAATGCGCTGCGCTCGCAGTCGACGCTCGAGTTCAAGAACGAACTGCGCAGCGTCGACGTGTTGATGATCGATGATCTGCAGTTTCTGATCGGCAAGGATAACACGCAGGAAGAGTTTTTCCACACGTTCAATGCGCTGGTCGATGCCGGCAAGCAGATCGTGATTTCAGCCGACAAGTCGCCGTCCGACCTGTCCGGCCTCGAGGATCGCCTGCGGACCCGGCTCGGGTGCGGAATGGTCGCCGATCTGCATGCCACCACCTTTGAACTTCGCATTTCCATTCTGGAAGCGAAGGCCTCGCGGGCGGGCGTGGACGTGCCGGGCAAGGTTCTGGAATTCCTCGCGCGCAAGATCACGTCCAACGTGCGTGAGCTGGAAGGGGCCTTGAACCGGCTGGTGGCGCATGCCAACCTGTTCGACCGGCAGCTGACGATGGAGACCGCGCATGAGGTGCTCCATGACGTGCTCAAGGCCTATGACCGCAAGGTCACGATTCAGGAGATCCAGAAGCGCGTCGCCGATCATTACAATATCCGCGTGGCGGAGATGTCGTCGGCGCGGCGCGCCCGCAACATCGCCCGGCCGCGTCAGGTGGCGATGTATCTGGCCAAGCAGCTGACCAGCAAAAGTCTGCCGGATATCGGCCGGCATTTCGGCGACCGCGACCATACCACGGTGATGCACGCCGTCTCGCGCGTGAGCGAGCTGATGGGCCAGGATGCCGCCTTCGCCGAGGACGTGGAATTGCTGCGCCGCATGCTGGAGAGCTGAGCCCGTTTGCGGGCGGGGCTCGATCGCGGGACAACGAGGGGCAGGCGAAGGGCAGGATGTGCGGGCGGGATGGCCGGTCGGCGGTCGCCTGTGCTCTGTGCGCGGCGCAGGACAGAGCTTCCCTATCGGTGCGCCCCTTGCTATCCTGAAGGGCACGAATCGGTGTTCGCGACGAGTCTCAGAGCATTGCCGTCAGGAAGGGTATCATGAAGTTCAAGGCCGATCGCGCCACGTTGATGAAGTCGCTGGCCCACGTGCAGAACGTCGTGGAGAAGCGCAACACCATTCCCATCCTGGCCAACGTGCTGTTGGCGGTGCGCGATGGCAAGCTGACGATTGCCGCCACCGACCTTGAGATTGCGCTGGTTGAGGAAGTTGCCGCGCAGACCATGCGTGACGGCGCCATCACCGTGCCGGCCGCGACCTTGTATGAGATCGTTCGGCGTCAGCCTGATAGTGCCGAGATCGAGCTGGACCATCCCGGCGGGGACGCGCCTCTGGCGTTGCGCGCCGGGCGCTATGCCACCAGCCTGGTGGGTTTGAGCGTCGATGAGTTTCCCAAGCTGGATGCCGGCAAGCTGTCGCACCAATTCGTGCTTTCCGCGCAGGAATTGCGCGGGCTGATCGACCGCACGCGCTTTGCCATCAGCACCGAAGAGACCCGCTATTACCTGAACGGCATTTTTCTCCACGCGGCGGAGAGCGACGCCGGCCTCGTGCTGCGGGCGGTTGCGACCGATGGCCACCGCCTGGCGCGCGTCGAGGAGCCGCTGCCGGCAGGGGCCAAGGGCATGCCGGGCGTGATCATTCCGCGCAAGACCGTGACCGAGCTGCGCAAGTTGCTGGATGAGGTTTCGACCGAGATCGATGTGGCGTTGTCGGAGACGCGCATCCAGTTCACCATCGGCACGATGCGCCTGACCAGCAAGCTGATCGACGGCACCTTCCCCGATTATGACCGGGTGATTCCGCGCGGCAATGATAAGGTGCTGCGGGTTGAGAAGAAAGATTTCAACGATGCGGTCGGCCGCGTTTCGGCGATCAGCGCCGAGAAGCACCGCCCGGTGAAATTGTCGCTGGCCAAGGACCTGCTGGTCATTTCCGCCGCCAGTCCGGAACAGGGCACGGCTTCCGAGGAACTCGGCTCCGAGCTGATCGATTATCAGTCCGGCCCGCTCGAGATCGGTTTCCAGGCGCGCTATCTGTCGGACGTGACGGATCAGATCCGCGGCAAGGTCGAATTCGTCTTCGCCGACGGTGCGGCGCCGACGCTGGTGCGTGATCAGGACGACCAGTCGGCGGTGTACGTGCTGATGCCGATGCGGGTCTGACGACGCAACTCGGCCGCCTCACCCTTAGCGAGTTCCGCTCCTACGCCTCTTTGCGCTTTTTGCCCGCATCGCGGGTCAATGTGTTCGCCGGGCCGAACGGGAGCGGCAAGACCAACCTGCTCGAAGCCGTCTCCCTGCTGGTGCCGGGCCGGGGGTTGCGCGGCGCCCGGTTTTCCGAATTGGCCCGCAAAGGGGAGGGTGCCACAGGCGCCTGGGCGGTGGCGGCGCACATTGACGATGCCGCCGGCGGGTTCGACATCGGCACCGGTTCCGCCGAGGGGGCGCCGGAGCGCCGTGTGTTCCTGCTGGATGGGCAGAAACCCCGCTCGCAGGCGGAAATTGCCGCGAGGCTCGCCGCCGTCTGGCTCACCCCGCAAATGGACCGGCTGTTCACCGAATCCGCCTCCGGCCGCCGGCGTTTCCTCGACCGGCTGGTGGTGGCGCTGGAGCCCGGCCACGCGCGCGAGATGGCGGCGTTCGAATCCGCCGCGACGCAGCGCAACCGCTTGCTTGGCGAGCGGCCGGACCCGGCCTGGCTTGCCGGCCTCGAGGATTCCATGGCGCGTCATGCGGTGGCGGCAACCGCGGGCCGGGCCGCTTTGCTTGGCCAGCTGAACGCAACCTTGGCGCGCGGCGCGGCGGCACCCTTTCCCTTGGTGGCGCTGGATCTGGCCTGTCCGATTGGCGCGAAGCTTCAGCAGCGTCCGGCGGTAGAAGTGGAAGAAGAGCTGCGGGCGGCGTATCGCAGCGCCCGGGCGCAGGATGCCGCTCAGCGCGGCGCCTCGCTCGGGCCGCACAAGAGCGACCTGCTGATTACGGACGCCGCGACCGGCCGGCCGGCCGCATTGTCCTCCACCGGGCAGCAGAAAGCGATGCTGATCGGCATCGTGCTCGGCCATGCGGCGCTGATCGCGGCGGTGCGCGGCACGCCGCCTCTGCTGTTGCTGGACGAGCCGCTGGTGCATCTGGATGCCGCGCACCGCGCCGCCTTGTTCGCCGCGATCGCGACGCTGGGCCTCTCCGCCTGGCTCACCGGCACCGATATCGAGCCGTTCGCCGGGCTCGAGGCTGCCTGTTACACGATCCGCGATGGCTCTATAGTTCGGTTATGAAGATTGTCATTCTCGGCGACCTGCTCGGCCGCACCGGGCGGGAAGCCGCGCTCAAAGCCATCCCGTATTTGCGCGATTACCTCAAACTGGATTTTCTTGTGGTCAATGGCGAGAACGCCAGCCACGGTTTCGGTCTGGCGCCGGACATGGCGGAGGCGTTGTTCACAGCCGGGGCCGATGCCATCACGCTCGGCAACCATGCCTGGGACCGGCGGGAAATCATCCCCTATATCGCCCAGGAGAAGCGGCTGATCCGGCCGCTGAATTTTCCGCCCGGCACGCCGGGCTCGGGCGCCTCGGTGATCACCGCCCGGGATGGGCGGCGCGTGCTGGTGGCGCAACTGATGGGCCGGCTGTTCATGGACCCGCTGGATTGCCCGTTCCAGGCCACCGAAGCGCTGCTTGGCCGGCACCGGCTGGGCCAGGGGCTGGACGCGGTTCTGCTCGATTTCCATGCCGAGGCGACTTCGGAAAAAATGGCATTCGGCCACGCTTTTGACGGTCGGGCCTCGGCGATTTTCGGTACCCATACCCATGTGCCGACGGCGGACCACCAAGTGCTGCCGAACGGCACGGGGTTCGTGACCGATCTTGGCATGTGCGGCGATTATGACAGCGTGATCGGCATGGGCAAGGAAGCGGCGATGGCGCGCTTCATCCGCAAGATGCCGGGCGAACGGCTGGCGCCGGCGGAAGGCGAGGCGACCGTCTGCGGCATGTTCCTCGAGACCGACGAGAGAGGGCTGGCGCTGCGCGTGGAGCCGGTGCGCCTGGGCGGGCGGCTGCGCCAGACGCTGCCGCAGTTGTAGGGGAAGGAAAGGAAGGGCTTCTTTTTTGGGGCCTGTTGGGAATCATCGTGAATTGATGATGGCTGCGACGAGATGGATCATGGCGCTAAAGGCCTGATCCGTCTTGTCTGAGCGCATGGCGATGCGTTTGAACTCCTTGAGTTTGCAGAAGA
>DATJHR010000062.1:0-6354 GCA_035493735.1 Acidocella sp.
CCCGTTGGCGGATCTTGAAGCCGAGGAGTTCGACGCCCCCACGCCGGGGCTGTGGACGCGCGGCCTGCTGATCCGACGCAGCGTCGCCGATGGCGAATGTGCTTATTTCACCACCTGGTGCCCGCACGGCACGTCGATCGAGACACTGGTCCGCGTGGAAGGAACCCGTTGGCGGATTGAGGAAGGTTTCGAGACAGCCAAGAATGAACTCGGTCTCGACCATAACGAAACCCGCTCCTGGCATGGTTGGCATCGCCATGTCTCGCTGGTTATGCTCGCCTACGCTATGATGGCGGCTGTCCGCTATCGCGCCAACACCATCACGCCGAAAAAAACGAAGCCAAAGACAGGAAAGAACTCATCCGCTGGTCCGTCCAAGAAATCCGGCGCCTCGCCCTGAAACTCGCGCAGCGCCAACTCCCCGTTGCGCGTATCCTCAATTGGTCAATCTTTAGACGGGCCCATCAAGCGACAGCTCGACGCGCCCATCTTAAAATAAAAATGCAACTGTAGTGCTAAAAAGCGGCCCTTTTTGACCTTAAAAGTCGCTACACCGGCCGTTCTTTTCCCAGTCACCGTAACGGGTTGGTTCGGGGCCCTTCGGGCCGCCGATTTCCTTCGGCAGCTTGGCCGTGTCCGGTTTCGGGGCCGGGTTTTCTGCGGGGGCGGGCTGCTTCGGTTCGTTGCTCATGAGGCGGCCTTATGGGGCGGGTTGGGCCTGCGCCTGGGCGATGCGCTGGGCGTCGAGGCTGCGCCAGGAGGCATTGGCCGGGGCGTGGGCGATGGATTGTTTGAACAGCGCCAGGGCTTCGGGCGTGATGGTGCCGGAGCGCTCGGCCAGCGCCTCGGCCAGATAGGCCTGGCCCTGGCTGGCATCGACGCTGTCGGCCGGTTCCCCTGCCAGCCGCGCGCGCAGCAGCACGATGAGCCGGTCGAGTTGCGCGTTCGCCGCCTGTTCCTTGGCCAGCCATTGCGCATGCGGCTCGGAGGGAACGTACGGTGTGCTGCCCGGCAGATAGAGCGCGAAGGCCGCCAACGGAACGGCGATGAGCGTCAGGATCAGCAGCAGCCGCGCATTGCCGTTGAGCGGGCGCTCCTTCAGGCTGTCGGCGGCCAGCAGGCGTCGCTCCACTTCCAGCTTGGCGGCGGCATATTCCGGCGCACCGATACGCTGATCGGCGAGGTCGCGGCTGAGTTCATCGAGCTGGGCCCGATGGATGGCGAGCGCGGCCATGCGGCGGTCGCGCGCGCGGCCGCCGCGAAAAGCGAAGGCCACGGGCGTCGTCAGCACCAGTGCGAGGCCGAGCATGTAGAGAAAGATCATCGCAACAATTCATCCAGGCGTTTGGCGTCGGCTTCACTCAAAGGGGCGGGGGGCGGCACACGGACGCGCCGGGCCATCCAGAAAACCAGCAATCCGATCATGAGGGCGAGCGGGGGGCTGAAGTAAAGCAGCCAGGTCAGTGGCATGAAGGGCGGTTTCAGCAGCACGAAAATGCCGTAGCGCTGCACCATGAATTGCACGATGCTCTTGCGGCTGTCGCCCGCCACCACGTGCTGGCGGATGATCACGCGCAGTTGCCTGGCCAGGTCGGCGGAAGACCCTTCGATGCTCTCATTCTGGCAGACCAGGCAACGCAACTGGTCGCCGATTGCCTCGGCCCGGTTTTCCTGGGTCTGGGTCAGCGTCACGCCATCGCGCGTGACCATCTGCGCGTTGGCCATGGCAGGCAAGAACGCCAGCAGGAAGAGCAGGACGCGTTTCATGCGTAACGACGCAGCAATTTGTTCAGCGTGCCGTTGACGATGTCAGGGGTCAGCGGTCCGGCATAGCGCCACCGCACAATACCCGTCTTGTCGATAAAATAGGTTTCCGGCACGCCGTAGACGCCCCAGTTGATGGCGGTGAGGCCGGACGTGTCCGTGGCGATGCGCGCGTAAGGATTGCCGTTGCGCGCCAGATACTGCTCGGCGGCGGCCGTCTTGTCCTGATAGTTGATGCCCCAGATGGTCAGGCCGTTTTTCGCCAGCCAGTCGAGCATCTGCGCCTCTTGCAGGCAAGGAATGCACCAGGAGGCGAACCAGTTCACCAGCATCGGTTTGGGCGGCGCCAGCAGGTCGAGATTGCTGAAGCCGGGGCCGCCATTCAGGCCAGGCAGCGAAAAGGCTGGTGGGCGCTTGCCGATCAGCGGCGACGGTAACGCGTGCGGGTCGTACTCGTTGCGCTGCATCCGGCGCAGGATGGTGTAGAACCCCCCGCCACCGGCGACGGCCAGGGCCAGGGGCACGCCGAACAGCAGGCGGCGGCGGGTGGGGGACATGGTCATGGCGGACATCTAAGCCACCACCTCGACCGGCTTCTCGCGCTCCCTGGCGCGCGCCGGGGCGCCCACGCGCAGGCGCCGGTCAGAGAGCGAGAGCATGCCGCCCAGCGCCATGATCAAGCCGCCGAACCAGATCTCCGGTGCCAGCGGGTGCCGGTTCAGGCGCAATTCCGCGCCGCCGCCGGCGGGCTCGTCGGAGAACACGGCGTAGAGGTCCTGGAAGCCATTGGTCTTGATCGCGGCGTCGTCGGTGGTGGTGTCCTGCGCCGAGAAATCGCGCCGCGAGGGGTGCAGGGTGTACAGTTTGTGGCCGTCCTCGCTGAGCGTGATATCGGCCACGCGCAGCGAGTAGTCGCCAGCGCCCGGCGCGTCATGGATGTCATCCAGCGTCCAGCTGTAACCGCCGAGTTCGGTGGTTTGGCCGGGATGCATGACGATGACCTTCTGGGTCGCGAGCGTCATGCCGGCGATGCCGAGCACGGCAACGCCGAAGCCGAGATGGCCCAGCGTGGCGCCGATCGCGGCGCGGGGCAGGGTTACCAGCCGGGCGAGGGAAGCGCCGAGCGGGACGCGGAACAGGCGCAGCCGCTCGGCCAGTTCGATGAGCGCCGAAAGCATCACCCAGATGCCGCCGGCCAGGCCGAGCGCGGTGACCACATGGCGCTCCCCCGTGGTCACCAGGAACACCACCAAAGCCACGCCGGCGGCGAGCCACAAACGGGCCAAGGCTGGGGCCAGGTCGGCGCGCTTCCATGGCAGCAGCGGACCGACGGCCATGGCGACGATCAGTGGCGAGGTCAAAGGCAGGACCGTCTGGTTGAAGAACGGCGCACCGACAGAAAGCTGAATGCCGAACAGCAGGTTCACAAAGGGCGGATAGAGCGTGCCAATGAAGACCACGCTGGCGATGGCGCAGAGGAAAATGTTGTTGAGCACCAGCGCGCTTTCGCGCGAGAGCGGCGAGAAGATCCCCGTGGCCGCCAGCACCGGGGCACGCACCGCGAACAGCAGCAGCGAGCCACCGATGGTTAGCCCAAGCAGCACCAGCAGGAACAGGCCCTGGTTCGGCGCCGCGGCGAAGGAGTGCACGGAGTTGAGCACGCCGGAGCGCACCAGGAAGGTGCCGGACAGGCTGAGCGAGAAGGTGGCGATGGCGAGCAGCACCGTCCAGGCTTTCAGCGCTTCGCGCTTCTCCACCACGATCGCGCAGTGCAACAGCGCCGTGCCGGTGAGCCAGGGGAGCAAGGCCGCGTTTTCCACCGGATCCCAGAACCAGAACCCGCCCCAGCCCAGGGTGTAATAGGACCACCAGCTGCCGAGCGTGATGCCGCCGGTGAGGAAAATCCAGGAGAGCAGCGCCCAGGGGCGCACCCAGCGACCCCAGGCGGCGTCAATCTTGCCATCGATCAGCGCCGCGATGGCGAAGGCGAAGGCGACCGAAAAGCCGACATAGCCGGCATAGAGCATCGGCGGATGGAAGGCGAGGCCGGGGTCCTGCAGGATCGGGTTGACGCCCGCGCCTTGCAGCGGCGGCGGCCAAAGCCGGGCCAGCGGGTCGGACTGGGTGAGGGTGAAGAGCAGGAAGCCGCCGGAGACCAGCCCCAGCACGCCAAGCACGCGGGCGCGCAGGGAGGAGGGCAGGTTATGGCCGAAGGCGGCGACGGTGGCGCCGCAGGCTGAGAGGATGAAGCACCACAGCACGATCGAACCGTCATGGTTCCCCCAGGTGCCGGTGATGCGATAGAGCAAGGGAACGGCGCTGGAGGAGAAGTTCGCGACATTCTCGACCGTGAAATCGGAGACGATGCCGGCCCAGATCAGGCACAGAAAGCAGGTGCCGATCGCCAGCAGATGGCTGATTGCCAAAGCCGGGGCTGCACGCATGGCCCGCGGGTCGCGCAGGCCTGGGGCAAAAATGCCGATCACGCCCTGGGCAAAGGCCAGCGCCACGGCAAGGGCCAGCGCGAAATGTCCGAGTTCAGGGATCATGAGCTGGTGCTTTTAACATGCATTGTGTTCCACGTGTCGGCGGCCGGTGGTGGCCCGTAGATTGGGTTCCACTTGCCGGTCTTTTTCAGCGCCTCTTCCACGTCCTTGGGCATGTAGGAGGAGCCGTGTTTGGCCAGCACATCGCTGGCCGCGAACGTACCGCTGGCAGTCATGGCGCCGATCGCCACCACGCCCTGCCCCTCGCGGAACAGGTCCGGCAGCACCCCGGTAAAGGTCACCGGGACCGAAGCCTGGCCGTCAGTCACACGAAACAAGGTGGTGGGCGCGCCGGTGCCGGGGGTGATGCGGGTGCTCACGGTGCCAACCTGGACGATGCCGCCGAGGCGGAAATCCATGCCCGGTTCGGGATGTTTCGCGAGCACCTGACGCGGGCTGAGGAAATAGGTCAGGGTGGAGGAGAAGGCGGCGAGCATCAGGCCGGTGGCCGCACACAGGCAGAGGCCGCAGGTGAGCACCAGATAGAGCCGGCGCTTTTTACGCGCCTGCATCAGCGTGTTTCCACCGCGCGCAGCCGGCGCACGGCGCGCCGGTAGCGGGCAAAGGTGAGCGCGCCAACGCCAGCCAGGAACAGCACAGTGATGCCGTAACTTCCGTCAATGAACGGGGCGAGATTCATGCGCCGCGCTCCGCGGCGGCGAGCAGCAGGCTGCGTGTGCGGCGCTCCATAATGGCGGCGCAGATCCGCGCGCAAACCATGGTGACAAAGCACAGGTAAAAGCCGAGCGAGGAGAGAATCAGCGGGTAGAGCATGGTGATGTAGATTTTCGAGCCGCCGGTGAAGGAGATGCTGTTGCCTTGGTGCAGCGTGTTCCACCATTGCACGGAGAACACGATGATCGGCAGGTTGATGGCGCCGACCAGCGCCAGGATGGCGGCGGCGCGGTGGCCATGGGTTGGGTTGTCGAACGCGCGGATCAGCGCGATGTGACCAAGATACAGAAAGAACAGGATCAGCACCGAGGTAAGCCGGGCGTCCCACACCCAGTAGGCGCCCCATTCGGGCTTGCCCCAAAGCGACCCGGAGACGAGGCAGACAAAAGTGAACCCCGCGCCGATCGGACCAATTTCCTCCGCCGCGAGATCGGCCAGCGGATGGCGCCAAATAATTGAGAAAAACGAGCAGACCGCCAGCGCCGCGTAGCCGGCCATCGACACCCAGGCGGCGGGAACATGCACATACATGATGCGCGACGCATCGCCCTGCTGCCAGTCCGCCGGGGCGAAGGCATAGCCCCACACGACGCCGGTGACGGTGATGATGAGAGACAGGATGGCAAGCCACGGCAGAACCGGCCGCACCAACCGGAGAAAACGACCCGGATTGGCAAAGCGGTGAAGCCACGAACCGGTTTTTCCGATGCGGCCGGCGATAAGCACATCTTCATTCATAAATTGGATAATATGATACGGTGTCCGGAATTTGAAGGAGCGGGGAAAGGCTCTAAATTCAACGGCATGACAAATTACTGGCTCATTAAATCCGAACCCGACGCGTTTTCCTGGGACGAACAGGTGAAAAACGGCGTGGAACCCTGGACCGGCGTGCGCAATCACAGCGCCAAAAATAATCTCAAGGCGATGAAAAAAGGCGACCTGGCCTTCTTTTATCATTCGAACATCGGCCGGGAGATCGTTGGCGTTGTGCGCGTGGCGCGCGAGGCTTATCCCGATCCCACCGCCGAGGTTGGCGACTGGGTGTGTGTGGATATGCAGGCCGTGCGCGCCGTGCCGCGGCCGATCCCGCTGGCCCAGATCAAGGCCGATCCGCGCTTCAGCGACCTCGCGCTGGTGCGGCTCTCCCGGCTCTCCGTGGCGCCGGTCAGTGCGCAACATTGGTCCCAGCTCTGCGAACTCGGCGGAATTGAACAAGGAGCAACATGATGGAAACAGCGATTCTGGGCGGGGGCTGCTTCTGGTGCACCGAGGCGGCGTTCAGTGAGCTTCAGGGCGTGGGCGCGGTGCAGTCGGGCTATGCCGGCGGCCAGACCGAGAACCCCACTTATAAACAGGTCTGCACCGG
>DATJHR010000063.1:0-7336 GCA_035493735.1 Acidocella sp.
TTCCCTTGGCAAAGCGGTTCAATCTGTGCCCATTGAGCATCGGTCAGAATAAGGCGATCCATAAACAGCGTGAATCACAACTACCCAGACCAGGGGAATCCTTTAAATCCCAACAGACCCTGAACAAAAAGAAGCAAAAAACTTTTTCGAAATGGGGCCTGAGGGGTGAAACCAGTACGGCCCAGCATGGCTACTATGGGGCTATCGGGCTTTCATGGACCCGACATGCCCAACCAGGATGTTTCAGCCCCCTTGAAGCCTGATACGTGTTACGATACACGTAACGGCGTGATCCATAGCTTTGCCGACAAGCTGACAGCAGCAGTTTTCGACGGTCGCCGCCCGAAGGGCTTCCCCAGCGGCCTTCTGCCGGCAGCGCGTCGCAAGTTGGCCATGCTCGATGCGGCGGACGCGCTGGACGATCTGAAAGCGCCACCGGGCAACCGGCTGGAGGCGCTGTCAGGTGACCGGAACGGGCAGCACTCAATCCGCATCAATAGCCAGTTCAGGCTTTGCTTTGTTTGGCGCGAAGGCGCGCATGACGTTGAAATAGTTGACTATCACCACTGAAAGGACACCTCCCCATGTCCATTTCCCGGGAAGATGCTTCCCGTATGAGCTTTGATGACATGATCGAGCCCGGTTCCGGTGTTCTCGATCCGGTGACGCCCGGCGAGATTCTGCGGGCGGAGTTTATGGAGCCGCTCGGCCTATCCGCGAGGGCCTTGGCGCGTGAGATCGGCGTGCCCCCGAACCGGATCACAGCGATTTTGCATGGAGAGCGCGGCATCACGGCCGAAACTGCGATCCGGCTGGCTCGCCGGTTCAACAGCTCCGCCCGGTTCTGGATGAACTTACAGGTTGCCTATGACCTGGCCATCGCAGAGCGGAACATCGGGCACGCGGCTTAAAGCCTGCTTTTTTCAAAAAGCGGCTTCTTTCTTCAACCCAAACTCCCGCGCCAGCAGTTCATAGGATCTTTGCCGCGCCGCCGGGTCTGAAACGCCGCAGGTGATCGAAAATTCCTGCACGCCGAGCTGCTCCGTGAGGGTGCGCAATTGCGCCGCCACGGAAGGTGCGGTGCCGATGAAGGCTTCCTCGCGGTACATTTTCATCCGTTCGCGGTCGATCTCGGATAAGGGGAACGCCTCGACCTCTTCCGGCGTCGGCAAGGGGATGTAGCGGCCGCGGTCGCGCATCAGCCGCCACATGGCCCGCGAGCGGAAATAATATTCGGCTTCTTCCTGCGTTTCGGCGGCAAAGGCCCAAACGGTGATGGCGGAATGCGGGGTGGAGAGAAACTCCGAGGGTTTGAAGCGGGCGCGGTAGAGGTCCAGCGCCTGGGCGGCGCCATGCCCGTCACTGAAGAAATAGGCGAAGCAGTAAGGCAGGCCGAAATAGGCTGCGAGCTGAGCGCCGTAATCGGAGCTGCCGAGAATCCACATTTCCGGGCGATGCGGGCCGGCGGGCTGTGCCTGCACGCCGCGGAACGGGTGGTTCACCGGCAGCTCACGCCCCAGAACCCAGTTTTGCAGGTCCAACACCTGGGCGGGAAAGGCGTCCGCCGCCTGGGCGGCGTTGGGGTTGAGGGCAAAGGCGGTGCGCTGGTCCGAGCCCGGCGCGCGGCCGACGCCCAGATCGATTCGCCCTGGGGCGATGGCCTCCAGCACACGGAACTGTTCGGCCACTTTCAGCGCCGCGTAATGCGGCAGCATGATGCCCGCGCTGCCGAGGCGGATGGTGCGGGTGGTCGCGGCCAGCGCCGCCAGCAGCACTTCCGGTGCGGAGCCTGCCACCGAATCGGAACTGTGATGCTCGGAGAGCCAGTAACGGGCATAGCCGTAAGCCTCGCAGGCCTGGGCGAGGGCGATGGTTTCGCGAATCGAGACGTCCGGGGAGACACCGCTGCGCACCGGCGATTGATCGAGAACGGAAATTTTCATGAAGGTAATATAGGGAGTTGTGGCGCGGTGGAAACGTTCGACCGGTTCAGCCGAAAATGGCCGTGAAATTCTCCCGCAAGGCGGCGTCCACCTCGTCCATGCTGGCTTTCACCCCCAGGTCCGCAAGGCTGGTCACGCCATGCTCGCGGATGCCGCAGGGCACGATGCCGTCGAAATGCGAAAGCTCTGGGCTCACGTTCAGCGCCAGCCCGTGCCAGGTCACCCAGCGGCTCACCCGCACGCCGATGGCGCAGATTTTCTTCTCTTCCTGTCCCGTCACGACCCAGATGCCGACTCGGCCGCACCGCGTCTCGCCCTTGATGCCGAAGGTCTTGAGGGTGGTCATGACCCAGCGCTCCAGCCCGGCGACATAGCCGCGGATGTCGCGCGCCGGAACGCTGCCATGCGTTTCCTGCAAATCCAGCATCACATAGGCCACGCGTTGGCCCGGCCCATGATAGGTCCATTGGCCGCCGCGCCCGGCCTGATAGGTCGGGAACCGGTCGGCATCCTGCAGGTCACCCGCCGCGGCAGAAGTGCCGGCCGTGTAGAGAGGCGGGTGTTCGAGCAGCCAGACCAGCTCTTGTGCCGTGCCGGCGCGGATGGCGGCGGCGCGCTCGCGCATGAGGTTAAGCGCAAATTCATAATCAGTGTAACCAGAAGTGATTTTCCATGTTGTCGTCGCTTTGATCATGGTCTATAGGCTCCCAGCCCGATGCGGTCGTGGCGAAATGGTAGACGCGCAAGCTTGAGGTGCTTGTGGGGGAAACCCCTTGGAAGTTCGAGTCTTCTCGACCGCACCACCATCCCCCAAAGGGGGATGAGCCTGGCCTCCCATTTTCTGCAACATTAGCAACGCTGACTTGACGCCCTGTTGTCTCATGCGACGGGTTGGCGCATGAGACTGTCTGCCAGACAGGCAGCACGAATGCTGAAAATGGGGAGTCGTGAACAATATGGATGAAGATTTACGCAAAGCGGCGTTGGAATACCACCGGTCGCCTCGGCCGGGCAAACTGGCCATCACGGCAACCAAACGTATGGAAACCTCGCGCGACTTGGCGCTCGCTTATTCCCCCGGCGTTGCCGCGGCGTGTCAGGCGATCTCCGCCGAACCGGATAGTTCGTTCGACTATACGTCTCGCGCTAACCTCGTCGGTGTGGTGACTAACGGCACCGCTGTGCTTGGCCTCGGCAATATCGGTGCGCTCGCCGGCAAGCCGGTGATGGAGGGCAAGGCCGTCCTGTTCAAGAAATTCGCCGGCATCGATAGTTTCGATATCGAGGTGAGCGAGCAGGACCCGGACAAGTTCATCGAGATCGTCGCCAGCCTGGAAGGCACGTTTGGCGGCATCAATCTTGAAGACATCAAGGCGCCGGAATGCTTCAAGATCGAGCAAGTGCTGCGCGAACGCATGGCGATCCCGGTCTTCCATGACGACCAGCACGGCACGGCGATCATTGTCGGCGCCGCGGTGCTGAACGCGCTCAAGGTACAGAATAAGAAGATCGAAGAGATCAAGATCGTCACCTCCGGTGCCGGCGCCGCCGCGCTTTCCTGCGTGAACATTCTGATCTCGCTCGGCGCCAAGCCGGAAAACATCACCATGACCGACATCCAGGGCGTGGTGTATAAGGGCCGCCCGAATCTTGACCCGACGCTTGAGAAAGTGGCGCGCGAGACCGATGCCCGTACGTTGCCGGATGTGCTGGCTGGGGCCGACGTGTTCCTCGGCCTTTCGGCGCCGCGCGTGCTCAAGGAGGAATGGCTGCCGCTGTTCGCGGCGAACCCGCTGATCCTGGCGCTGGCCAATCCGGAGCCGGAAATTGCGCCTGAGCTGGTGAAGGCGAACCGGCCGGATGCGATCATCGCCACCGGGCGGTCGGACTATCCGAACCAGGTGAACAACGTTCTGTGCTTCCCGTTCATTTTCCGCGGCGCGATGGATGTGCGGGCGACCGCCATCACTGAGAGCATGAAGCTTGCCACCGTCGAGGCAATCGCCGAACTGGCGCGGGTCGAAGCCTCGGAGACCGTGGCCGCCGCTTATGGCGGACAGGCGCCGATGTTCGGACCGGATTATATCATTCCGAAACTCTTCGATCCGCGGCTGATCATGCACATTGCCCCGGCCGTGGCGCGCGCTGCCATGGAAGCCGGGGTCGCGCGCAAGCCGATCGAGGATTTTGAAGCTTACAAGCACGAGCTGGAGCGTTTCGTGTTCCGCTCCGGCCAGCTGCTGCGCCCGGTCATCGAGGTGGCGCGCAAGGCCTGTCCGCGCGTGGTCTATGCCGAGGGCGAGGATGAGCGCACGCTGCGCGCGGTGCAGAGCGTGGTGGATGACGGTTTGGCACAGCCGATCCTGCTTGGCCGCGGCCTGGTCATCGCGCAGAAAATCGCTGCGCTCGGCCTGCGGCTGAAGCCCGGCCAGGACGTGCGCATTGTCGATTTCGACCAGGACCAGGCGCTCTATGAGCGGCTGGTGTCGGCCTACCAGAAGAAGGTGGGACGCCGCGGCACGCCCCCGGAGGCGGCGGCGCGCACCCTGCGCCGGCGGCCGACCGTGGGCGCGGGCATGCTGCTCGCCTCCGGCGAGGCGGATGCGGCCATCTGCGGCGGGTATGGCGATTGGTGGCGGCAGTTTGAATATGCCTTGCCGCTCATTCCCCGCCGCCCCGGAATCAAGCGGGTCTATGCGATGACCGCGCTGATCCTGCAGGCGGGTGTGCTGTTCTTCTGCGACACGCATGTGAATGTCGACCCGAGTGCCGAGGAAATCGCCGAAATGGCGGAACTCGCCGCCGAGACGGTGCACCGCTTCGGCATGACGCCCAAGGCGGCCTTGCTCTCGCACTCGAATTTCGGAGCCTCGAACTCGCCATCGGCGCGCAAGATGCGCCAAGCGCTCTCACTGATCCGCGCCCGGGTGCCTGATCTCGAGATCGATGGCGAGATGCATGCCGACGCGGCCCTGGTGGAGCAGATCCGCGGCCAAGCGGTTTGCGATTCTCCGCTGACCGGTACGGCCAATCTGCTGATCTTCCCCAACCTGGATGCCGCCAACATCGCCTTTAATCTGGTGAAGGCCACCGGCGAGGGGGTGACCGTGGGTCCAATGCTGATGGGGCTGGAGAAGCCGCTGCACATCGTCGTGCCGAGCGCCACCGCGCGCGGCATTACCAACATCAGCGCCGTGGCGGCGATGGAAGTCGCACTGAACGCCAAGTAAGGAAGAAGGGAAGGGCTTCTTTTTTGAAAAAAAGAAGCAAAAAACTTTTTTAAACTTTGGGCCGTGCTGGTTTCACCGCCACCGGCCCAAAGTCCAAAAAGTTTTTGCGCCGCTTTTTCCAAAAAGCGGCCTCTTCCTTACTTTCCTTGATCTAACAGCTTCAAAATGGCGGCGGCCGCCGCAGCGGAGGGCTTGCCGTCAGGCGCCTGCAGGCTGGCCAGGGCGGTGGAAAAACCGCTTCGCTGTCGGGCCGCGCTATCAGCGTCGGTCAGCAAAGTTTGCAGCGTTGCCCTCAGTTTTTCGGGCGTGCAGTTTTCCTGGAGCAATTCCGGCACCAGAGCGTGGCCGGCGAGCAGGTTGATCATCGCCACATGCTTCACCTTGATCAGCCGCCGCCCGATGGCGGCGCTGATCGGGTTGACCCGGTAGGTCACCGCCATTGGCACGCCGGCCATGGCGAGTTCCAGGGTCGAGGTTCCGGATTTCGTCAGCGCCGCGCGGGCGGCGGCGAAGGCGTCGTAGCGTGTGGCGACATCGCGCACGATGATTGGCTGAACTTTCCAATCCCGCGTGCGCGCCTCCACGACATTGGCGATCACCGGGGCGGCGGCCAGCACCGGCCGCAAGCCGGGGATTTTTTCGCCCAGACGTGCCATGGTGTCACGAAACACCGGCAAGAGCCGGGTCGTTTCGGTCACGCGCGAGCCCGGCATCAGCACCACCGGAACATCCGCTGGCGTCAGCCCGTGGGCGGCGCAGAACCGCGCGGCATCGCCGCTGCCGGCCCCCGATTCCAGCACCGGATGACCCGTGAACAACGGGTGCAGCCCGTGCGGTGCAAAAAAATCCGGCTCGAAGGGGAGCAGGCAGAGCAACTCCTCCCACAGCCCCGGGAATTTTTTCACGCGCTCCTGCCGCCAGGCCCAGACCTGCGGCGCCACGTAATGCACGCGCTTGATGCCGGTGCCGTTGAGCGCCTTGAGCACCCGCAGGCAGAAGCCGGGGCTGTCGATGGTGACCACGATATCGGGCCGGCTGGCCTTGATGGCCGCCACGGTCTCATTGAGGCGGCGGCGGAGAAGCAGGATCCGCGGCAGGATTTCAGCGAGGCCCATCACCGCCAGTTCCTGCATCGGGAATTGCGAGACCAGCCCGGCCTCTTCCATGCGTGCGCCGCCGATGCCGGAAAACGTCAGTCCCGGCTGCTGGGCACGCAATGCCGTCATCACCCGCGCGCCCAACACATCGCCGCTCGCCTCGCCGGCGATCAGGAAAATGCGGGTCATCTCAGGCGAGCTTCACCACGGGTGCGGCGGCGGTATCAGTGTGCCAGTCGCGATGGTTGAGCACGCCGCCTTCACGCCGCACCCGGTCGATGGCGTCGAAATCGACGCCCGTGAACAGCAGTTACGCCTCCTCCATCTCGCCGGCCGCCTGCACGCCGTCCGGCGGGAAGAAATGGTCGCAAGGGGTGAACAAGGCCGCGTGGCCGCGATTTTCGTCGATCGCACCGGACCATGGAGCGTTGCCGACCAGGGGGATCACCGCGACAAAGCATTGGTTCTCGACGGCGCGGGCGCGGGCGCAGAGCCGCACGCGGTTGAACCCGGCGAGACTGTCTGTGCAGCTTGGCACAAGGATCAGTTTCGCGCCGGCCTTCACCTGGGCACGCACATGCAGGGGAAATTCCGAATCATAGCAGATCGACACGCCGATGCGTCCGAACGGCGTATCGAAGACCTTCGGGCCAGCACCGCCACGCACACCCCAGCGCTCCGCCTCGAAGCGGGTCATGGCCTGCTTGTCCTGGAATTCGAGTTGGCCGCTCGGGCCGATGAAGGGGGCGCGGTTATGGATTTCGGTGCCCACGCGCATCGGCACGGTGCCGCCGAGGAGGAAAATCTTGTGCCGGCTGGCAATGGCTACCAGCGCCTGCACCAACGCTTCCGCCTGGTCCACCACGTCGGCCAGTTCGGCGGCAATATCGGGCGCCTTAATGCGGGCGCCGGCCAAAACCATAGAAAAATATTCCGGCAGAGCCAGAAGCTCGGCGCCGGCCAAAGCCGACTGCGCGGCCAGACGGTCGATGCGGGTGACGAAGGCGTCAAATTGCGGCGGCGGGGAGACGCCGAACGGAGCAAGGGCCAGTTTCATAAGCCTACC
>DATJHR010000064.1:0-2515 GCA_035493735.1 Acidocella sp.
TTCCCTTGGCAAAGCGGTTCAATCTGTGCCCATTGAGCATCGGTCAGAATAAGGCGATCCATAAACAGCGTGAATCACAACTACCCAGACCAGGGGAATCCTTTAAATCCCAACAGACCCTGAACAAAAAGAAGCAAAAAAACTTTATTAATGCTGGGCCATGGGCGTTGGCGGCGGCGCAGCCTCGGGCCCAGCTTGCCAAAAGTTTTTGCGCCGCTTTTTTCAAAAAGCGGCTACTTCCTTTCCTCCTAAGCAAAAAACCGGTTTTTCGGGCGCGGCAGGCCGAGATGCTCGCGCAGCGTCGTACCCTCATACTCCTTGCGGAACAGCCCGCGCCGCTGCAGCTCCGGCACCACCATGTCGACAAACTCATCCAGCCCCGCCGGCACGGTCGGGAACATCACGTTGAAGCCGTCGCAGGCGCGTGTCTCCACCCATTCCTCCATCTCATCGGCGATGCTGGCGGGCGTGCCGATGAAACTCTGCCCGGCATAGCCGCCGACCTTTTGTGCCAGCTCGCGCACCGTCAAATTGTTCCGCTTCGCCAGCTCGATCACCCGCTCGCGCGAGGACTTGCTCTGATTCGTCTCTGGAATTTCCGGCAGCGGCGCATCCAGCTCGAAACCGGACGCATCGCACCCCAGCGCCACCGAGAGCGAGGCGAGCCCGCTATCGGGATGCACCAGGCTGTCCAGTTTTCGCGCCTTCGCCCGCGCCTCCTCCATCGTCTCGCCGACGATCACCAGCGCCCCGGGCAGGATTTTCAGATGTTCCGGCTCACGGCCGACTTTCGGCATGCGCCCTTTTACATCGGCATAGAAGGCGCGCGCCGCCTCGATAGAACCGCCGGCGGCGAACACCATCTCCGCTGTCTCGGCGGCGAGCTGCCGCCCGGCCTCGGAGGCCCCGGCCTGCACGATCACCGGCCAGCCCTGCGGCGGCCGGGCGATGTTCAGCGGCCCGCGCACGGAAAAATTCTCGCCCTTATGGTTCAGCACATGCATTTTCTCCGGATCGAAGAAAATCCCCGATTCCGGATCGCGGATGAACGCATCGTCGGCGAAGCTGTCCCACAGCCCGGTCACCACGTCATAAAATTCCCGGGCGCGGCGATAGCGGTCGCCATGCTGCATATGCTCGTCCATGTTGAAATTGAGCGCCGCGTCGGGGTTTGAGGTGGTGACGATGTTCCACCCCGCCCGGCCGTTGCTTAAGCTGTCCAGCGAGGCGAATTTGCGCGCCAGGTCATAAGGCTGATTGAAGGTGGTCGAACCGGTGGCAATCAGCCCGATTCGCTCGGTCACCGCCGCCAGCGCCGGCAGCAGCACCAGCGGGTCGAACGACGTCACGGTGCCGCTGCGCTTGAGCGCCTGCACCGGCATGTTCAGCACCGCCAGATGGTCAGCCATGAAGAACGCGTCGAACTTGCCCCGCTCCAAAGTCTGCGCGAACCGCTTCAGATGGGAAAAATTGAAGTTGGCATCGGGAAAGGCGCCGGGATAACGCCACCAGGCCGTATGAATGCTGACCGGGCGCATGAAGGCGCCGAGATGCAGTTGCCGTTGCGACATGCTCGATTACTCCTCGTCAATCCGGTTTAAGATAGGAACGGATGACGGAACGGCCATCCTGAAGGAGCAAGACAATGCGGACGAACCCCATGGCGGCGATCTACGGGCATCGCGGCGCACGCGCCGAGCGGCCGGAAAACACCATGGAAGGGTTTTTATACGTGGCCGCCCAGGGCATGACCGGCATTGAGACCGACATCGCTTTGACCGCGGATGGTTGCCCCGTGCTGCATCACGACCCGGAACTCCCCGACGGCCGCCGGATCAAAGATCTGGCCTTGGCGGACTTGCCGCCCTCGGTGCCGCCCCTGGATGCCGCTCTCACGCGCCTGCCAAACACTGAGTGGCTGCTGGAAATCAAAACCTTCCCCGATGCGCCGGAGCGCACCCATCCGCCTGAACTGATGGCCGCACGGGTCCTCGAGGTGCTGGGAAAATTCCCGACCACGCTCAACGTCGCCATCCTCGCCTTTGACTGGGCCGCGCTGCGCGCCGTCGCGGTGCGCAATCCGGCGCTCCGGCGCGTCTGCCTGACCGCACCAAAAACGGCCGAACAGCGGGCTTTGTGGTGGGGGCCGGGCTTTGAGGGCACCTCGATCCCGCAAGCCGTGGCGGCCACCGGCGCCTGGGGCTGGGCGGCAGAGCAGGCCAGCCTGAGCGCCGCCGAGATCGACGAGGCCCATGAGCTGGGCCTGAAAGTCCTTGCCTGGACCGTGAACGAGCCGGAGGATTTTGCCCGGCTCGCCCCGTTGGTGGACGGCATCATCACCGACCATCCGTCGCGCTTTGGAAAGTAAGGAAGTGGCCGCTTTTTGGGGTCTGTTGGGATTTAAAGGATTCCCCTGGTCTGGGTAGTTGTGATTCACGCTGTTTATGGATCGCCTTATTCTGACCGATGCTCAATGGGCACAGATTGAACCGCTTTGCCAAGGGAAGCGCCGCGA
>DATJHR010000065.1:0-5436 GCA_035493735.1 Acidocella sp.
TTGGTCGACGAAGCGCGTCGCAATCCGGGGCATGTGGCGGCTGATTTTGTGGCCCAGCTGCACGAAGATCGGTTGCGAACGCCCAACCGGGAATGGCGGGAGGCGCCAAATGGTTGACCGTCCGATCCTCTTTTCCGCGCCGATGGTGCGCGCCCTGCTCGCCGGCACGAAGACGCAGACGCGGCGGTTTTTGAAGCCGCAGCCGGCTTCGGTTGATGAAGCTGGTTGCTGGTATGGCAACAATCCTCAAAGCCTACAGAATCGGCTGCGCTTTGCCATCGGCGATCGGCTCTGGGTGCGTGAGAGCTGGTGGCATGTTTGCGCGGGGGACGGCCCAGCCATATCCGCGCCCGGTGATAGCCTGGGCCGAGACGGCGCTTTCTTCCGCGCCGACCATCCCGACTATCCCCCATGCCCTCATTATCGTTCTCGCCCCTCGATACATATGCCGCGCTGGGCGAGCCGCCTGACGCTGACCGTGACCGACGTGCGGGTGCAGAGGCTTCAGGACATCAGCGAGGAGGATGCGAGGGCAGAGGGCTATCCCGGAGAAGGTTGCGGCCTTGCTCCGAAGGTCTGGTACGGCGCGCTCTGGGAGCAGATTAACGGCATCGATTCCTGGGATGCAGACCCGTGGATCGTCGCCCTGACCTTCGACGTGCGGAAGGGGAATATCGATGGCTAACCGCCCGATCCAGCGTCGCCATCATCAGCCGGCGTTCGTTCTCCCCACCATGCGCCGCATCGTGGTCGAAGATGCCCCAGGCGTAGTGATCCTGCGCGTCGTAGATCAGCACACCGGGCAAGAGTTGAGCCGTATGGAATTTACACCTGATGGGGCTGAAGAAATGGCGCGGTATTTTTGGAGCGCGGCGGGATGTGCCGCCGGCGCACTGTTGGACGGTCGAGAACGGAGGAAAGCGCCTAATGTCTGAGACAACGAGCGATCTGGTCCTGCTTGACATCCACGAGGTCCGGGCGCGCGTGTCGCTTGGAACCTCGACCATCTACCGCATGATGGACGCTGGAACATTCCCATCTAGCGTATCCCTGGCACCCCGTACGGTTCGCTGGCTCAAATCTGAAATCGATGACTGGATTGCCGAGAAGGCCGCAGCGCGCCGCCCTACCGGCGCACCAGCTGCACAAGATCGCCGGGCGGCATAAATCCATCCAGCAGCATGTCGGCCCAAATCTGGGCCAGTTCTCGACGACGATCAGCATGGAGGGCGCGGTTATACGCGCCCTCCACTTCATTTTTGGGCGCGTGGGCGAGCATCAGGTCGATGATCTGCCGATCCGCCCGGTGCGCCTCATTCATGATGGTCGAGAACGCCGCGCGAAATCCATGCGGCACATGATGCCCATGATAGCCGGCCCGGTTCAGGAGATAGCCGAGGGCGTTTTCGCTCATCGGTCGGTGCGCGTGCCGCGCGCTTGGGAACACCAACGGGTGACGGCCGGTTAATCCTCGGATCGTGGCGATGATCTCGACCGCCTGGCGCGCCAGCGGCACCGCATGCGCGACCTTCATCTTCATGCGCTCGGCCGGGATCTCCCAGAGGGGGGCATGCCCATCCATTCCCAAGAACTCACCCCACCGCGCGCCGCGGAGCTCGCCCGGGCGAACGGCGGTGAGAGCCAGAAGGCGCAGGCCAAGACGGGTTGCTGGGTGAGCTGGTATCGCCTCGGCCGCACGCAGCATGTCCCGAAGCGGCTCAAGCTGGGTGATGGCCGGTTGCCGCCCCTTCTTCATCGGCGCCAGGGCGCCGCGCGCCAGATGCGCCGGATCGTTTTTCGCCAGACCAAGCGCCACGGCATAGACGAATACCGCCGATATGCGCTGGCGCACCCGCCGGGCCGTTTCCGGCGCGCCGTTCGCCTCAATCGCATGAATCACATTTACGACAGCCGGCGTCTCAATCTCGGCGATGGGCAGTTCGCCGAGCGCTGGGAACACATACTTCTTGAGGCTGTCCATCACGTCGCCGGCGTGATGCTCCGTCCAATTCGGCGCCTGCTTTGTGTGCCAGGCCGTCGCCACAGCCTTGAAGCTGTTCTCGACCGATAGCTGCCCGGCGGCCCTGGCTAGCTTGCGCTCCATAGACGGGTCGCGACCGTCGCGCAGCAGCGCCTTGGCAGCGTCGCGCTTGTCCCGGGCATCTGCCAGCCCGACCTCCGGGTATGGTCCGAGGGACAGGAGCTTTTCCTTTCCCTGGAACTCGTACCGGAGGCGCCAAATTTTCCCGCCAGATGGCGTCACCCACAGGAACAATCCGCCAAAATCAACGAGTCGGTATGGCTTTTCTGCGGCCTTTGCGTTCCGCGCCTTTGCGTCTGTCAGCATCCCCCACTTGCCCCTGCCAATGTACCCGGTTCGTCTCGGATCGGTACCCGGGAATGTACCCGGCTTTTTTTGGGATGAACCGGGTATGAATGGCAAGATGCGGGAACTGAAAACCGGAAAAAATCGGCGTTTTCAGCGGGTTTTGGGGATGTCTGGGAGGTTGTGAAAAGTTCAGATGGCGGAGGAGATGGGATTCGAACCCACGATACGCCTTGACAGCGTATAACGGTTTAGCAAACCGCCGCCTTCAGCCTCTCGGCCACCCCTCCGCAGCGGGACCGGGAACACCGGACCGCGACAAGGCTCATAAGGGGTGCAAGCGGGGACGTAAAGCCTTCCCACCCAGCCCTCCGGGACGACAAATCAGGTTGGCTTTGATTGGCGCTCCGCCTAACCCAATCAAGCATTTGATATTAATGGTTTTTTGAAAAAACCGCAGCACTGTTTCTGCGCTGCAAAAATTTTTCTCACGCCGTCGGGCTGAATTCTTCTAGGCAGTTGTCACAACAGGGTGCGCCGCTTCTTATTCCGCGGCGGCGGCCCTGCAGTTGGGGAGAAAGCGTTCCCAAATCGCCCGCGCCTCGATCACCTTGGAGAGCAGCGCCGTCATGCGCCTCTGTATCTCGGAGAAATTCCGGCTATGCGTAAAATCTTGCTCGTTCATGTACAGTCCGCGCGCCATTTCGAGCTGGATCACCTGCACCCCCTCGCGTGGCCGGCCATAATGCCTCGTGATGAAACCGCCGGCGTACGGGTCGTTGCGCCGCACCTGGAACCCCAGCGCCGCCAAGCTGGCGTGGAGAAAATCCGTCCAGGCCGGCGCGCAGCTGGTCCCGAACCCGTCGCCCAAAACGATGTCGGCCTTCGCCGCATGGCGTCCCGGCAGGCTCGGCATGGAATGGCAATCAATCACCAGACAGGTGCCGAACTGCGCCAGCGTCTCTTCGATCTGCCCCGCCAGCGCCTCATGGAACGGAAGCCAGCACGTCTCCACGCGTGCCTGCGCCTCGGCGAAGCGGAGCTTTCCTGTGTAAATCGGCTCCCCGTTGCCGACGATCCGCGCAATCGTTCCCAGCCCCGCCTGCACGCGGGGACTGGTGGTGTTCACATGCTCGGGGAGCGCATCGGCGAACATCAGCGGGTCCAACTCCCAGGCCTCGCGGTTCGCATCGCAATAGGCCCGGGGAAACTGCGCGGCCAGCAGCGGCACGCCAAGCTCCGGCCCCGCGGCAAACAGCTCATCGACGAAACTATCCTCGCTGCGGCGAATTTCCGTCGCATCCAGACGCGACGCCGCGAGAAAAGCGGGGTCGTAACGCCGCCCGGAATGGGCTGACGTCAACACCAGCGCGGCATGCCGGTGGGCTGGCTTCAGCAACCGGAAGGGGGCGGTATGGTCTGTCATGGTCCGGCCCATTGAACCAGCAACCCCAGGCCGGGACAAGGGATAAGCCATAATAAGCTATACAAGGTGGGGTGCCAGAAACGCGCGCCGCAGCCGCGCCATCATGCCCAGAATGCGCACTGGCGCCGCCACCATCACCGCCAGGATGAACGCTGCAGCCGCCACGCCGCCCGCCAGACAGAGCTGCGCCACCAGGCCCAGCCCCGGCCAAGCGGCCAGAGCCGCCAGCGCCGCCAGCCGCGCCACCAGCAGGGCCAGGCAGGGCAACGCCAGCATTTGCGCCATCGGCCTCAGCGGCCACCGCAAGCCGAGCTTCAGCGCCGCCAGAAACAGTGCTGCGCCCAACACGCCCCGCCCCGCCAGAGCCCAGGCCAGAGCCCGCAAGCCGAACGGCGCGCCGAGCCATGCCGCCAGCATGATCGTCACGGCGTTCGCCCAGGCGACATATGCGACCAGCCGGGTGCGCCGCGCCGCCGTCAGCAGCGGGTTGACCACGCCATACAAAGCCGCCGCCGGCACCATCAACGTGAGGATGCCAAACACCGGTCCCGCCGCCGCCCAGCGCGGCCCGAACAACAGCAGCACGATCGGCGTCGCCGCCGCGCCGCACACGGCGCTGACGAAAAAAATGCTCATCGACAGCATGTCGAGCATCTGCCGAACCACCGCATCGTGCCGCGCCGGCTCGCCGCGCACGGCGACGAAAACCGGCAGAAAAATTTTGCGCGCGGGCAGGAAGGCGAGCTCTTGCAAGACCTCGACCAGCCGCTGCGCGATGCGAAAGCGCCCCAGATCCGCCAGCGGCACAATCAGCCCCACCAGCATCACATAGCCGCTCATGGCCATGGTATCGACGACGGCCGCCTGCATCAGCGGCCAGGAAAAGCGGAAACTGGCCTGGAGCACCGGCCAGGCGGGCGGGCGCGGCGGCCGCCAACGCGCCGCCGCCGCCACCACCAGCGCGTAAAACCCGATGCCGACCATGCGCTGATCGATCAGCGCCGCGATCCCCCGCCCGGAATAGGCCAAGGGCAACGCCGTCACGCCGCCGAGCAGCGTGCTGCCCAAGGAGATCAGCCCCAGCGTGCGAAAGCGGAAATTCGTGGTCAACCGTGCTGACGGCACGACCAGAAAGACGGTGAGAAAAATATTCACGGCCATGACGCGCAGCACCAACGTCAGGGCCGGCTGCGCATAGAGCCCGGCAAGCTTTGGCGCGAGCAGCCACAACAGCGCCATGGCGCCGAGCGCGGTCAGGCATTGCGACCAGAACGCCCCCGCCTCCACCGCGCGATCACCGGGATGTGCCTGCACCTGTTCACCGGCGCCGCTCAAAGAGATCATCCGCGCCATTTCGGAAATGGCCGAGGCGATGGCGATCAGCCCGACCACCCGCTCCGGAACGGCGCGCAGTAACAGGCCAAGGACCAAAAAACCGAAACCACGCTCCGCCAGGACCGTGGCGAAACTCCACGCCGCCCCGCGCGCCGCATTTTGTTGCAAATTCATAATAAAATTGCAACATAACGGCAGGATGAGGGGGAAAGAAAGTGGCCGCTTTTTGGGGTCTGTTGGGATTTAAGGGATTCCCCTGGTCTGGGTAGTTGTGATTCACGCTGTTTATGGATCGCCTTATTCTGACCGATGCTCAATGGGCACAGATTGAACCGCTTTGCCAAGGGAA
>DATJHR010000066.1:0-2072 GCA_035493735.1 Acidocella sp.
AACCAGGCGAACAGGATGCAGAACACGGCCATGAAGAAGCCGTCCTTGATGGTCGCGTAGGGCGTGAACGGCACCGTGTCCTTGTCCGATTTCGGCTCGATGCCGGCCGGATTGTTCTGCCCGGCGACGTGCAGCGCCCACACGTGCAGCACCACCACGCCGGCGATCACGAAGGGCAGCAAATAATGCAGCGAGAAGAAGCGATTGAGCGTCGGATTGCCGACCGCGTAGCCGCCCCACAGCCAGGTCACGAGCGCGTCGCCGACGCCGGGAATGGCGGAGAAAAGATTGGTGATCACGGTCGCCGCCCAGAAGCTCATCTGCCCCCAGACCAGCACGTAGCCCATGAAGCCGGTGGCCATCATCAGCAGGTAGATGATGACGCCGAGAATCCACAGCACCTCGCGCGGCTCCTTGTAGGAGCCGTAATAGAGGCCGCGGAACATGTGGATGTAGACGGCCAGGAAGAACATCGAAGCGCCGTAGGCGTGCAGATAGCGCAACAGCCAGCCGTAATTCACGTCGCGCATGATCGCTTCGACCGAATTGAAGGCCATGTCGACATGCGCGGTATAGTGCATCGCCAGCACGATGCCGGTGACGATCTGCACGCCCAGCATGAACGAAAGAATGCCGCCGAAGGTCCACCAGTAGTTCAGGTTGCGCGGCGTCGGATAGGCGACGAACGAGGAATGAATGAGGCCGCCGATCGGCAGCCGCTTCTCCAGCCATTGCATGAATTTGTTTTGCGGCTGGTAGATTGCGTGTCCGCTCATGATCGAACCTTCGGAAATCGTCTGGCTCAGGCCGGCGTGGCGGACGTTTCGCCAATCCGGATCTTGCTGTCGGAGAGGAATGCGTAAGGCGGCAGCGCGAGATTTTTCGGCGCCGGACCTTTGCGGATGCGGCCGGCGGTGTCGTATTGCGAGCCATGGCAGGGGCAGAACCAGCCGTCGTATTCGCCTTGGTGCGCGAGCGGAATGCAGCCGAGATGCGTGCAGATGCCGATGACCACGAGCCACTGGTCGTGGCCTTTTTTCACGCGCTCTGAATCCGGCTCGGGATCTGGCAGGCTGTTGACGTCGACCTTCTGCGCTTCGTCGATCTCTTTCTTGCTGCGATGGAAGATGAAAATCGGCTTGGAGCGCCAGAACACCTTGACGATCTGGCCCTCGGCGATGGGCGCAAGATCGATCTCGACCGGGGCGCCCGCCGCGATGGTCGAAGCATCCGGGTTCATCTGCGCGATCAGCGGCACCAGGGCTGCCGCCGCGCCCACCGCGCCGATGGCGCCGGTGGCGATGTAGAGGAAATCGCGGCGCGTGTGCTCCGCCGAAGACACGGTCGTCACGTCCTAGTCCCTCTCCTCTCCGGCTTGGCGAACTCGCCGCCCACGGCTGGGTGCCGAGAAACTTTAAGTCCCACGGCGGCGGGGCGGACCTCAGCGCGGCAGCCCCGCGGCAGGCGGAACGGCGCTTCGGCGGGGGTTTATTGGCACCCTTGCGGTGCGAGTGCAAGCCCGCTAACCGGCCTTAGGCCTAAGAGTCGCACAGTTTCCCTCGCCTAAAAACAGGCTTCGGCCCGCCATGCGAATCGCCCTTTACGAACCGGACATCCCCCAAAACACCGGCACCATTTTGCGGCTCTGCGCCTGCCTCGGCATCGAGGCGCATATCGTGGAGCCGGCCGGCTTCCCGGTCACCGACCGCGCCTTCCGCCGGGCCGGCATGGATTACCTCGACCGCGTCAAGCTGACGCGCCACGCGTCCTTTGCCGCCTTCGAGCAATGGCGGCAAAGCGAGAAGCTGACGCTGGTGCTGCTGACCACCGCGGCCGAGCGCCGCTATCTCGACCACGCCTTTGGCGAGGATCAGGTGCTGATGTTCGGCCGCGAAAGCGCCGGCGTGCCGGAGGCGGTGCATCGGGCCGCCGAGGTGCGCCTGCGGGTGCCGATGCAAAGCGGGCTGCGCTCGCTCAACGTCGCCATGGCCGCGGCCATGGTCGCGGGCGAGGCGATCCGGCAGACAGACGGTTTCGGCCGGTGATAATCTTGCGGGTGATGAACCGGCGGT
>DATJHR010000067.1:0-10743 GCA_035493735.1 Acidocella sp.
CGCGCTGGAGCCACGGCACATGGCCACGAGCAAAACCACCGGCTACGGACAGATCATTCTGGTCCTGCAGGGCGGTGGCGCGCTCGGCGCCTATCAGGCCGGCGTGTATGAGGCCCTGCACGAGGCCGGTGTGGAACCAGACTGGGTGATCGGCACCTCCATCGGCGCGATCAATGCCGCGCTGATCGCTGGCAACGCAGTGCAAGACCGGGTCGGGCGACTGCGCAGCTTCTGGCAACGGATCGGCTACAGCCTGCCGACCAACCTCATCGCCTCCTGCCCCGGCGGCGGGAAAATGGCGCGGCTCGTCACCATGATGCAGGGGCTTAACGCCTTCTTCGTCCCCAATATCTCAGCCATGCTCGGTGGCGACTGGCCCCTCGCGGCGGAAAATGCCGGGCTCTACAGCACCGCGCCGTTACGCCAGACACTCGCCGAACTCATCGATTTCAGCCTGATCGGCCAGCGGCACACGCGCATTTCGGTCGGCGCCGCCAATGTCGGCACCGCGCAGATGCATTATTTCGACAGCCGCGACATCACCTTCCGGCTCGAACATGTGCTCGCCTCCGGCGCGTTGCCCCCGGCCTTTCCGCCCATCCGTGTCGATGGCGAGCTGTACTGGGATGGCGGCATCCTCTCCAACACGCCGCTCGAAGCGATTTTTGACGACAACCCACGGCGCGACTCGCTGATCTTCGCCGTGCATGTATGGAACCCGGAGGGCGCGGAACCGCATAGCATGGCCGAAGTGCTCAACCGGCAAAAAGACGTGCAATATGCCAGCCGCTCGCGCAGCCAGGTGGCGCGGCAAAAGCAGATCCATAAACTGCGCCATGTGATCGCTGAAATGACCAAACGCCTCCCCGCCGACGAACGCGCCAGTGTCGAGATGCGCGACCTCGCCGGCTATGGCTGCCTCACCCGGATGCATATCGTGGCCCTGTTGGCCCCGACCTTACCGGATGAGGACTATGCCAAAGATATCGATTTCAGCGCCCGCGGCATCCGTGCACGCTGGGATGCGGGTTACGCTCAGACCGCCCGGGCACTCGCCTCGGCCCCCTGGACCGCCGCGTGCGATCCGCTGGAAGGGGTGATTTTGCACAATTTTGCGCCTTGAGGTGAGCAAGGAAGGAAGGCTTCTTTTTGTGAACAAAAAGAAGCAAAAAAACTTTGTTGTTCTGGGCCGTGCAGTTTCAGCGCCTCAGGCCCAAATGACCAAAAGTTTTTGCGCCGCTTTTTTCAAAAAGCGGCCCTTTCTTCTTCCATTTTTTGTCTTCAGGACGCCAGCATCGGCCCGGCATCCTCGCCCTCAACCCGCAGGACGGGGGCATTCGACAGCACGATATGCACGAATTTTCCCGCGCTGAGCTGGGTGCTGATGAGCTGCAACAGCTGCTCCACGCTGCAGCCGGCAGGGGCGAGCACGGAAGCTTCATCATTGGCGCGCGCCGAGGCCCCGCGCACAAGCGAGACCGGCGCCACGAAGCAATAGCCGCGGCCGGCCACGCTGCCGATAAACCGCGCCGTCTCCGAGTCGCCCAGCGCCTTGCGCAGGCTTGCAATATTGACGCGAAGATTCGACTCCTCAACGGCAATGCCGGGCCAGACCCGCCGCATGAGCTCCTGCTTGGAGACCACCTCGCCGGGCCGTTCGATCAACGCCAGGAGGATGTCCAAAGCCCGCCCTCCCAGGGGCACGGGATGGCCGGCTTTTTCCAGCCGCCGTTCCGCCGGCCAAAGACGATAGGAGCCAAACGCCACGCCCTCGCCGCCAGCGTGGCCGGCCGATGGCAACGCGCGGTGCCGGGCCGGGAAGGTAATGACCTCTGCGCTCATGCCTCCTCCTTCCTCGCGCCCCTGCGGCACACCCTCGATGCGGTCACGGCTTTTAGCATCGAAAATCACTCCCGTTCGCTAAGCAAGCCGCCCGTAAAGCATCGTGCGGACCTCGCCCAAGTATTTCCTGGTGCCGGACAGCGAGATGACCACCATGGATCGGTAGCATTATGTGAAGGCGGTGGATCAAGGCGTCGCTGACCGGGCTTCAAGCCTTCGATCAATGACGAAGGCTAGCGCCGCCGGCCCGCCGAACGCCATTGGACAAAAGGACGCGTTCGCTACCTTGGAAGATAGCGAAACGATCCAAGCGGCTTATGCAATCCGCTTAAAGACGGAGCCGCCTATACTTTAGTGGAAGCCGCCGCGTAGCGTGAAACCGACGCGGCCCCATGGCTATTGGGGACCGAAATAGCTGCAGGTATCGCCCTCGCTGTCGCGATACACAGTGACCCGGAACAAAGGCGGGCAGCGGTCCTTGAGCCTGCGCCAGATCCAGGAGGCGAGATTTTCCAGCGTCGCGGGACCCAGATCGGCAACCTCATCAAGGAAACGATGGTCCAGCCCGTCGCGCACCTCCTCGATCAGGCGGGCCAACTTTCCCAGATCCATCATCATGCCGCTCTGCGGGTCCGGCATGCCACGCAGCACCACTTCGGCACGGTAGGAATGGCCGTGAATGCGCCGGCTAGGCTCCGCGTCGACCTCCCGCTGTAGGGTATGTGCCGCTTCGAAACGGAACTGTTTGCTCAACTCATACATTAACGGATACCCAAGAATTTATGCGTCTGCACCGAGAGGCGCCAGTTTGGATGGGCGAGGCAGTAGGCGATCGCCGCCTCGGTATGGGCCTGCCGCTCGGGCCCATCCATCGGCTGCAGAAGAAAATGCTGAAAATCAAGCCCCTCGAACCGCGTTGGCCAAGCTTGCTCCTGTGGGAAGACGAGCTTGAGCTCATGCCCGGCGCGCACCACCAAAGGCGCGTCGGCCTTGGGGCTGACGCAGATCCAGTCGAGCCCGTCCGGTGGCACGATCGTGCCATTCGTCTCCACCGCGATCTCGAAGCCCTGCGCGTGCAACGCCTCGATCAGCTTCGTGTCGACCTGCAGCAGCGGCTCGCCGCCGGTCAGCACCACCAGCCGGTTTTTCGGTCCACCCCCCCAGGCGGCGGCGATTGCGGCTGCCAGCTGCGCGGCATCACTGAAGCGGCCGCCGCCGGTGCCGTCCACACCCACGAAATCCGTATCGCAAAAGCGGCACACCGCGTCGGTGCGGTCTTCCTCACGCCCAGACCAGAGATTGCAGCCCGCGAAGCGGCAGAACACCGCCGCCCGCCCGGCATTGCTGCCTTCCCCCTGCAGGGTGAGAAAAATCTCCTTTACCGCATAGCTCATGCGCCGCCCCTTGTTTCGCCCCGCCAAACCATCGAGGCGTCCACGCTCGGGCCCCTATTAGGGCCATTCGCCGCGATGGCAAAGACGCACGGGGCCTTGGGACCGCGCCGTCAATGTACAAATCGATCATCTATTCTTAATACCGTTCACGGGTCTGTTCGGATAAGACGCTGTTCGGCACCGAGCGCGCACAAGCTCGGAAGCGAATAGCTCAGAGGCGCCATCGGAGACGCACACAATAAACTGGATTGATCGGAGGGCTCAGATTCATGACGAGGTCCGGCGACAAGACGGCTGACGCAGACATCTCCTTCACCACCGCTCTGCGGACGGCGATTTCCTCAACCAGAGACCGGCGCGTCGCGGAGGATTTCCTGTATCTGGAATTGTGGGAGCGCACCCCCACGCCCGGCCCTGCGGCGGCGTTGCGGATCCAACAGATCCGGCGTGCCAATCCCGAACTGGCCGCGGCAATCCGTCACGAGATCGGAACCGAGGCCCAGGAAGGCTCGGCGGGCTGGGAGAAGTCACCCGCGCACAAGCCGAGCGGCAAGAGACAATCCCATTAAAAAGTAAGGATGCCGCTTTTTGAAAAAAGCGGCGCAAAAACTTCTTCTACTCTGGGCCGGCGGCAGCGAAACCAGCACGGCCCAAGTTAACAAAGTTTTTTTGCTTCTTTTTGTTCACAAAAAGAAGCTTTTTCTTTTGCTTGCTTCTGCAGCCCCCGGGCAGACGGCGCGCGCTTGTTTCCAGGCTTCATAGGCGGCGCGTCCGGGCTCGGCCGTCGGCTCTTCGGGCAGAATTCCGACCTGCTGAAACACCGGCAGGCGCGTGGTGATGAAGCGCTCCAGGGCTTGGGCGAGCGTGGCGCGCGTGCCGGCAGGATCGGTCGGCACGCCGTCCTGCTGCGGCAACAGCCCCCGCGTCCGGAGCATGGCCATCAGGCGGTCGATCGCCGGCGCCAGATCATCCGGTATGCCTGCGGAAAATTCCTCGAACACCATGGTCTCGAACGTGTCCGCCGGCATCCCGGTGCCAAGTTTCGGCGCCACCAGATATTTAAGCGCGCCCCCCTGGCGGTTATGCTGGCCGATCACACGGTTCAGCGCGCCGGCCCGCACCGACCGCGCCCTTGGCTGCGGTGTCAGCATCGGGTGGGCGAGTTCGGTCTCGCACAACACGCTGACGACCTCCCTGGTCATGGACAAGTCGCCGAGATTCCGGCGCAGTTCCCCCACAGAGAGCGGCGCCGCATGCAGCCGCCCCCGCACCGCGCCATAGATATTGCTGTCCAACGTCCGGCTGGTACCCCCGCCGGTGGCGATGGTAATGTCCGCCTCATCCTTGCCGCAGAAATCCGTCAGCACGATCTCGTCGAGCAGCGCGGTCACCTCACCCGCCAATGGCCTTTCCGTGCCACGGCGAAAGAGATCGCGGCGCAGCGTGCGGGATGCACCAAGATCGCGCAGCACCTCCTTCATGCGCGCATCTTCGGTTCGCGCGATGAAGGCCGCCATGGTCGGCGGCACGGAGAGCGTGTCAAAATTCTCAAGCAGCGTCGCGCTGCCGATAAAGCCGCATTTCGCCTCGGCCATGTCACGCGCCACGGCATCGGGCGACATCGGGTCCCAGGTCGCGTGCAGCAGCTCATGGGCCAGATAATGCGGGTTTTCCTTGCCCAGATAGTCCAGCCGCGCCGCAACCAGCGGGTTATGCGCGAAGAAGGCGGCATCGCCCTGGATCACCTCGTTCAGGAAGCCTAGCGCGCCCGGGATCACCTCCTCGACCGGACCAGGCCGGATTTCACTGTACAGACGCATCAGGCGCTGCACCGGCAGCATCGCCGCCCAACCGGCGAGCGCGTTGTAACTCAGATAGACCACGCCGCCGGGCGCCAGCCGGTCACGGATGAATTGGAGCAGAAACGCCCGCTGGGTCGAGGAGACCCAGCTCCACACGCCATGCAGCACAATGAAATCCATTTGCGGCAACGCCTCGCGCGGCAGCGCTGCCAGCTCCGCGAAGGACGTCTCGGCGAACACCGCATTGCTGATCCCCGCTTGTTCCGCCATGAGCCGCGCATTGTCGACATGCTCGGGGCTGAAATCAAAGCCGAACACCTCCGCCTGAGGATGACTAGCGGCCACGCCGAGCGCCGTGAGCCCCTGACCGCAGCCAAGATCGCACCAACGGAACCGGCGATCGATGCGCGGCGGCCGGTGCCCGCTCAGCAACGTGGCCAGCGACAGCCAAACCGGGGTCGTGTGGCGATAAAATGCGGTGGTATAGGTAACGTCGGCCCGATAGCCGTCAGTCCAATCAGTCATCATAGTCCATTCGCTTCAGTGCCTCGCACATGCACCACGTGCCGCGCAAACGCCAGACAAGCTCGTTTCGGCGCCAAAGCCGCGGCGCCGGCGGCACGGCTCCTCAGGCACGCGAAACGGGGATCGAACCGAGAGGAATCCAGGTAAATCGCGCCGTGTGCACGGCCATACACGAATGATCCACAAGCTTATCCCGATTTCTGTGGACTTTTGCATATCGAAACACACTTGCCTGCCGTTGCACCTGAAATCCCGGATAGGGTAGCGTCCCCCTATAAATGATTGCTGCATTACTAAGGCCATTCCTATCGCCTCATCGACAAGGACTTGACGCAATGCCCACGCTAAACGAGCTCCCTGTGCCGCCTGATGCCACGCCTGGCACGTTGCCCATCAATCCGACGGCGCCGGCGGCGCACAGTCTTGACGAGGCATCCGGCCCCCACATCGTCGTGGTCGGCGGCGGCGCCGCGGGGCTCGAGCTGGTGACCCGGCTCGGCGATCGCCTGGGCCGGCAGGGCCGTGCGCGCATCACCCTCGTGGAAGGCGCCCGCACCCATCTGTGGAAGCCTTTGCTGCATGAAGTGGCCGCCGGCAGCCTCGACCCCAACGCCCATGAGGTGAACTACCTTGCCCAGGCGCATTGGCATAACTTCCGCTACCATTTCGGCGAGATGGTGGGGCTCGACCGCGCCGCCAAGAAAGTCCTGATCGGCGCCACGCGCGATGATGAAGGGCGCGAGATCACGCCGCCGCGCGCCATCGATTACGACCTGCTGGTGATCGCGATCGGCAGCGTGACGAATGATTTCGGCACCCTGGGCGCCGCGGAACATGCCGTGCGGCTGGAAACACCGGCCCAGGCGGCGCGCTTCAACCGGCGGCTGGTCAATGCTTGTCTGCGCGCGCAGACGCAAGCTGAGCCGGTTCGTCCGGGGCAATTGCATGTGGCGATCATCGGGGCGGGTGCGACCGGCACCGAACTCGCGGCCGAGCTGCATCGGACCTTGCGCGAAGTGATCGCCCACGGGCTCGACCGCATCGACCCGGAACGCGACATCCGCATCGTGTTGATCGAGGCGGCGGACCGCCTGCTGCCCGCTTTGCCGGAGCGGATTTCCAAAGCCACCCGCCGCCTGCTCGAACGCATGGGTGTGGAAGTGCAGACCAACGCGCGGGTCAAGGAAGTGACGAGCGAGGGCGTCCGGCTCGCTGACGACTCCTTCATCCCCGCCGAGCTGGTGGTGTGGGCAGCGGGCGTGAAAGCGCCGGACGTGTTGCGGGACCTCGATGGGCTCGAGACCAACCGCCTCAACCAGCTGGTGGTCGAACCAACTTTGCAAACGACCCGCGACCCCAGCATCTTCGCCATGGGCGATTGCGCCGGCTGCCCGCTGCCCGGCGGATCGGGGTTCGTGCCGCCGCGCGCGCAGGCCGCGCACCAGCAGGCCGACCATATGCTGGCGCAGATCGAAAAACGCCTCCGCGGCCAGGAACTTCAGCCGTTCATGTACCGGGATTTCGGCTCGCTGGTCTCGCTCGGCCATCACAGCACCGTCGGCAGCCTGATGGGGGCGATCTTCGGCCGCGGCGTTTTTATCGAAGGATTGTTTGCCCGGATGATGTATCATTCCATGCGCGTGATGCACGAACGGGCTTTGAACGGCACGCGCTTCGCCCTGCTCGCGTTTCTCTCACGCGGACTGTTGCGACGCACCGGCCCCTCAGTGAAACTGCATTGACGGAAGGAAAGGCTTCTTTTTGTGAACAAAAAGAAGCAAAAAACTTTTTTGACTCTGGGCTATGGGCGTTGTCGGCGTCACAGACTCAGGCCCAGCACAACAAGAGTTTTTGCGCCGCTTTTTTCAAAAAGCGGCCACTTTCTTTCTCTGGGCCTCTGCGAGGGGCGGCCGATTGACGGCCTCCATTATTTCTATAGTTATGGAAATATGGAGAAAGCCGCCGCAGTTGCTGCCCTCGCGGCCCTGGCCCAGGAGACCCGCCTCGATATCTTTCGCCTGCTGGTTCAGGCGGGACCTGAGGGGCTCGCCGCCGGCCAGATCGGCGAACGGCTGGCCCTGCCGTCCGCCACGCTTTCGTTTCATTTGAACCAGCTGAAGCATGCCGGCCTGATCACGTTCCGGCGGGCGGGGCGATCTTTGATCTACGGTGCCGCCTACACCGCAATGACTGACCTTCTTGCTTATCTCACCGAAAATTGCTGCCAGGGCGATGCCGCCCGTTGTGGCGTCAAGGTCAGCGAAGCCACGCCCCTCATGCGCACGGAGCACAATGTATGACGTTGCCCATCGACGTGGTGATCTACCACAACCCGGATTGCGGCACGTCGCGGAACGCGTTGGCGATGATCCGCAATGCCGGGATCGAGACGCCATGATGGCGCATCCCATCCTCATCAACCGGCCGATTGTCGTCACGCCGATGGGGGTCAGATTGTGCCGGCCTTCCGAAACCGTGCTGGGCATTCTACCCGGCACAACCGTGGCAGACGCAGCGGGGCCCCGCATGAGCTGACGAGCCTCTCCCGCTTCTTTGGTCCAGCTGTTTCAACATCACAGGCCAAGGCGAGCAAAAGTTTTTGCGCCGCTTTTTTCAAAAAGCGGCCTCTTTCTTAATCCTTAATGGCCCTCCCCGAAATGCTGGCATTCGCCATCTTCATCGTCACACTCGTCTTCGTCATCTGGCAGCCGCGCGGGCTTGGCATTGGCTGGAGCGCCATGGGCGGCGCCGTGCTCGCCTTGCTCACCGGCGTTATCAGTTGGCACGACGTGCCCACGGTCTGGCATATCGTTTGGGACGCGACCATCACCTTCGTCGCCCTGATCGTCATTTCGCTCCTGCTGGATGAAGCCGGTTTTTTCCAATGGGCCGCTTTGCACATTGCGCGCTGGGGCGATGGAAAAGGGCGTCGGCTGTTTCCCCTCATCATCGTGCTGGGCGCGGTGGTGTCGGCCTTCTTCGCCAATGACGGCGCAGCACTTCTGCTGACGCCGATCGTGGTGGCGATTCTCGTCCGGCTGGATTTTTCGCCGCTTCAGACCCTGGCCTTCGTCATGGCGACTGGCTTTGTCGCCGATACCACCAGCCTGCCGCTGATCATCTCCAACCTCGTCAACATTGTCAGCGCCAACTATTTTCGCATCACCTTCAACCGCTATGCCACGGTCATGGTCCCCGTCGATGTTTGCGCCCTGGTGGCCACGCTCCTGGTGCTCTGGCTCACCTTTCGGCGGCAGATTCCGGTGCGTTATGCCCTGGCCAAGATCGAAAACCCCGACCATGCCATTCATGACCGCCTGCTCTTCCGCGCGGCCTTTCCGGTCCTGGGCCTGCTCTTCATCGCCTATTTCGTGGTCGCGCCTTTGGGCGTGCCCGTCTCGGCGGTTACCGCGGGCGGCGCGTTGATCCTGCTGTTTCTGGCCGGGCGCTGGCATCAAGGCGGGCGCGGCGCGCGCATCTCCGTGGCCAAGGTGCTGCGCGGGGCGCCCTGGCAGATCGTGATTTTCTCGCTCGGCATGTATCTGGTGGTCTACGGGCTGCGCAATGCCGGGCTGACCAACCATCTGGCCGACGCGCTGGTTTGGCTTGGCGCGCAAAACAGCTGGGTGGCGGCGCTCGGCACCGGCTTCGGCGCCGCCCTGCTCTCATCGGTCATGAATAATTTGCCGAGCGTCCTGATCGGCACGCTGGCCATTGAGCAGGCACATGGCATACCCGCCCTCACCCGCGAGGTGATGATCTATGCCAATATCATCGGCTGCGACCTCGGCCCCAAATTCACGCCGATCGGCAGCCTCGCCACCTTGCTCTGGCTCGATATTTTGCGCCGCAAAGGCATATGCATCGGCTGGGGCCAGTATATGCGCGTCGGTCTGCTGATCACGCCGCCCGTTCTGTTTGTCGTCCTGACGGCGCTTGCGGTCTGGCTGTCGCTTCTCGGACCCGCATGAGCTTGGAGCAAAATGCCGTGACACCAGCCTTTCACAAAAGCCAGCCCGCGATTGTCTCGGTGCTCGGCATCACCCAAACACTCGCCTGGGGGTCCACCTACTATCTGCCGGCCGTGCTCGCAGACCCGATTTGCCGCAGCCTGCATGTTTCCGATTCCTGGTTCTTCGCGATTTTCTCAGGCTCCCTGCTGCTTTCGGGCCTGCTCGGCCCCATGGCGGGCCGGCTGATCGACCAGCGCGGCGGCCGCGACGTGCTGGCCGCCACAAATCTCGCCTTCGCGCTGGGATTGGGCCTCCTGTCGATGGCCTCCGGGCTCACCGGCCTCGCGCTCGCCTGGGCGGTGATCGGCCTGGGCATGGGCTTTGGCCTCTATGAAGCGGCCTTCGCCACGGCGACGGGCCTGTTTCGCGCCAAAGCGCGCGGCGCGATCACCGGCATTACCTTGTTCGCCGGCTTTGCCAGCACGGTCGGATGGCCGGCGAGCGCGCTCTTCAGCCATGAATTCGGCTGGCGCGGCGCCTGCCTGGCCTGGGCGGCGCTGCATCTGCTGGTTGGCCTGCCGCTCAACCGCTTTCTGGTCCCCAAAGCCGCGCCCGCCACCAGCGAAGCGGAGGCGCCCAGCCCGCCCGTCGGCGGGGTTTCCCGGACCATGGCGATCCTGGCCGGGGTGTTCGCCGCCGGCTGGTTCATCTCAGTGGCGATGGCCTCGAATCTCCCCCGCCTGTTGGAAGCGCTGGGCGCGACCCCGGCCTTGGCGGTGGGCGCGGCCGCGCTGATGGGGCCAGCGCAAGTGGGCGCGCGCCTGATCGAATTCAGCCTGCTCCGCCATGTCTCGCCGCTTGTCTCGGCCCGACTGGCCATGGCGCTGCACCCGATTGGGGCCGGCCTGCTTCTGCTGATCGGCCCCGCCGCGACGATCCTCTTCACCATCCTGCATGGCGGCGGCAACGGGCTTCAGACCATCGCCCGTGGGACGCTGCCTTTGGCCTTGTTCGGCGCGAAAGGATACGGTCTGCGCACCGGCCTGCTGGCCGCGCCCGGCCGCATTCTCCAAGGCGGCGCACCGCTACTCTTCAGCCTCGTTCTGGATCATGGCGGCCCCTATGACGCTTTATATCTTTCAAGCACGCTTGGCATTCTCGCATTCGGCGCGCTGGCCTTCGTCCGCACGCCGCAAAAGGCTCAGACAAAGAAAGCGGCCGCTTTTT
>DATJHR010000068.1:0-3107 GCA_035493735.1 Acidocella sp.
CCGCAGCCGAGCACGACCGAACGCTTCACCGTCACGAACCCGCCCCGCTTGCCAGCCGGCCATTGGCCTCCCGTTCGCGCGCGGCCTGTTCGCCGATCTTGGCCAGCAGGCCGTAACGCACCATGTCGTAGCCGATATCGATGGCCGCCGCGTAACCCTCGGTGTCTGCGCCACCATGGCTCTTGATGACGATGCCATTGAGGCCGAGGAGGACGGCACCGTTGGATTTGCGCGGATCCATCTTCTCGCGCAGCGCCTGGAAAGCCGAGCGTGCCAGCAGATAACCGAGCCGCGCCGTCCAGGTGCGGTTCATGGCGCTGCGCAAATATTGGGCGAACTGGCGCGCGGTGCCTTCCGCGGTCTTGAGCGCAATATTGCCGGCGAAGCCTTCGGTCACCACCACATCGACGGTGCCCTTGCCGATGTCGTCGCCTTCGACGAAACCGTGATAGTCGAAATGTGAGAAACGGCCATCGCGCAGAATACGCCCGGCCTCGCGCACCGCCTCCAGCCCCTTGACCTCCTCGACCCCGACATTGAGCAGGCCGACGGTTGGCCGCTCTATGTCGAACAGCACGCGCGCCATGGCGCTGCCCATGGCGGCCAGATTGATGAGATGGGTCTCGTCGGCGCCGATCGAGGCGCCGAGATCAAGTACCACCGACTCCCCGCGTAAGGTCGGCCACAGCGCTGCCAGCGCCGGACGGTCGATGCCTTCCAGCATTTTCAGGTTGAAGCGCGACATCGCCATCAGTGCGCCGGTATTGCCGGCGGAGACCGCGACATCGGCCTCGCGTTTTTTAACGGCGTCGAGCGTGAGCCACATCGAGGACTTCCAGCGGCCGTGGCGCAGCGCCTGGCTCGGCTTGTCATCCATGCGGATGGCGACGTCGGTGTGGATGAGGGTAGAGGCAGCCGCCAGCCGCGGCAGCTTGGCCAGCAGCGGGTCCATCACGGCGCGGTCGCCGACCAGGATGAATTCACTATCGGGATGGCGCACGAGCGACAGCTCGGCGCCCGGCAGGACCACGGCCGCGCCATGGTCCCCGCCCATGGCGTCCAAAGCAATGCGAACTTTATCGGGCATAGAGCGACCTTGGCCGCGTGATCAGAAGCGCCGGGGTGCTTTGGTGGCCAGTCACACGGGCGAACATAACCGGTCGGGGGAGCCAGACAAGCCGCCTCCCGCCGGTCCGGGCTATCAGGCCGTTCCGGCCGGCCCCAGGCGCTTTTTCAGCGCTTCCAGCGCGGCAAACGGGCGTTCGCCGGCATCCTCCACCTTGGGAGCAGCGAATTCGGCGCCGGCCTTGCGCGGATAGGGGTCGACGCCGAGCAGCAGAAACTCGGTCGCCAGGGCGCCGAGGTCGATGATGCCATCGAGCAGCGGTTCCGGCGGATCGCGGCCGTCAATACCCGGCTCGGCCGCCAATTCATCGCCGCCGGCCGCGGCGCCGGGAGCGAACAGCACGTCGACCGCCTCATCGATGGCGTTCTCGATCGGTTCGAGGCTAACCACGCAAGTCTGCCCGACTTGCGCCTGCACCCGCCCGCTGACATGGACGCCGCCGCCGCGACGGGTGAGGTCGAATTCGGCCCGCAGAAGCGCCAAATCGCGCACACCCGCCAGTCCAGCGAGGCCCCTGCGCACCTCGGCCGGTGCTTCGATGACACGATGCAGGCCACTGGCGGGGATTTCATCCACGGCCACCGCTATGCTCCAGGGCTGTCCATGTTCCTTCATGAATTTCAAACTCTTCCGACCACCGGCGCAACCATTGCAGGATCCGGAAAATGCACCCTCCCGCCGGCCATCTGCTCGGAAGGTTGCGCGGCCAAATCGCGTACCGCCAGCCGCATGTATGCGGCAAGTCGGGTCGCCGCATCATCCTTCCCGCCGCCGTAGATGTTGCGGGCCAAGGCCTCGATCAATGCCGCGTCGGAGGCTTCGGCCAGCGCCGCGCGATAGGCCTGCGTGCGGCCATAATAGGCCTCGCCCAGCGCCCGCATCTTCTTGGGAACCGAGAGGTCGCCGATACCCATCTCGCGCAGGTTATGGTCCATATCCTGCCAGAAGCGGTCGAAAAGTCCCTGCCCGAGCGCGCGCAAGCCGGGGTCGGCCGCGATGCGCTCCAATACCAAGGCCAGGTGCAGGACAATCAAGTCGAAACGGCCGTTAACCGTGTCGGCAACCGCGTAGTCGCGGTAAAAGCATGGCATTCGCGCTTGCGCCACGATCATGCCATACAGGATCGAAATGGTGTCGCGCCGCGTGGCGCGGCTGAAAAGGGGAAATATCATCGCAAAAACCGGGCTCGAGCCGCCCGTTACGGCAAGCCCCGGTGCGATGCAAGACCAAAATGACCGTTGAATTTCGCAAAGCCCTTCCGAGCCGAGCGCCCGCGCGCCGTATCGCCTTGGCGCTCGCCGGCGCGCTCTTGCTGGCCGGTTGCGGCGGCTTTTCGGAAACCTTCCAGCGCGGCTACGTCGTCCAGGAAGGCGCGCTTGAGCAGATCCCGATCGGCGCGACGCAAGAGCAGGTGCTGATCGTGCTCGGCACGCCCTCGACGGTCGCCACGCTCAATGGCGACGTGTTTTATTACATCTCGCAGAAGACCGAACGCAGCGCCGCCTTCATGCCGCAGGAAGTCACCGACCAGCGCGTGATCGCCGTCTATTTCAGCAAGGAGCGCCGGGTGGTGCGGCTCGCCAATTACGGCTTGAAGGACGGCAAGGTCTTCGACTTCATCTCGCAGACCACGCCGACCGGCGGACGCGAACGCAGTTTGATCGGCGGCATGTTCTCGGCGACCTTCAATCCGTTCGGCTTCTGAGCGCACAAGAATGAAAAAGGTCCGCGCGGTGCGCGCGGGCCTTTTGCATTTTCAACATCGCGACCGCTGGCGCGATCCTTAGTGCGCCAGCACGGCGAGCAGCAGCAATGCGACGATGTTGGTGATCTTGATCATCGGGTTGACCGCCGGTCCGGCCGTATCCTTGTAGGGATCGCCGACGGTGTCGCCGGTCACCGCCGCCTTGTGGGCCTCCGAACCTTTGCCGCCGTAATGGCCGTCCTCGATGTATTTCTTGGCGTTGTCCCAGGCGCCGCC
>DATJHR010000069.1:0-20695 GCA_035493735.1 Acidocella sp.
GCGAGTGCAACTTGAGAAGGATTTGGGCTCGCTGCGTACGGCGTGTCCGGCCGCGTCTCAAAGGGCGGAATTACGTTGCAACTTCAGAACGCTCTGTGCTGAATGACGCAGACGGCAACGAACGAATAGGAAACGCCATGGGGGGGGGCCTGCGTCCGCATCTCGCCGGGCTCGCCGCCCTCTGGACGGGCATGGCATGCCGAAGCCGGTGGGACGGAGCTTTTACCGATGAACGTTATGCGCGGACTTGATGGCCGACTTTATGTTGTCTTTGATACAGCGGATGCCGCCGAGCGCTGGGCATGGCTTTTTCGCCAGATCTTGCGTCGTCCCATGTCCTGCTATGGTGGGTATTCGCATGCCTACATGCTTTTCTAGAGAACGGATCGCGCTCTTCACTTCGGCCGCGTGACCTTCAGGAGCCCGTTCCTAGAGCCCAGCGCCTGGGCGGCCGAGAGACTCCGCTTTTACGTGGCATGTGGTAAAATCATAAAATGAGGCATTGGATCATCGTAACAGGCGCCGTGCTGCTTGCCGCGGGCCTATGTTGGCCGTGGCTCGGCAAGCTTGGGCTTGGGCATCTCCCTGGCGACCTCTCGTTTCGTGGACAACGCTTCTCCTTTTATTTCCCGATCACGACCTGCATTGTTGTCAGCTTGGCACTTTCATTCTTGGTCTGGTTGCTTCATCGCTGAAGCGAATAAGCCGGCCCCAGAAACGGCGCCTGATTCAGAACGTGACCGAGGTCATGCCACAGGCGTGGTGGACCTTTTTGATCTGCTATGACCGGCTTTGTGAGGCCAATCCACGTGATTCGTCACCTGCGGCGGGCTGGACAGGGCGACCCTGCGCCGCCGCGCGCAACGTCTGTTGCACCAGAAGAGCGGATTGCCGTGGACTGCGCCACAACACCCGCGCGTAAAACGGCTTGCCGGGATCAGCCTGGCCGATGACGAGGCGGTAGATCTTGCACAGCGGGTCAAGATAGGCGCCGAACAGGCTATTATATTCCTTCTCTTCCGGCTTCCCCAGGCCGACCGGGATCTCCTCGCCCGGCCGCGGCGCGAACATCGTGCCGAACGCCCAATCCCAGATCGACAGCTTGTTGCCGAAATTCTTGTCCCAATGTTCGAGCCGATAACTATGGTGAAGCTGATGCATATGAGGGCTCAGCAGCACCCGGTCGAGCGGACCGAAACGAACCGGGAAATGCGAATGCCGCAGCGCGTCCAGCACCAGGATCGTGCCGATCATATTGGCATTGGCCAAGAGCAGCAGCATCTCGGTGAAGCTGAAATGAAACAGCCCGCCGAACAGCCCGATCGGCACGCCGACCAGCAGCGCCGCCACCAGCCCGTCGAACATATTGCCCAACGGATGCATCCGCTCCGTGGTGAACGGGGTCAATGCGGTGGCGGAATGATGCACTTTGTGCAGCTCCCACAGGACCGGCACGAAATGCTGCAAATAATGCGTCAGGTAATTGGCGAAATCGACAACCACGAAGACCGCCAGAGAGCAGAGCAGCACAGCGAAGGCGTTGGGCGCGAACACCGGGTGATGCGGCGCCAGCCAGCCGAGCGCACGAAGCGTCAGTTGCGCCACCACGCTCATGCATACCAGGTCATAGGTGAGGCGCAGCTTGGCGATCAGCTTTGAACCGAGATAGAGCAGGATGTCGATCCAGCTCGATTTCTGTCGCCAGATCGCCGCCGGGAAGCAATGCCGAAGCAGACCGGCATTGGCGCCGCCGGCGCGCAGCTGCAGGACGAAACTGGCCACCCCGATTGTAAAAAACGTCCCCCACGTCCAGACAAACATCGGCAAATGCGGCACATGACGCAGCATCTCCCAGCCCCTCCTTCTCATACGCGCTTCTTCCGCCAGCGCAGTTTCTTCAGACGGTCAAAATGATGATCAAAGCCTGTTCCTGTCGTTGCTCCGCGCCCGTCGCAAAGCACGAGGCGGAACGCGTCCGCCTGGCTTGCGCACAGCGCAGACTTTGGTTTCGGCATCCCTACCGGCGCCAAAACTGAAGGTCAGCGAGTTTTAAATTTCTTCGGGTGGTTGCGCGCGGCCTCCCCTCGTCCCAGACCCACATTGCGAGATCCTAATGACGGCCACAGGATCAGCCGCACGTGCCGACTTTTGTCCTCGTGAAAGTTACCTCCCTATCGGACATCACCATTCATCTCACCGGCGCCGCCTGCGGGGCGGGATGCGGTACAGCGTGCATCCCGCCCCGCCCTAACATGCGGCGTCAGGCGTATTCGCGGAGCATGCGCCCCAGCATCAGCCCTCGACGGCGACGGCGCAGCATGCGCCCCCCGATCAGCAGGCGCATGAGCCGGCGATCCTCATCGCCGTCCTCTTCCTCGTCCTCCTCTTCCTCGTCGCCTCCCCGTTCCGCGAGGCGCTCGCGGAGCAAGTGGCCCAGCAGCAGACGGCGCCGACGCCGCCGGCGCAGCATGCCCCCGCCGATCAGCAGGCGCATGAGCCGGCGGTCCTCATCGACGCCCTCCTCTTCCTCGTCCTCCTCTTCCTCGTCGCCTCCCCGTTCCGCGAGGCGTTCGCGGAGCAAGTGGGCCAACAGCAGGCGGCGCAGGCGGCGCCGGCGCAGCATGCCCCCGCCGATCAGCAGGCGCATGAGCCGGCGGTCCTCATCGCCGCCCTCCTCGTCCTCGTCCTCCTCTTCCTCGTCGCCTCCCCGTTCCGCGAGGCGCTCGCGGAGCAAATGGGCCAGCAGCAGACGGCGCAGGCGCCGCCGGCGCAGCATGCGCCCGCCGATCAGCAGGCGCATGAGCCGGCGGTCCTCGCCGCCCTCCCCCTCTTCGTCCTCTTCCTCCTCGTCCCCCCGTTCCGCGAGGCGCTCGCGGAGCAAGTGGGCCAGCAGCAGGCGGCGCAGGCGCCGCCGGCGCAGGCGGCCGCCGACAAGCAGGCGCACGAGCCGGCGTTCCTCGTCACCCCCTTCCCCGGCTTGGCGCTCGCGACCGAAATCTTCAAGTTCCTCGGCAGTTGCTGTTTCACTTGGCACGGTTGCAATCCTCCCATTCATCCGATCAACTGGACCTGAAGCTCTCGCTCCTGGCCGTCTTCCTCAGTGAGCCAATGTTCGAGACAGGATGAGCCGCTGGACGATCCGGCGTTGCAGCCGGCGCCGGACCTCGCGACCGATGATGAGTTTGAGCAGCGTCCGCCTCAGTTCCATTTCCTCGGCGGTTTCCTCAGGCGCCTCCTCCTCGCTGCCAGGATCGAGCACGCTGCAGATGCCGGCTTCGAACGCTTCGTCGAGGGCAGCCTCGACCTCGTCCAGGTTCTGCTTGTCCACGAGCGCGACGGCGTCCTCCTTCGCAAGCTCGCCGCGCTTGCCTGCGGCGTCAGTTTTTTCGACCCTGATAATCTCGCCTGTCGCCGCGCGCAGCGTGAAAATCAGTTGTTCGGTTTCTTCGTCCCCGGCAGAGCGGGTGCCTTCCCGCGCGGCGGCCTGCGGCTCCCTCTCCGCGGGCGCGCCTTTTGTACCTTCTCTGGATGTGGCCATTGGCCTCCTCCCTTGCGACTTATGAAACCATCTAATTTATGGAACAGCCCCCGTTTTATGGAAGCATCCCCTTCATGGAACCGCCCCGATCATGGAACGATCCCGTTTATGGAACTGTCCAATTTGTGGAACCAGCCAATTCGAAACCATCCCGGCTTGCCCCCAACGCACACACTCATAGCGAGCAGAACATAGAAAGCGCGCAGAATGCGGCGGCGTTAGTTATGTTATAATCCAGTTAGTTTCATAACGCGGCGAAGCGGTGATATGATAATAGTGACCATCTTCCAATTGCAAGCAATTTCATCTCCCCCGAGAGGGCTCCGCATGGATTTTGATCAAGGCGAGGCTTTCGCAAAACTGGAGACAGAGCGGCGGTTTTTATCGCGCATGACGCACTGAAGGCGATCGCGGGACGTGGGCATCAACATTTCCTGCGTCACAAGATTTTTCCGCAGCTCCACGCCGGGCGAGACAGTTCTCTTTCTGCTGGAAAAGACGCCAAAATGGTTTCGTTTCCGTTTTTATTGAGAGTTTCTTATGGCGTTCTGCGGATCATTTTTTTGTCGCATCCGGACCAGGCGACACCGCGCGGAATCGTCCTCACCGTGCAGGCACGAGATCCGCGGTGAAGGTGGTCTCCGATCTTGGGCGCCGCCCATCATCCTCTGGCGCCACCAATTCCGAATCAACCCCTGAGAGATCTTCGCCGGACGGTTGAAGCCATCGAACGGGCCCGTCGCCACGCCGAGGAAAGAATTACGTGCGGTTGGCGGTGCGTGCAGCGCGGAAACCGTCTAACGCTTCGAGCGACGGCCGCCGTAGGCCTTCTTCGGCGCGCCTGGTACCGCGCAGCTATTCCTCAAATGACGAGAGAGGGTTACTGATCAGGCGCTTGGCTTCCACACCATACCGGAGGTCGTGATGTCCGAGGGAGGAAAAAGTTACAAGCCCTGGCCTGTTTGGGTCGTCACCACGGTTCATCTGGCGCTCACAGGCGCACTGTTTCTGATCGGCATGGCGGCTCTTTTGAAAGCTTCGGCTGTCGGGGGGGTGATCGTCGTCGTCCTCGCCGACGCGTTCGTCTTGAGCCTTCTTCGGTGCTGCGGAATCGCCTCGACGCGGCAACTGTCTCGCCGCCCCTTAGGCCGTGCCGTCAGGAACATGGCTCGCGAAAGATGGGAAGTCTTTCCCTATCTGCCGACGCGCGCCTCAGCGCTGATTTCGTTGCCGGTTTTGCTCGGCGCGCTCATTGCCGCTTTCGGAGGGCTGTATCTCTCGACAAAAGGTGGCATCCTCGACGGACAGTCGCCGGCGGCGCCATTGATGGGGCGGCTTGACGCTTTTTACTTCAGTTTCGCGACCATCACGACGCTCGGATACGGCGATTTCCACCCCGTTAGCCCCGAAGCCAAGTTGATTGTCATGGGCGAGCTCATCAGTGGCATCCTCATGCTCGTCGGCGCCGTGCCATTGCTGATCGCGCGCATTAGCACTTGGCAGGATTAAAGCGTCACCCCTTCAGATAGCCGACAAAGTAAATGCCAATGACATTTCCCGATGCGCCCCGGATCGGGTCGTAACCTGTGACGTATGGCTTGCCGAGGATCATCGCATCCCCATAATACGCCGCGCCCTTCCTGATCGCAGCGATGACCGGCCCATTGGGGTCCAGAATGGTGCCGATCGCCCGCGAACCATCGGCTTTCTTAACATTCGTGGCAATGCGCACGTACTCGTCGCCTGCCTTTACGAAAAACGTCGCTACCCCGCCGTTTTCTTTCACAACCTCATCGACCACGTCAAAGTTGTTATTCATTTTGGTTGTCCCGAAATACAGCGCCGGGACATCCTTGCCGGCCACCGTGTCGGTGCCCTCGATTTTAGGAGGGCCCAACTTAGCAGCCTTCCCCTTCAGCGCAGCCATCGAAGCGTGCACTTTGTCCATCTGAGCAACCGCGACGCGCGGCAACGCGCTTGCGACAAGACATCCGACCGCAAGAATGCCGAAGGCTCTCCGCCCGATGAAGGGATTCTGGTCCATTGAACTCCTCCTTGCAAAACAGCCAGATTGATATAGCCGATCGCATCAGGCCCGCATTGAGCCACGTCAATCAACGAAGCCGCGCGGCCTGAGGTCGGCGCACGCGCTTTCCGCGAGCTTGGCCGGCGACGTTGAAACCAGAACGACCAGACTAACAAAGCTTTTTGCGCTACTTTTTGTTCACAAAAAGTAGCACTTTCTTTCTTCCTCACCGCATCGACCAGAAAGTGGGTCTCGCCGTTGATCGGGACGAAAACCCAGCGAAGGTAATGCAACTTCAAGACGACCAAGGCAAGTTGTCCTAGCGGGGCTCAAACCTCAGGGTGCCTGCCCGTTTGGCTGGGCCTCCCGTGTCGTTGGGGTGGTTTACGCCGTCTAGGACCGGGACTTCCGGGAAGTCGAACGGGCTCACTCCGTCTAAGCAGGCAACGTTCACTCCAAATTGTTGTGGGTTCGACCGCCGCTGATGGTGCGTATAAATTCCGCATTTTGAGCAGAAAAAATGCTGTGCACTCCCTGTATTAAACCGATAGCTTGAAAGATTTTCTTCTCCCGAGACGAAAATAACGCCTCCCACATCGGCCGATACGGCTATGGCCCCGCGCATCCGGCAATAGGAACAGGTGCATCGGCGGATCGTGTTGAAGCCATCGGCCAGTTTCACTTTGAAGCGAACCGCACCGCAATGACACTGGCCCGCCCGCAACCCGTTGTCTTCCGTCATTCGACATCCTCCCCCATCGAACTGTAAAGCGTCTTGCGCAACCAGGAACAACCGCGCGCCCCCTCGCGAGGCGTCCCTCCCGAGAGCGGCTTTTGCTTGTTGCGCAGCCAAGAACGTATTAATGTAACGGCCCCATCGCCCTCAGAGGCAACGAGGGCAGCGGTCGGGGGAAACGCCCATGGCTGTCACCGAAATCTACAACCTCACCGAGGCCCAGCATAGCGCGGAACTGCGCAAGGCGGTCATCGCCGCCACGGTAGGCACGACGATCGAGTGGTATGACTTCTTCATCTACGGGATCGCGGCCGGCCTCGTCTTTCCCAAGCTGTTCTTTCCGCACGAGGATCCGCTCACCGGCACGCTGGCGGCCTTCGGCACCTATTTCATCGGCTTCATCGGCCGACCGATTGGCGCGGCGATCTTCGGGCATTACGGCGACCGCATCGGCCGCAAGGCAACCCTGATCTCCACGTTGCTGCTGATGGGGCTCTCGACGTTCCTCATTGCTTTCGTGCCGGGCTACGCCGCCATCGGCGTCTGGGGTGCGGTGATCCTCACCGTGTTGCGCATGCTGCAGGGGATCGGCGTGGGCGGTGAATGGGGCGGTTCGGTGCTGATCTCAATGGAATGGGCGCGCAGTCATGGCAGCCGCGGCCTCATCGCCTCGTGGCCGCAATTCGGCGTGCCGACGGGCCTGTTCCTGGCGAACCTCGTGATCCTCGGGTTCAGCGCCTGGTCTGGCGCCGCTTTCCTGACGTGGGGCTGGCGGGTGCCCTTCTTCCTTAGCATCCTGCTGGTCGCGGTCGGGCTCTGGATCCGGCTCGGTATCCTTGAGACCCCGGTGTTTCGGAAGCTCGTGGCGGAGAGAAAGATCGAGCGCGCGCCGATCGTCGAAGTGTTGCGGAGGCAGCCCCGGGTGGTCCTGCTCTCGGCCTTGCTCCGCATGGCGGAGCAGGCGCCGTTCTACATCTTCACCGCCTTCGTCTTCGCCTATAGCGTCGGGACCCTGAAGATGTCGCGGGATTTGATCCTGGCGGCGGTGCTCGTCGCCTCGTGCGTGTCCTTCATCACCATTCCGCTGGCGGGCCATCTCTCCGACCGGATCGGCCGGCGGACCATGTACCTCATCGGAGCTGCCGTGACCGGCCTGTTCGGCTTTCTCTATTTCAAAATGCTCGGCACCGAGATTCCGGCTGTGGTGTTCATCGCGATCGTGCTCTCCCTCATTCCTCACGGCCTCCAATATGGCCCCCAGGCGGGGCTGATCGCCGAGGCCTTCACGCCGCGCCTGCGCTACAGCGGCGCGTCGCTCGGCTACCAGCTCGCCTCGATCATCGCGGGTGGTCCGGCGCCACTCATCGCGACCGCACTCTTGGCGACGTACCATACCAGCTATGCCGTCGCGATCTACATCGCATTCTGCGCGGTCGTCAGCCTGATTTCGGCCGGTCTGATGCCGGATTATACCGGCAAGGATATTTCCATGGAGTACGCGGCGACGCTCTCCCCTGACTGATCCGGGTCGTAGCCACGGTTTTGAAAAATCGGCCCGACGTAGATCAGCGAAGGGGAACGCTTCTTTTTGTGAACAAAAAGAAGCAAAAAAACTTTTGTAGTTTGGGCCGTGCTGGTTTCAGCGCCACAGGCTTCATGGAAGCAAAAGCTTTTGCGCCTCCAGAAACCCGACAACAACCTGCAGGCGATCACGGATCTCGAAAGCTTTCAGGAAGTCCCGAATGATTTGGCCGAATGCAACGCCAACGATCGAGGCGGTCGCAGCTCATTATGATGAGCTCGACAATTACTACCGGGAGGTCTGGGGCGATCATGTTCACCATGGTTATTGGGTGACGGGACGTGAAAGCCCCGAGACCGCGGTTGAAGCGCTGATCGATCTTCTGGCCGACCGGTTGGACCTCATGCCGGGGCACCAGGTTTGCGATATCGGTTGTGGTTACGGGGCGACGGCTCAGCACTTGGCGGAACACCATCATCTGCATGTGACGGGCGTGACGGTGTCCGCCGCACAGGCAAAGCAAGCACAGGCACGCATCGCGGCAGCAGGCAGCGTATCAATTCACCATATGGACTGGCTTTCAAATTGCTTTGCGGCAAGCTGCTTTGATCGTGCCTACGCGATCGAAAGCTCAGAGCATATGTTAAATAAACAACTCTTTTTCAGTGAGGCCTTTCGCACGCTAAAACCGGGCGGACGGTTCGCGGTATGCGCTTGGCTTACCTGCGACGATCCACGCCCGTGGGAGACCCGGCATCTATTGGAACCGATATGCCGGGAGGGGCAGCTGGCCAGCATGGGCAACGAAGCTGATTATTGCACGCTGGCCAAAAAAAACGGCTTCAATCTCCTCAGCGCCGAGGATCTCTCCGATCGCGTCAGCCGAACGTGGTGGATCTGCGTAAGGCGGCTCACGAAACGGCTTGTCACTCAACCAGATTACATAAAGTTTTTGCTCGACCGAACAAAATCGAACCGGGTTTTTGCCATAACGCTGTTTCGCTTGCTGATGGCTTATCGGACCCGATCAATGCGGTACTGTTTATTGACGTTTGACAAGCCGACGCATCGGACAAAGAAAGCGGCCGCTTTTTGAAAAAAGCGGCGCAAAAACTTTTTGTTGCCCGGGCCTCCGGCGCTGAAACCAGCACGGCGCAAGCAAATAAAGTTTTTTTGCTACTTTTTGTTCACAAAAAGTAGCCTTCCTCTTCCCTAGCCGCCGTTCAACCAGAAGGCTGGCCCTGGCGATCGAGCCATTGCCGGATATTGTCGACCGTGTCCTGATAGAAGCGCGTATAGAGGCCGCGCGAGACGTAGCCGATATGCGGCGTGGCCAAGAGGTTCGGCAGATGGCGGAACGGGTGACCGAGCGGTAGCGGCTCGTGATCGAAAACATCGAGCGCGGCACCGGCGATCGTGCCGCTTTGGAGCGCCGCGATCAGGTCCGCCTCGATGACAATCGAGCCGCGCGACGTGTTCACCAGACGCGCGGTGGGCTTCATGAGCGCGAGTTCCTTGGCGCCGACCAGCCCGCGTGTCCGGCGGCTCAGCACCAGATGAATGGTGAGGATGTCCGCCCGCCGGAACAGCTCCTCTTTCGGGACCAACACGGCGCCGGCCTCGGCGGCACGTTCAGCCGTCAAGTTCTGGCTCCAGGCGATCACTTCCATATCGAAAGCCTTGCCGATCCTCGCCACCGCGCGGCCGATATTGCCCAGGCCGAGCACGCTCAGCGTCCGTCCCGCCAGGTCATCTCCGACGAGACGCTGCCAGCCGCCGTCCCGCAGCGAGGCGTTCTCGGCCACCAGATTGCGCGCGCTGGCCAAAATGAGCGCCCAGGTCAGCTCGATCGCCGGATGGGAGCTGTAGCCGGTGTGGAGGACCTCAATGCCCTGCTCCGCCGCCGCCTTCATGTCGATCGCGGCATTCACCATGGCCGTCGAAGCGATCAGGCGGAGCTTCGGCAAGCGCGCGATGAGTTCACGGGTCATCGGCGTGCGCTCGCGCATGACGCAGACGATGTCGAAGGGCTGCAGGCGGGCAACGACAGCGTCGGTGTCCGCCAGGTGGTCGTTGAACACGGTAACCGCCGCCCGCCCTTCCAGCACCGACCAGTCCGCCATCGAGAGGGCGACGTTCTGGTAGTCGTCCAGGACGGCAATTCTCAAGCGCTCCTGGCTCGTGGGCATAAGGTTTCTCCTGGCCGCGCCCGTGGCCCGCGTAACGCCTCACGAACTCCCGCAAATCCGCGTTGATGGCATCCGGATGGGTAGACGCCATGTGCTGGTTACTTCACCAGCTTGATCGCAAGTCGCGCGGAATGGTCAATCGGCGCAAGGCAGAGCGGTGACGGCAGCGAGAGAATACCGACTGTCCGCACGCGCCGTCAAATATGCCACCAAATCGGTCATGCCTTGTCCGACGCTTCTAATCGGCGACGCCCTCGGCTCTGAGTGGCACCAGAACGCGGGCGAAGCTGGCCGCGCTGGCAGCGCCAGCGAAGGCGGCGCCGAGGCCCAGAGCCAGAATCGGGGCGTGACCAAGGGTGAAGGAGAGGGAGAAGCACAGGGCGACCAAGGCGGCGCCGAGGGTTTGGCCCATCAGCCGCGCGACGGTGACGATGCCGCTCGCCCCGCCGGCGCGGTTGGGCGGGGCGCTTGCCATGAGCAGCTTCAGGTTGGGGGACTGGAAGAAGCCGAAGCCGATGCCGCAGATGGCCATACGCCAGACGATGTCAAAGCTGCTGGGATGGGCTGGCAGCAATGCCAGCAAGGCCATGCCCACGCACAGCGTGGCAAGGCCCACGCCGCCCAGCATGCCGGCTGAGTAGCGGTCCGAGAGCCGGCCGGCCAAATTTGCCGTCAGCGCGACCATGATGGGCCAGGGGGTGATGAGGAAGCCGGTTTCGATCTGGCTGCGGCCCAGAACCTGTTCCAGGTAGAACGGCAAGGCGACGAAGGCGAGGCCCTGCGTGGCGAAGGAGCAGACCGCGGTAAGGGCCGAGAGGGAGAAAATGGGGATCTTGAACAGATCGACCGGCAGCATCGGCGCGGCGTGCCGCGCCTGCCTGCGCAGCAGCAGGGTGCCGAACATGAGTCCGAGAATGACTTCAAAGATGGCGATTTTTCCCGAATCGCCATGCGCCGCACCGCTCAGGCCCAGCACCAGAAAACCGAAGGCACCGGCGTTGAGCGCGGCCAGAATGATATCGAAACGGTATGTGCCGCGCGGTGTGGCCGGCAGCGTGCGGATGCCCAGCACGAAGGCGAAAATGCCCAAGGGAACGTTGATGGCGAACAGCAGCGGCCAGGTGCCAACGGACAAAATTAACGAGGCGGCGGTGGGGCCAACGGCGAAGGCCGTGGCGACGACCAGCACGTTCATGCCCATGCCGCGGCCCAATTCGCTCCTCGGATAGATGAAGCGGATGAGGGCGGAATTAACGCTCATCATGGCGCTGCCGCCGAGCCCCTGGAACACACGGGCAATGGTCAGGGTGGCGAGAGAGTCGGAACAGGCGCAAGCCAGCGAGGCCGCGGTAAACACGACCAGCCCATAGAGGAAGATGCGCTTATGGCCAACAATGTCGCCAAGGGTCGCGAACGGGAGCGCGGTCGCGATGAGGGCCAGCTGGTAGGCGTTGATGATCCAGATCGAGGCTTCAGGATTGGTGTGCAGGTTTCCGGCAATGGTGGGCAAAGCGGTATTGGCGATGGCGAGATCCAACGTGGACATGGCCACCCCAAGCAGCTGGGCGGTGGCAGCCCAGCCGCGGCGCCCGGGCGGCAGGCCATCGAGCGGGACGAGGCGAGGCATTTGCGGACTCCCATTCTGTGCAGGATGAAACGGACGAGCGCCAGGAGCGGAAGCCCGGCGCCGTTGGTGTTGCCGCCTTAACGGCCCCACGGCAAGCTTGCCGATCGCAGGCCAGTTCAGCTTTTCGCCACCTTGACGATCAAGTGAGGACGCGGTCGCATAGGAGGCTGGGGCGAGCATAGGGGCCGTCCACTGCGGGCTCGGCCTGCCAACGCGACTCTTTCATCCCGAATGACAGGTCTTGAGATGCCAAAGCTTGTCATGGAAACGACCTGTTAGCGCGGCGTGCGTCACTGATGCGCGGCGCAGCTCACGCGCGTTCCCTTTGTATTAACGCCCATCTCTGGGATCGGGGTTAAAACGGGCTTGCCCGCAAGAAACGCCTCGATGTTCGCCGCCACCAGGCTTTGCCTTGCCTCGTGAGCTTCGAACGTATCGCCGCCGATATGCGGTGCGAGGACGACACGGGGAATCGCTTTGAGGGACTCCGGCACCAAAGGTTCATGTTCATAGACATCGAGCCCGACGCTGCCGAGCTCACCGAACTGCAACAGGGCAATCATGGCTTGCTCATCGATAACGGAGCCGCGGGAAATGTTCACCAAGATCCCTTCCGGTCCCAGTGCTTTCATCACGTTGGCATTGACGAGGTGGCGCGTGCTTGCATCGGCACGGACCGCGATCATGAGAATATCTGCCCAATCGGCGAGGCCTTGCAGTGTCTCGTGGAACGCATAGGGCACCCCCGATTTTCGCGAACGGCTGTGATACGCGACCTCAGTCTCAAAAGCCGCGGCTCGTGCCGCGATCTTGGCGCCGATGGCGCCAAAACCGAAAATGCCGATCCTACGTCCGGTCAGGCCCCGGACGACGGGCATTCGGGCTGCCGCATGACCGTGCCATAGCCCATCGCGAACGAATTTGTCCGCCATGACGATGCGCCGGTTCGCCGCCAAAAGCAGCGCCATGGCAAGATCGGCAACCGCCGAGGAATTTGCCGCGGGACTATACGTCACCATGATCCCGCGTTTTACGGCTTCCTGGAGATCCACCCCTTCATAGCCGCTTCCATAGCAGCAGATCAGGCCAAGATTCGGCAGACCGTCCATGGCGACGCCATCGATCTTCATCGCCCCCATGGTCACAAGCACGCGGACCGCTGCGGCCTCGTTGGCGCTGAGATTCGCCCCCACCGGCTGGCCGGAGGGCCCCATAACCACAACCGAAGGGTCGATTTTATCGAGCAGACCAGACGGAAAGGAGGAGGTAAGTAAAATAACGGGTAACGTTTGCAACGGCATTTGCGTCTCTGGCCTTTGATCAAGATTGCGGCGGCATGGTCGCCTGAAATAGTCCTCATGCCGAAGCTATGTCCACTTTGATCCCCCGCTTCGCGAAAGCGGCCGGTCCCGGTTTCGGCCCGCCTTGCCTTTGGCACGCGCGCGAGGCCCGCTGTTGGCCCGATACCCGCCATCGAGGCGATCTCCGAAGCCATCGCCGCCGAGGGGGAACCGGAAAGCGTTGACTTGGACCAGTTGACTTAGATCAGTGCAGCAGGACCGCCGCCATGTCATGTTTCGCACGCCCACGTGCGTAAACGTCCGCGTGCATATCTACAAAAGTTGGATGACTGAACAAGCTCATATCAAACACGAGAGGACATTGATATGTCCACCAAAGTTGGCGGTTTGTCTCGCAGGCTTTTGGCTCAAAAAGCAGGCGCATTGTTCGTGATTTGCCTCTGTGCCGCGAACACGGCTGCTGCTCAACAGGGTCCCACAGCGATCACCGTTCAAAACACATCGACCTCAGCACAAGCCAAAATGCTGCTTCTCACTGCCGCTGATTATTTGGCGAAAGCGAAAGGGTTTTCGGTCAATGTTGACGCCAATTATGACATTACCCAGCCTTCCGGGCAAAAGATTGAGTTCGGCGAGCGTTACCACGTTCTGTTAAGCCGCCCCGATGATCTGCGGATCGATTTTGAAGATCGCGATGGCTCGAAGCGGCAGATCTTGTTCGACGGCTCGACCATGACGATGTTTGAACCTGGTCAGGCATTTTATGGCAGCCTAACCAAGCCTGGCACCGTTGATCAAATCATCGCGTATATTGTTAACGAACTACAGACCCCCATTCCCATGTCCCTGTTGCTCCTGACATCGGCGCCACGGCAGTTGCAGAAGAGGGTCACCGAAGTTGCGCTGGTCGACAACGAGAGACTTGGCGGCACCCTTGTTTATCACTTGGCGGCAAGAACCGCCGACGTAGATTTCCAGGTTTGGATTGCGCAGGGCAATCAACCGACCCCGCGCCGGATTGTTATCACTTACAAGAAGTCGCCGGGCCAACCGCAATTTTCCGCCCTGCTCAGCGGCTGGAGGCTCAATCCTCCGGTGAACGCATTAGACTTCGCTTTCACGCCGCCGGCCGGTGCGCGACCGGTTGGGTTCATGGTTCCGGTGAATGGCCCGGCTGCGGTGAGCGGTGAAGGAGCTCACAAATGATCACCAAACATGATTGTGGCAGGCGGGTTATTCCCGCGTTGCTCGCGGGTTTGTTCCTGGTTGTTCAAACTACGGACGCGCTGGCGCAGCGTGGCGGCGGATGGCGCGGCGGTGGTTTTTCCCGGCAGGGAGCCGCCAGGGGCGGAAGTTTTGGGGGGAGTGAGGCCCGTGGTTTCGCCGGCGGTGAAGGCGGCGGCCGTAGTTTCGGCGCTGCCGGCAGTGCTGACCGGTCTCAGACGGCCCAAAGCCGACAAGCGACATCTACGGCGAACCAGGAACAACGGCAGCAGAGCATGGGCAGCAATCAGTCCCGCCGTCAGTCCACGGCCAGTTCGAATCAATCCTCCCGGCAGTCCAGCGTCTCCAATACGACAGCCTACAATCAGGCTCACCGGCAATCCGCGGTCAATGCGTATGGCGCCCATCCGGGCTACTACGGTGCCTATCCGGCCGGGGGATATGCGGTGGCGGCGCCCTACGGATACAATTACGGAGCGGCCGCCGCCACAACCGCAGTCGTCGCCGGGACGGCCGCTGCAGCCGGTGCTGCGGCCGCAAGCCAGCGGGCATATGCGACGCTACCCTGCTCCGCCGCTCCGGTCGCCGTCGGCAACGTCACATATTTTCAGTGTGGCGCACACTGGTACACGCCGGTCTATGTCAGCGGCGGTGTCAACTATGTGATTAGCGCCCCACCAGCAGGCTACTGACGTAAACAACGGCACGCGGCGCCACGATGACGTTTAGGAGGTGAATAAAAGGGGACGTTCATGAACGAACATGCGCAGGGCCACGCCGCTGAGGCGTGCGATGTGCCTGTGCGATGGTCATGCCGGACGGGGGTCTGCCACAGTTGCGAGACCGGGCTCATCACCGGCGCTGTTGGCTACCGGCCGCAGACGGCAACATCTGGTGCTGCCAGCCCAGGGCGACATCGTCATCGGTCTTTGATCAGGCTTGTGCGCTGGCACCTGCGCCGCCACCTCTTGGTGGACTTCAAGCGTATCCACATCCTGACCCGTTCGGGATGGCAGGGGCCATAGCAATCGCCGGGCGCAACGCAACAATGATCCGCAATTTCACAGATCATGCCGCGAATGAACGCACCTTCCTGGCCTGGGTGCGCACCGCGATCGCGGTGATGGCATTTGGCTTCCTGGTCGCGCGGTTCAATCTGTTTCTCAAAATCGCGGCAGAGTCGGTCGCCGGCGGGCGTCGGGTGGCGGTCCCGGGCGGCGGATTCGGCGGCGCCGCTGGCGGCGGTCTGATCGTTGCCGGCACGGTGATGATCGCGATCGCGGCGGTTCGGTTCGTCGGCACCAGACGGGCGATCGACAGCGGCGAGCAGCGGCTCGAGGGCGCGCGGCTGGATCTGGCGCTCGCTGTCTTGATGGTGGTGCTCGGGATCGCGCTGGTGATCTACCTCGGCCACACAGTTTTGACGGCGCTTTAAGCGGCAAGGCTACCATTGCTCGTTGCCTTCTTGTTTTGATAGGCAACCAAATCGCCCTTCGGCCTGAAAGGCGATCATCGCGCCGGGCTCCGGTTTGCCACTGCCAGATGGGGACGATCGATATCGTTTTTTATATCGTAAACAATGTATTTATTGCCGGCTATGATCCTTTCCACTTTATCATTTCTAATTGACAATAATAAAAACCGCAGATTAGTGTAATGTCATAGACTTTGTCATTTTTGTCTCGCCATGAACGAACAAGACTTCCGGCTTTTTCGGCATGATGGCGGCGCCGCGGCTTTTTGGGCCGCCGTGACTTTAAGGAAGACCATCACAGCTCTCACGCAAACAAGACGGTCGACGCACGGCCGCAGGGGAGAAACCTGGATGAAATCCGCATGCAAATTGGCGGCCGCCCTCACCGGCGTACTGCTCGGCACCACGGCGCTGCTGCCCGCCAAGGCCCAAACCAAGCCCACGCTGGTCTTCGTCACCAATGGCGCGTCCGATTTCTGGAAAGCCGCCGCGGCCGGTGTGAAAAAGGCGCAGAGCGAACTGCCCGGCTACAGGCTCGAACTCCAATATCCCGATCAGGCCACGGTCGCCGCCCAGCAGCAGCTGATGGACAACCTGGTCAGTGCCGGGGTGAAAGGCATCATGGTCTCCGCCGTGGACCCCAAACATTCAACCGCGGAACTCGACAAGATTGCCGCCGAGACCGCTCTGTTCACCACCGACAGCGACGCGGCGCAGACCAACCGCGTGGCCTATATCGGCTCCTCCAATGTCCTCGCCGGCGAGCAGGCGGCCGAGATCGCCAAAAAGGCCCTGCCGCATGGCGGCAAATGCCTCGGTTTCGTCGGCCTGCTCGGCGCCGATAATGCGCGCGAGCGCATCCAAGGATTCAAAGCAGGGCTCCAGGGCACCGGCATCACGCTGGTCGATGTCCGCGGCGACGACATGGATCAGACCCGCGCCAAAGAAAACGTCTCCGACGCGTTGGTCGCCAATCCCTCCATCACCTGCATGGTCGGCTTCTATTCCTACAACACGCCGGAGATTTACGCCGCCCTCAAGGAAGCTGGTGATCTCGGCAAGATCACGGTGGTCGGATTCGACGACGACCCGGTCACGCTCGGCGGCGTCAAGGAAGGCTCGATCGCCGGCACGGTGGTACAGCAGCCCTTCGAATGGGCCTATCGCGGCATGAAGCTGATGGCCGCCTATCTCAAGGGCGACAAATCCGGGATCCCCGCGAACCATCTGATCATCATCCCGACCAAAATCATTTCCCAGGACAACATCGACGCATATGAGGCCGAACAGAAAGCAATGGCCAGCAGCTAGAGCATGAGGATGTCGACGTCATCGCGGGACGTCGCGCGGAGGCCCGGGCTGAAAGTGGCAAAAGTTTTTGCGCCGCTTTTTTCAAAAAGCGGCCCCTTTCTTCCTTGCCCGCCGCCACGCCAGCGCAACATCAGCCAGCGCAACATCAAATGACCACGGCCGAAGCGCAAGCGGGCGCCGCGCCGTTCCTCAGCCTCGCCGGGCTCGGCAAGAGTTATGGCGGCGTGCGCGCGCTGAGCGAGTTCTCGATGGCGGTCGGCCGCGGCGAGGTGATCGGCATCGTCGGCGAGAACGGTGCCGGCAAGTCGACACTGATGAAAATCCTCGGCGGCGTGATTGCGCCGGACACCGGCACGATCATCATCGGCGGCGTCGCGCACGCCGCCCTCGACGTCGCCACCAGCATCGCCGTCGGCATCGCCTTCGTGCACCAGGAGCTCAATCTCTTCGACAATCTCGATGTCGCGGCGAATGTCTATATGGGGCGCGAGCCGCGCCGCGGCGGCCTTCTCTCGCTGCTCGACCGCAGGCGGCAAAACGCCCTGGTCGCGCCGCTGTTGGCGCGGGTCGGGGCGAATTTCGCGCCCCAGACGCCGGTCGCCAGCCTCTCCCTCGCCCAGCGCCAGATGGTGGAAATCGTCAAAGCGCTTTCGGTCGAGGCGCGGCTGGTGATTTTCGACGAGCCGACCTCCAGCCTGCCGCTCGCCGAGACCGCCCGGCTGCTGGAAATCATCGCCGGGCTGAAGGCCGCCGGCGTCAGCGTGATCTTCATCTCGCACCGGCTGCACGAGGTCGAGCAGGCCGCCGACCGCGTCATCGTGCTGCGCGACGGCCGGCTCGCCGGCACGCTGCCCAAAGCCGAAATCAGCCACGACCGCATGGTACAGCTGATGATCGGCCGCGACCTTAAGCCGCACGATGCGGCGCCGCCGCCGGGGGCCGGCACGGTGGTGCTGTCGATCAGACAGGCGCGCAGCCGCGCCTATCCCGCGCGACCAGTCGATCTCGACCTGCGCAAGGGGGAAATTCTCGGCCTCGCCGGGCTCGTCGGCGCCGGCCGGACCGAACTCGCCCGCATGTTGTTCGGCATCGATCCGATGCTGGGCGGCACGCTGACCCTGAGCGGCGAGACGCTGCGGCTGCGCACGCCGGCCGATGCCGTCGCGCGCGGGATCTTCCTCGTGCCGGAGGACCGCAAGGCGGCGGGCGTCCTGCTCGACCTGCCGATTTTCGAGAACATCACACTGCCCAACCTGCCCGCCCATGCGCCGGGCGGGCTGGTCTCGCGCGTGCTGCAAATGAAAACGGCGGAGATCCAGCGCGCCAATCTCGCAATCAAGGCGCCGACCCTGGCCACCCAAGCCGGCGCGCTCTCCGGCGGCAACCAGCAGAAGGTCGTGCTCGGCAAATGGCTCGCCATGGCGCCGCAGGTAATGATCCTCGACGAGCCGACGCGCGGCATCGATATCGGCGCCAAAGCGGAAATCTACCGGCTGATGCGCTGGCTCGCGAATGCCGGCGTCACGGTGCTGATGATCTCGAGCGACATGGAGGAGGTGATCAGCGTCTCCGACCGGATTGCGGTGATGCATGAAGGCGCGATCGCCGGCTTCCTCGAGCGCGCGCAGTTCAGCGAGGAGAACGTTCTGCGCCTGGCGATGGGCAAGACACTTTCTCGAACGGTGGCGGCATGAGCAAGAAAGATCTCGGACTTCTGACCCTGATCGTCGTGGTGGGCGTGGTCGTGAGCATCCTCAACCCGCGCTTCCTGCTGCCGATCAATATTTCCAACACCGCCAATATGGTCGGGCTGTTTGGACTGTCGGCGATCGGCCAGGCCTTCGTGATCATCACCGGCGGCATCGAACTCTCGGTCGGCTCGGTGATCGCCCTGATCGGCGTGTTGTTCGTCGATTTCATCGCCAATCGTGGCATTCCCTGGCCGGTCGCGGTGCTGTTGATGCTGGCGCTCAGCGTGCTGATCGGCCTCGCCCACGGGCTGCTGATCACCAAGCTGCGGCTGCAGCCTTTCATCGTCACGCTGTGCGGCCTGCTCGTCTATCGCGGCGTCGCCCGCTTCTACACCCAGGACGCGACCGCCGGTTTCGGGTTCGGACAGAATTTTCCGCTGCTCAGCTGGCTCACCGTCGGGCGCAGCCACGGCGTGCCGAATTCCTTCATCGCCATGCTTATCGTCGGGGCGATCATGTGGGTCGTGCTGCACCGTTCGGTCTTCGGCCGCTATCTCTACGCGGTCGGCAAGAATGAAGAAGCCGCACGCTTCTCCGGCATCCGCACCGACCGGGTCGTCATCTGGGCCTATGTCATCTGCCAGCTGCTGACCGCGCTCGCGGCGATGTATTTCGCCATGTACACAGGCTCAATCTCGCCGGCCTCGCAGGGCAATTTCTACGAGCTCTATGCGATCGCCGCCGCCGTGCTCGGCGGATTTTCCCTGCGCGGCGGCGAAGGGTCGCTCGGCGGCGTGATCCTCGGTGTCGTGCTGTTGCAGGAATTGCAGAATCTGGTGAATCTGCTCGGTATCCCCTCCTCGCTGAATTTCGCGGTGATGGGCGGGGTGATCCTTGTCGGTGTCACCATCGACCAGCAATGGGGCCGCCTGCGCGACCGCCGCCGCGGGGCCGGGATCGCCGGCACCACCGCAAAAGGCGGCTGGTTCAGCCGCATCGTCCGCGGCGCCTGAACCTGGCTTAGGAAGAAGAAAGTGGCCGCTTTTTGAAAAAAGCGGCGCAAAAAACTTTTGCTCGCGGTCTCGGTGGAAGATCGCACGATCAATCCAGACCTTGAGCGCTTCATGAGCGCCCCGTGAACGGATCAGGGTTTCTCGGCGCAGGAGCGCCAGGCATTGACGAAGGCCCGGGCGTTCGCATCCACCTCACTGACGCTCATGCCTGGCCGGTAAAGCGCCGAGCCAAGGCCGAAACCGGCCGCCCCCGCCGCCACATAGCCTACCAGATTGTCAGGCTTGATGCCGCCCACCGGTAAAAATTTTGTCTCTTTCGGGAACACGCTGCGCAGCGCGGAGAGGGTTGTGGGGCCCATCGCTTCCGCTGGAAACAGTTTCAGCGCATCGGCGCCGGCCTGCAGGGCGGCGAAGCCCTCGGTCGGGGTGAAAATGCCGGGGACGCAGGCCAAACCTGCCGCCTTGGCAGCTTTGATCACCGCCACATCCGCATGCGGCATCACGATGATCCGGCCGCCGGCTGCCGCGATATCCGGCACCCATGCCGGATTCGTCACCGTGCCGGCGCCGACCAGATAGTCGTGCCCCAGTGCGGCGCTCATTCGCCCGATACTCACCAGGGGCTCCGGCGAGTTCATGGGGATCTCGATGATGGAAAATCCAATCGCCGCCAGGGCGCGGCCCACCGGCACCGCCTCATCCGGGGTGATGCCGCGCAGAATGGCGACCAAAGGCAGCCTTTGCAGGAACGTTTCGAACATCGGCGTGTCTCCTTCCGTTTGCCAACTCATGCCAGCCCGGCCATCGTTGCGATCCGCCACAATCCGGTGGCACACGGATTCTCGATCAAACGGGGGGCGGATAGGCCGAACAGGGCGGCGGCCCGTTGGTAGCGGGTGCACAGCGCCGGATCGCCGATCACAGTGAGGGGCCGTTGCGTCTCGGGACGAGCAACCCGAAACTCCTCCCCGATGAGCAGGCCGGACAGGTAATCCAGGCTGTGTGCGGGTTCCATCAGTCCGGCCAGGACCAGGGTGCGGGTG
>DATJHR010000070.1:0-3623 GCA_035493735.1 Acidocella sp.
GCGATGTTTAAAAACGGTCGCCAAGATTCTATGTAATTATAAAATAACCTCTGGAAGGCAAGAAATGTCCGACGAATCAACGGCGGTACCGATCTCCTCCCCCGCAGCGATGGCCGTCGCCACCGCGGTCAAGCCGCCGGAAGCGGCCTCGCTTGAAGCGGCCCAAAATCTGCCGCGATTGGGGCTTCTGCCACTGGCGCTCCTGGCGCTCCTGGTTGGATTGATTACCGGGATTGGTGCCGTGCTGTTTCGCGGCCTGATTGGCGTGATCCACAACTTGCTGTTCCTCGGCAAGTTTTCGGTCGCCTATAATGCCAGCCTGTTCACCCCTTCGGATCCTTGGGGCCCTTTCATCATCCTGGTGCCGGTGATCGGCGCGCTCGGCGTAACGTGGATCGTGTCGAATTTTGCCCCGGAGGCCAAAGGCCATGGTGTGCCGGAGGTCATGGACGCGATCTATTACAACCGCGGCGTGATCCGGCCGGTGGTCGCGGTGGTGAAATCCCTTGCATCAGCGCTGGCTATCGGCAGCGGGGCCGCGGTCGGCCGTGAAGGGCCGATCATCCAGATCGGCTCGGCGCTCGGTTCCACGCTGGGTCAGATGATCCGCATGCAGGCCGGTCAGCGCATCACCCTGGTTGCGGCCGGCGCCGGGGCGGGAATCGCCGCCACCTTCAATACGCCGATCGGCGGCGTGTTGTTCGCCTCAGAGTTGATGCTGCCGGAGCTCAGCGTCGACACCTTTCTGCCGGTGGCCGTTGCGACCGGCACCGCGACGTTTATCGGCCGCATCTTTTTCGGGGCCGAGCCGGCTTTCAGCGTGCCGGTCAACCTCGCCGCCATTCCCAGCGCGCCGAGCGGCGTGGCGATCCTGCTCCTCTACGCGCTGCTTGGGGCCGTGACCGGCGTCGCCGCGGCCGGCTTCGTGCGCACCCTGCACCTGCTGGAGGACGGCTTCGATCTGATTCGTGGCCGCTATCTGCGCCATGCGCTGGGCATGCTGATCGTCGGCGTGGCGATGTACAGCTTGTGGCTGACGCGTGGGCATTATTTCATCGAAGGGGTCGGCTATGCGACAATCCAAGCCACCTTGTATGGCCAGATCACGACCGCCGGCTTTTTGCTGGCGCTGGCGGCCGCCAAATTGCTCGCAACTTCGGTCAGCCTGGGGTCCGGTTCCTCCGGCGGCATATTTTCACCATCGCTGTTCATGGGCGCAACCTTGGGCGCCGCTTTTGCCTCCGTGATCACCTGGCTTTTTCCCGGTGCGCCGGTAAGCGTGCCGGCTTTCGCCATGGTCGGCATGGGCGCGATGGTCGGTGGCGGGACCGGTGCGGCGATGACGGCCGTGACGATGATCTTCGAAATGACCCTGGACTACAACATCGTGCTGCCGATGATCCTCGCGGTCGCCATGGCCCTGGCCGTTCGGCGGCTTCTCTCCCGCGAAAACATCTACACCATGAAGCTCGCCCGTCGCGGTCACCCGATTCCGAAGGCGCTGCACGCCAATATGTTTCTCGTGCAGCGCGCGCGCGATGTGATGGAGGCCGACGTGCTCGTTCTGGACGAAGCCACGTTGTTCATCACCTTTCTCGGCATGGCGACGGCGCAAGGCGGGCTGCGCCATGTCGTCGTCACCCGCGCCGGCAAGATCATCGGTGGCATCAGGGTCAATGTCAGCATCAGGCGCGCTGTGGGCGGTTCCGATGAGGTCAGGCTCGGCGATCTCATCGGCCGCAATTTCATCATCGTCTATGAAGATACCGTGGCGTTCGATGTCATCAAGGCGATGACGCGGGCACAGGCGGCGATGGCCATTGTCGTTGCCCCTATGGGCGGGAATGAACCAGACAAGGTTGTCGGCGTCATCACCAAGGAACATATCGCGGACACCGTTTCCCGGAGCGTACAACTCTACCCGGGCTAGAGTGAGCCACGCCGTGCCGTCAACGGCAGCGCGCCGGTACGATAATGGTGCCATTGCCCAGCTCGCCAGCCGGACTTAGGCGAGACGAACCACCTTCTCAAGGCTTGAAATGGTCATCGCTGTTCAAGTGAGCACAACCTATCAGCCATGTTGGAAACTGTGTAGGCGTAGCGCCAGCGATGTGGATCACCGCTGCGCCGTCAGTCGCCAGAGGCCGCGCCAATAATGGCAGCCTCTCGTTGATTGGTTGCGCTGATCTCTGCAAGCTTCTATGATGGACATTCCAAGAATGCTATCGGCGCCGCAGGAATACTGGCATTCCGGTCTCCGCACCGGTGACGGAACAGCTTAACGCCGGCTAACGATGATCTTTATCTCGGCAACGTTGCCAAACTCGGCGCGCTGTTCATTGGTCTCGAGCGATCGGGTGTTGAAGCGCGGCGCGTGGATTCATAAGACATGTGGGATCTGGAAAGGTACGTATTTTCAGAGAGGCTCAAGGACGGGACCCACGTCACCCTCCGAGCGGTACGCGAGGATGACGGCCCAAGGATTCGGCGTGCTTTCGCGAAACTCGCGCCAGAGACGATATTTAGTCGCTTCTTCACCCATAAGTCGAGAATCACCGATGAGGAGTTGAAACGGGTCACGGACGCTGATTTTCTTTACGACGTTGCTCTGGTGGTTACAATTGGCACAGGGGATGGAGAGGTTGTGATCGGAGGGGCAAGTTACTCAGCTCCACGAACGGCGTCGCCCCCGAACACCGCGGAAATTGCGTTCACTGTCGAAGAGAACTTTCAAAAACGAGGAGTGGCTGGTCTCCTTCTCCGCCACATCATCAGCATAGCCCGGCAGAACAAGCTTACAGAACTGACCGCCGAGGTGCTCGCCCGGAACGTCCCCATGTTAACGGTCTTTCGACGGAGTGGGCTGAAGACCGAGTTCCGCTATGCTGCCGACGTGGTTCACGTAAAGCTGCTTCTGCCGTGACGGGGGAGAATGGCGATTTTCCGCATTATGCGGGCTAGAGCCCTACAATGTGATTCCGTATAGCAAAGCGAACGACATCAACGATTGAGTTCGCGCCGATTTTGCGCATGATCGCACAGCGATGTGTCTCAACGGTCTTCACGCCAATCGCAAGACGACGCGCAACCTCCTTATTGGACCGGCCTTCAGCGAGGAGCTGTAGGATCTCCCGCTCGCGATCAGTCAGGAAGTCGCTGCACTTTGGTGCCGAATGCCACTCTTTTGCGAGCACATCCAGATAGCCCGCGAGAATGGTTTCACTCACATGCTTGTTGAAATAGGGCCGGTGAACGGCCAAGGAGGCGACCGCTTCGATGAGACTCTGCGCCGGGTCCGACTTGAGCAGATAGCCTCGGGCGCCGGCGGCAAGCATGTTTCGGACCAGCTGCTCCGAATCATGCATCGTAAATACGAGGATTTCTGTGGCGGGGCTAACCTTTCTCATCTGCAGCGCTGCCTCCGCCCCATTCAATTCCGGCATGCTAATATCCAGAACGGCAATATCGGGTTTCATTTCCTGGCACATGCTCACGGCTTCACGACCGTTTTGCGCTTCGCCGCAGAGGACCCAGTGCGGTTGCCCTTCAAGCAATTTACGGAGCCCTTCGCGAACCACATCGTGGTCATCGGCGAGCAGGATACGAACCGGCCCTTGAGGGTC
>DATJHR010000071.1:0-20714 GCA_035493735.1 Acidocella sp.
CATCTGCCGCGCGGCGGGACGGATGTCGAGTTCGTGGGCGCTGGTGCCAAGGCTCTTCATCAGGCGCCAGGCATTGGCCTTGGTGTGCTCGCCGGTGGCGAAGCCGGGCATGGTGTAGGTGAGAATATGGTGCCGCGGGAGACCCAGCCGATCCATGGCCCGGGCCGCGACGATCAGCGCATGGGTCGAATCAAGGCCGCCGGAGATGCCCAACACCACATGCTTGAGCCCTGTCGCGCGCAGCCTTTGCACCAGTCCGGAAACCTGAATGTTATAGGCTTCGTAGCAATCCTGTTCGAGCCTCGCAGGGTCGGCGGGCACGAAAGGAAAACGCTCAACGCGACGTTCCAGGCCGAGATTGCCGCTGGGCGGGGCCAGCCGGAAGGCGATGGTGCGGAACCCTTCCGTCGCCGCACCATGGGTGCGGCGATTATCCTCGAATGTGCCCATCCGCATCCGTTCCTGGCGGAGCAGATCCAGGTCGATATCGGCCACGACCGATTGACCGGTTTCAGGGAAGCGTTCCGCCTCGGCCAGGCAGACGCCGTTTTCATAGATCATCACCTGGCCATCCCAGGCGACTTCCGTGGTGCTCTCCCCTGCCCCCGCCGCGGCGTAGATATAAGCCGCCAGGCATCGCGCCGAGGCCGATTGCGCCAACAACCGCCGCGCCTCGGCACGGCCGATCGTGATCGGGCTCCCTGAGAGATTCGCCAGCACGGTCGCGCCGGCCAGGGCGCCCAGCGCGCTCGGCGGCACCGGGACCCAGAAATCCTCGCAGATCTCCACATGCAGCACGAGGCCCCGCACATCCTCGGCGGCGAAAAGCAGATTGTTGCCGAACGGGACAACCTGGCCCGCCACCAAAATCTCTCCCCGGAGCCCATCACCGGCAGCGATCTGCCGGCCTTCGTAAAACTCCCGGTAGGTGGGCAGATAGGATTTCGGGACGACACCAAGAATACGCCCCCGATGAATCACGAGCGCCGTGTTGTACAGCCGGCCGGCATGGCGCAGCGGCGCGCCCACGACCAGCACGGGCAACAAATCCGTCGACGCCTCCAGAAGACGGGCGACCGCCTCTTCCACCGCATCCAGAACCGTGTCCTGGAGCAGAAGATCCTCGATCGAGTAGCCGGACAAGGCCAGTTCCGGGAACACCGCCACCGCCACGCCGCGCTGATGGCACTCGCGCGCGGCAGCCAGCACGGAGTCGGCATTGCGGGCCGGATCCGCCAATGCTGTCTCGGTGGTGCAAGCCGCCACACGGGCAAACCCCTGGGCGTAGAGGGAATAAAAATTCATTTCCAAACTATGCCACCAATGAGCGAGCGAAAAAAGCGTGCCCGCCAGCCGGCGGCTCAGACCACGCGGCTTGGCCCGATGGACGGCGTGGTCTTTTCCATGAGCTTGGCCACCATCATGTGGCGAACCGGCGGCAGGCGCGCGCCGATGCGGAGCACCACATCGCGCAGCACGCGCGCGGGCAGGCTGTCATCCGTATAAAGCCGTGCCGTGGCGTTGGTGGCCAGGTAAAACGGCCGGGTCGCCAGCCGATGCGCGCGCTCATAGCGCTGCAACAAGGCCGGCGCACCGATATCGCCCTTGTTCGCGACGGCCCCGGCGATGAGCCCGGCCAAAACATGCTGGCCGCGCAGACCGTAATTGAATCCGTGGGCGGTGACCGGGTGCATGCCGACGGCCGCATCGCCAACGAGCGCGAAGCGCGGCGCCACGAAGCGTTGGGCATAGACCGCGACCAGAGGATAGACATGGCGTGAGCTGACGGGGCGCATCGGGCCGAGGCGGCCCTGGTACCGGCGGGTGATCTCGGCCCCGAACGCCGCATCATCCAAAGTTCGCAGCCGTTCAATCTCGCGTGCCGGCAGGGTCAGCACCAGCGATGAGAGGTGGGGCATCTCCGCCACGCCGTTCAGCGGCAGCATGGCGATGGTCTGGCCATAGCCGAACCATTCGGTCGCAACCTCATGATGCGGTTCCTCGTGCGCCATGCGGCAGACCAGCATGCTCGCCCCGAAATCGTGCATGGCAGCCCCAATGCCGACGCGCCGGCGCATCTCGGAAAAGCGCGTATCGGCAGCGACGACCAGGCGGGCGGTGAGCCGGGCGCCGTCGGCCAGGGTCAGCGTCGCATGGCCGGAAGCGGCCGTCATCCCGGTTGCGGTGCTCTCGGTGAAGAGGCGAATATTGGGCCGGGATTGCACCGCATCATGGAGCGCGCGGCGGATATGAAAATTCGGGACGAGATGGCCCAGCCGCTCGCCGGCGTCGCCACTCGGGCTGAGGCTCAGCGCGTGACCGCCGGCCCCGTCGAGCACGCGGGCCTCGCGGAGCGGCGCGATCACGTCTTGGGGGATGCGCTCCCAAGCGCCAAGGCCCCGCAGAATATCGACGGAGGAATGGGTTAAGGCGATCTCGCGGCCGTCAAATTCCGGCGCGGTGAGCGACGCCCCCGGCAGGCGCTCGACCAGGGCAATGGCGAGCCCCTGTGCCGCGAGCGAGCCGGCAAGGCTGAGGCCAGCCGGGCCGGCCCCAATGATCACGACGTCAAAATCCGTTATGGTCTCACTCATTCTTCGCGCTCCGTCCGCGCCTTGGGCGATGCGGTCTTGTGCGGGCGCGGCGGAGGCTTGTCCAGGGGGCACCGACCCAGTTCAAGAAAGGGGGAGCAGCCGCTTTTTGAAAAAAGCGGCGCAAAAACTTCTTCGACTTTGGGCCGGTGCCGCTGAAACCAGCACGGCACACCTGCCCTGCGATCTAGGCCGAGATGATCACTTTCAAAGCCTGTGTCGCGGCGGCCCGCGCAAACGTATCGTAGGCTTCGAGGATCTGGTCGAGCCGGAACCGGTGCGTGATCAGGCGCGTCGGATCGAGTTTCTTGGCCTGCACGGTCTTGAGCAGCATCGGGGTTGTGACGGTATCGACCAGCCGCGTTGTGATCGCGATGTTCTGGGACCAGAGACGCTCGAGATGGAGATCGACCTTGTGGCCATGAACGCCGATATTGGCGATGATGCCGCCGGCCGCGACCAAGTCCTGACAGAGCTCAAACGTGGCCGGAATGCCCACCGCTTCAATCACCGTATCGGCACCACGTCCGCCGGTCAGCGCCTTCACGGTTTCCGCCGCCTTCCCGTCCCCACTGTTGATGGTCTGCGTGGCGCCAAACTGCCGGGCGATCCCCAGCCGATTATCGTCGAGGTCGATCATGATGATCTCGGCCGGCGCATAGAATTGCGCCGTGAGCAAGGCAGCAAGCCCAATCGGCCCGGCCCCCACAATCGCCACGGTTGCCCCCGGAGACACCTTGCCGTTGAGCACCCCACATTCAAAACCCGTCGGCAAAATATCGCTCAACATCACAAGGGCTTCTTCGTCCGCACCTTCCGGGACATGGTAAAGGCTGGTATCCGCGTGCGGTGTGCGGACATATTCAGCCTGCGTGCCGTCGATCTGGTTGCCCAGGATCCAGCCGCCGCTCGCGCAATGGGAATACATGCCACGGCGGCAATAATCGCATTTCCCGCAGGAAGAGATGCAGGAGACGAGAACGCGGTCTCCGGGGCGGAAGGCCGTGACGCCGTCGCCGACGGAGTCGATCACCCCGACAGCTTCATGTCCCAGAACGCGACCTGGGGCGCAACTCGGCACGTCGCCCTTGAGAATATGCAGATCAGTGCCACAGATGGTTGTTTTGACGATCTTCACGAGCGCATCGCCGGGCGCCTCGATCTGCGGCTTTGGACGGTCTTCAAGACCCTTAAGGCCGGGTCCACGATAGACAAGCGCTTTCATGGAATCCTCCTTTGTTTTTATGGGCGCAATCCGTTCAAGCGAAGAAAGTCGGGCGTTCTGGCCGTTGTCAGCGCCAACGCCCATAGCCCAGCATCAATAAAGTTTTTTTGCTTCTTTTTGTTCACAAAAAGAAGCCTTCCCCTTCTCTCAACGCGATTCGATTGCAGTAATCCGGCTCTCGTCCGTTGCCTCGCGGCGCGCCGCGTCCTTGGCCTGCCTGGCTTTCATCGCCTCGATCTCTTGCGCCGCCTGCACCAGCCCGAGCAGCACATTGGCCTCAACTTCAATCGTCTTGTTCGCGCGCGCCGCGGCCGGAAGCGCCTGCAGTTCCTCGGCTTGCCTCCTCAGCGCGGCGGGCATTCGGGCCATCGCATGTTCAACCCGCGCGAATACCGCCTCAACGGTCTTGCGGGGGACCGAATGGCCACGACTGGCAGTTTTCGTGACCCGCTGGCGCCCCTCCTGCTTGGCGACTTCCAGCTTCTGGGTCAGAATCGTGGCCGCCTGGCCGCCATGGGTGCGAATCGCCTCGATCGCGATATCCGCCGAAACCGAACCGGCGCGCACCAGATCATGAATTTCGTTGCTGGCGGTGGCCAGCGTCAAGAGCTGCTCGACACGGGCCTGAGTCTTGCTCTGAGAGGCGGCGATATCGGCGGGCTTAAATCCCATCTGCAGCAGGCGTAGGTACCCCCGGGCGATGTCCAAAAGCTCCAGTTTCAACCCCTGAGCCGAACGCAACATCACCTCGACGCGTTCGATATCGTTGCCCCGGAAGGGAATGACGCTGACCAGGGGGATCTTCGCTCCGCGCGCGATCGCCAGCCGCACGCCACGGCGCCGGCAATGGCCTTCAATCACCACGATCCGGCCATCGGCCAGCGCCCGCACCACCATCGGCGGCACGTAACGGTCCGCCATGTAGGATTCACAAAACGCCTCAATATGCGCGATGACTTTCGGATCTTCATAATAACGAAGGTTGAAGCCATCCTCCTCCTCAAGGAGCATGGGGTCGACCTGATACATGTATAGTTTTCGGTTTTTTTGGCCTTGTGCTTCCGCAGTAAAGGCTTTCAGCGGGGTAACAACAAACGCCATGGAAAATGACCCTCAGACTATCGTGTGTCAGCGGCCTCTCAACCCCGCCAACAAGGCGAGTTTACATGAGCTACCGTGGGTTGCAAACTTGGAGGCACATGACAAATCATATGACGACGCCATGTTTCCGGTTTCGTAGCGGCGCGAGCAGCCTTAAGATGCTCATCGTCTCTCGAATATGACGCGACGGTTGCTCGCCCGCGATTTTTTGGAGGCCTGAAAAATGCCCTGGACCCCGGATGACGCCGAAAAACATACGCACAAGGCAACCAGCCCGGCGCTGAAAGCGCTTTGGGCGAAGGTGGCTAACGAAGCCCTGGAGCGAACCGGCGATGAAGGTCGCGCGATCCGGGAAGCCAACGCGGTGATTGCACGGCAATCGGGAGGCGGCTGATCACTTCCTCCCCGTAGATCGATAGTGACGCCGCAAGCCGGCAGACTTGGCCAAACGCACCGGCAGCGTGGCACAGCGCAACAGAGGGACGCGATCTCCACAATGACTCTCCTGCCATCAACCACCCGCCCTCCTTTGTTTCCGGACTTCGTCGTTCATCGCGGGATGATGGTCTCGGACCAGGATGGCGCCTCATGGGGAATTCCCCTGCCCGCTCAACTGAAAAACGCCGTTGCGCGCCGACGGGCCGAATTCATATGCGGGCGTTTATGTGCCCGCGAAGCGCTCAAAATATTGGGAGCCACTCATTTCGATATTCCGATCGGCGCGGACCGCAGCCCGACATGGCCGCCAGGATTCGTGGGATCCATCACGCATTCCGGGGGCATGGCGTTTGCGGCTGTCGCACGGCGGGAACAGGCGCAAAGTCTCGGCCTCGACGTCGAAAAAATCATGTCACGCGAGACGGCTCTCGAACTGGCCCCCATTCTCGCCACGTCCGATGAATATAGCCGCTTGCTAACATCACCAGACGACCATCCGCGCCTCACAACCATCATCTTTTCGGCAAAAGAAGCCATATTCAAATGCCTCTACCCCATCATTAAGCGACAATTCGATTTTACCGACGTTGAAATCACTTCGATCGACCGCACCAACGGGATTTTCTCTTTTTCTCTGGGGCGCTCAATATCAGAACATGTTCCGTTCGAGACGAATTTCCACGGGAAACTGGCCATCATTGACAATTTTGTCCATGCAGGGCTCCTGTTATGACAGGCTCGCTTTTAGATCAGAGCCTGATAAAGCCCGAAACAACCGATAAGTGATGGCGTCATGCAGGGCATTGTAGCCGGCATCGATGAGATTGGTTGAGACACCAACAGTGGACCAGCGCCCGAGCAAAGGCTCGTTGAGGTCGTGGCTGTTGATCATGACCCGGGTGACAGGCGGCTTTGCCGCTTCCCGCGCGGCATAGACGCGCACCTGGTAATCGACCGAACGCATGCCTTGCAGCACTGGGAAAATGGGCAGCAGGACGTTGCGCAATGCCATATCCAGCGCCGTCAAGCCATCCGCCCCCTGAGCAACGGCCGTTCTTGTCTCGCCCTGCAGCTCAACCTTGACAGTGGCCTTCGATAGACTCGCCAGCACGCCCTGTTCATCCCAGACCTGGTCGTCGCTGACATGGAGCGACACAACGCGGTAGAATTCAGGCTTCTCGCCCATCGCGCTGCGGGCCAGTAATTCGAAGCTGGCTTCCGCGCCGTCATAAACATACCCTTCAAATTCGCGCCGTTTGAGGATCTCGAGCAAGGCCGGAAGGCGCGCATCATCGGCAGCCACGTCAATACCGATTTCAGACAAGCGGTTCAGCAGATTCGCGCGCCCTGCTTGGTTGGAAATGACAACGTGACGGCGATTGCCCACGCACTCGGGCGCCACATGTTCATAGGTGGTGCTGTTGCGGGCAACGGCCGAGGCATGAAGCCCAGCCTTGTGGGCAAAGGCATTTTTTCCGACGTAAGCGGCATGAAAATTCGGAACGCGGTTCAACCGCTCGTCCACCATGCGGCTAAGCTCCGTAAGGCGGCAAAGCCCCTCCTCGCTGACGCCCGTATGGTAACCGAGCTTCAGCATCAGCGTGGGGATCAGCGAGATGAGGTTGGCGTTGCCGCAACGTTCTCCCAGCCCGTTCAGCGTGCCCTGAACCATCCGTGCTCCGGCGGCCACCGCCGCCAAACTGCCGGCCACCGCCGTTTCCGTGTCGTTGTGGGTGTGGATGCCGAGGGACGCCCCCGGCAATGCTGCAACAACCGCGCTGACAATGGAGGAGATCTCCTCGGGCAGCGTGCCGCCATTGGTGTCGCACAGGACCAGCCATGAGGCACCTTCCTGCTGGGCGCGGCGCAAGCAGGACAATGCGTAATCAGGATTGAGCTTGTAGCCGTCGAAAAAATGTTCGGCATCGAACAGCACTTCGCGGCCGGTTCTCACGGCCGCAGCCAGGCTCTCACCGATGAGATCGAGATTTTCCGCCGGCGTTATTCCCAAAGCTTGTTCCGCCGCCAGATGCGAAGCCTTGCCCACCAGGCAAACGGCCGCCGTATCCGCATGCAAGACCGCCCGAAGGCCCGGGTCGTTGGCGGCGCTGCGCCCCGGCCGCCTGGTCATGCCAAAGGCGGTAAGCGTCGCACGGCGCAGAGACGGCGGGTCTGCGAAAAATGCGTCGTCCGTGGGATTGGCGCCCGGCCATCCACCTTCAACATAATCGATGCCAAGGCGATCGAGTTCGGCGGCGATCACCTGCTTGTCACTGGCCGAGAAATCCACGCCCTGCATCTGCGCGCCATCACGCAAGGTCGTGTCATACAGCACGATGCGGCGATCCTGTGAGATGGCAGCGGCACCGCAGCGTGCGTCCGCAGAGGTCGGCATCGAAACCGTCATGGGATCACCAGCATTGAAAAACCACCCTGTCATGTTCCATGCCTCAATGCCCAAGCCACGGGAGGCTTGCGCCGTGATCCCGGTGGCAGCATCACAAGACGTAATTTTCTGACCGTTGGCCCGGAGACCCGGCCTGCGTGGCATTCCACCCATAGAGCAGCTGATGACGCTCGGACGCGCTGAGGAGAGGCAGCTCAGAAAGCCTTTGTTCGACATTCTCAACCACGCCGTTCAGCATCACAGTCATATGCCCGACGAAGCGCTCGATGCGCTCTTCGTTAAACAAATCGGTGTTGTACTCGATCTCCAAATAAATTTCGCTGCCCGTATCGGTCAAAGTCAAAGTCAGGTCGAATTTGGAAATTTTCGGCTGCGCCAGCAGCGCTTCGGTCTTCAAGCCGGGCAGCCCGATGAATTGCGGCTGGTCATCGCGATCGCGCCAGTTCAAGAGCACCTGGATCAACGGCGAGTAGCTCAGATTGCGCTCCGGCTGCAGGATGGAAACGATTTGATCGAACGGCACGGAGCGGTGGGCGTAGACCTTGGCCACATTCTCCTGAACGTCAGCCATCAGCTCGCGGAAGGTGGGATCGCCACTGACATCAGTACGCAAAACATGAGTATCTATCAGAAACCCAATCAACGGACGAAGCTCTGGCCGCTCGCGTGCGGCAATCGGAATTCCGATCAAAATATCGTCCTGGCCCGTATAACGGTGCATGACGGTGTTCAGCGCCGCGGCAAATACCGTGAACAGGCTGGTTTGATGCTGCCGGCACAAGCGGCGCAGATCGTCCGCAAGTGCCGCGTCGAACGCGAATTGCCGCTTGGTGCCCCGAAACGAAAAGACCGGCGGCCGCGGCCAATCGGTCGGCTGGTCCAGCAACGGCGGCGCGCCGTTAAGTTTTTCTTTCCAGAACGCGATATCCTCGGCGAATTTCTCTTGCTGGCGCGGTTGCCGCTGCCAGACGGCAAAATCACCATACTGGATCGCCAAAGGCGGCAAAGGTGAAGGCTCTCCCTTGACGCAGGCCTCATACAACGTGGCCAATTCCCGCCACAGGAGTCCCAATGATCCACTGTCACAAATAATGTGATGCATCATCAGTATGACGGCATGGTCTTCGCGCTCCATCTCGACGATGGTCACGCGCACCGCCGGTTCCGCTTCCAGCCGGTAGGGAAAGCGCGGCTCGTCGATCAGCAATTGCGCTAATTCGGTCTCGCGCCGGCTGGGTTCGAGATGCTGCAGGCTGATCTTTTTGAATTGGAGTGGAAAGGACTCATGAATGATCGTCGTCGGCTTGCCGTCCAGGGACTCGATCGTCGTCCGCAAAATCTCATGTCGTTCGATCATGATGTTGAAGGCGCGCTCCAGCGCCGCGACATCGAGCGGGCCTTTGAGGCGAACGGCTTCGGCCTCGTTGTAAGCCGGCTCCCCAGCTTTGACCTGCTCCATGAACCAGATGCGTTCCTGGGCCGGGCTCAACAGGCATGGCTGGCTGGCATCGCGCACCGGGATCGGCTGCAACTCATCACGCGCTTGATCACCACCGTCGCTCGCCTGGCTCCGACGCTGCGCCCAGCGCTGCCGCACGAGAGCGGCCAATTCCGCGACCGTGGCGTTTTCAAAAAACTCCGCTAGAGACAGCAATATTTTCGTCCGTTCACGCAGCTGAGAGAGGCATTGAATGGCCTGTAATGACTGGCCGCCCAGCGCAAAGAAATTGCTGTCAGGGCGGATTTCGGGCGCCGCGAGCAGATCCGTCCAGATGTCTGTGATGATCTGCTCGAGCGGCAAACCATCTTCATTCCCTGCGGCCTCTTCGGCCATGGCCGTTGCGGCGGTCTTGTCCTTGAGCTGCGGCGTGGTGGCCCCGGCCAGCCGTTCCGCCGCCTCCACCAGGCGCAACCGCTGCACTTTTCCTGAAGGGCCTTTCGGCAAATCGGCGACGAAATGCACGCGCGTCGGCGTTTTGAAATAGCCCAGCTGGCTTTCGCAAAAACTCAACAGCTCCAGTTCGGCGCAGCGCATCCCATCGCGCAGCACCGCAAACGCCACCAGATCCTCGCCGACATAGCGGTCCGGCACGCCCACCGCCGCGGCCTCCAAAACCGCCGGATGGGTCTCGAGAACTTCGTCGATCTGTTTGGGCGCAATATTTACCCCGCCCTTGATGATCAGCTCCTTCGACCGGCCGACCACAAAGAAATAACCGTCGGCGTCGCGATAAGCGAGATCGCCGGTGTGCAGCCAACCTTCCGCATCCAGCCCCGCCGCGGTTGCCGCGGAGTCCTTGTAATAGCCTTGCATCATCCCATCGCCACGCAGCCAAACCTCGCCCGGTTCTCCTGTGGGCAATTCGGCGCCGTCGCGATCGACGATCCTGGCCTCAAACCCCCACGGCAGGCCTGGCGAACCGATCTTATTGATGCCGGGCGGAACGGGGTTGGAAAAAACATTGCCCGCTTCGGAGGAGCCCATCGCCTGGATCAACGGCAATTGGAACTTGTCGATGAATTCCCGGTGCAAAGAGGGCGAAAGCGGCGCCGAAGAACTGCGCAGGAAGCGGATGCGCGCGAAGGCGGCGGCCCGGCTTTCCGCCTTCGGGTCCTTCCAATCCAGCAATTGTGAAATGATCGTCGGCACCACGGCCGACCAGGTGCAACGATAGTCATCCATCCAATTCCAAAATTCGCTGACCGTAAATCCGTGCGGCAAGACCACGGAACCGCCGCTCAGCAGCGTCGGAGTCAAGGTCACGCATTCCGCATTGATGTGATAAAGCGGAAGGACCAGGAGCGACCGGTCCGCCGCCGTGAGTTGGTGCGCCTGAACTGAATTCCGGCCATGGGCAAGAATGCTGCGATGCGTGTGAATGGGACCCTTTGGTTGCCCGGTGCTGCCGGACGTGTACATCAGCATCGCCGCATCGTCCGCGTGCAGTCTCGGCAACGCGGCACACATGGCCGGGGCTTGGCTCACGGCCGGGCCGGAATCGGCGTCGGCCCACACCACTTCAACCGGCCGATGAACATGCCCCAGCACCTCTTTGAGCAGAGCTTCATAAGGGCGCCCCGCGAACACGAACTTCGCGTCGCAATTCTCCAGCGTGTACGATAATTGCGACACGCCGGCCCGCACATTGAGGGGGACCGTGACGAATCCCCCATACATGGTTCCCAGAAAAAGCTGCGCCGTGAACAGCCCATTATCCATCAAGAAGGCAATCTTATCGCCGGGCGCCAACCCCATCTTCTGTAAGAGCCCGCACAGCTGCCGGACTTGTTCCCGCAATTGCCCAAACGTGATCTCGCGCTTGGTCTCGGGGCTTAGCAAAAAGCCTTGATCGGGCTGCGCCTCGGCCTGGCGATCAATCAGGTCACGGATGGTGTGAACGTTTTCCTTCAACAGCATTTGCGGTCTCTCCCTCGCCGACACAAGTACGACAGCGGACATGAACCCCTGGGCGTCCCAACTCTGGCATTCGCGCTCTGGCACTCGCACGTTCACTCCGACGCGAGCCGACGTCCGGTAAATCAGCGTTAACTAAACCCGTCTATAAACCATTGTCAAGTCGAAATATTAAGACGCGTTTGGTCAAAATTTTAAGCGATCTATTAAGGAAGAGAAAGTTCTTTATAAATATACACATCTGGCGACCCAAACAAATTTCTTGAAATCGCTTAACGAACTGAACAGACTTCGCATTTTAGTGGTGGATGGGCGTTTTAATTTCTGCTCTCATGCCTCAACGCCCGCCTGCTTTAAAAATTCTTTTTTGGAACGAAGAGGCACTTGCGATAAAAACGCGGAGGCAGGCTTGATGATCCAAAGACACACGCCCCAAAGACATACGCCCATGAGTCGGTTCCGTCGCGCGCAATGGGGCGGGAAATCAGCCGTCGCGTCCCAGACGATCTCGCCCCGGGACGCAAAGGCTGATCCTCTAATGAGCACTTACGTCCGCGCTGCAGGCGATGGCCCCACGGACAAAACGTCACAATATCTGCACATGTTTCAGATAAATGCTTACGCATAAGACGGCCGCCGCCACCCTTCTTTTGATTGCGACGCGGCTGTTGACGCGCTTTGGCGATCTTATAACGCTTCTGGTGTTGGCCTATGAGCTGACGCCGGCCGATTTTGGCCTGGTCGCTTTGGCCACCAGCCTGATTTTCATTGCTGAATCGATTTTTGAACTCCCGCTCGTCGAAGTGGTTGTGCGCGCGGACGTTCTGGAGCGCAGCCATCTCGACACCGCTTTCACGCTCAGCACGCTTCGCGGCCTGATCGTCATGGTAATTGTCTTGCTGCTTGCCTGGCCCTTCGCGCATTTTTATCATGACCCGCGTCTTTTCCCGCTGATCGCTGTGCTCAGCCTGTCGCCAGGAACGCGCGGCGTGCAGAGCCCACGGCTGATCCCCTACATCAAAGCCATGAGTTTCTGGCGCAGTTCGGCCATCGAACTTGCGGGCAAGGTGATGGCCCTGCTCATTGCCATCAGCATCGCCATCGCGACGAAAAGCTATTGGGCCATCGCCGCGGGCACCGTCGCCGCGCCGGTGACAATGTCGGCCGTTTCGTTTGTCCTGGCCCCGTACCGTCCGCGTTTTTGTTTGACGCAATGGCCCTATTTCGCGGGCTTTCTGGGCTGGACCAGCCTCGCGCAAATCATCCGCTCGGTCATCTGGCAATCAGACACGATGCTGCTCGGGCGCATCGCCGGCCATCTCGAACTCGGCCTGTTCACAACCGCGAACAACCTATCGTCAATGCCGCTTTTTGCCTTTTTGCAGCCGGTTTTTCGTCCGCTTCTCGCCTCGCTCTCGGGGCTGAAACATGATCCCGTGCGCTTGCGCCGGGCCTATCAACTCACCTCGATCGCCTCCATCACCGTCGGCCTGCCGGCCTTGGTCGGCGAGAGTTTGCTGGCCAAACCGCTGATCCAAGTCCTGCTCGGCCCGCATTGGCTGCCGGCCGCGCCGATGATGAGTTACCTCGCCCTCAGCATCATCCCTTGTCTCTTCGCCCTGCCCCTTGGCCCAATGGTGCTGGCCCTGAATCAGGCGCATTATTTTCTCCGCCGGAATGCCTTCGAGTTCTGCGTGAAATTGCCCATTTTGATCATCGGCGGCATTGAATTCGGGGTTTTCGGCATCATCGCCGCGCGTGTGATCTCCGAAGTCGCCGTCGGTCTCTATTGCGCGACGATCGCCCGCCACCTCATCGGGCTTGGCATGCTCCGGCAGCTCATGGGCCCGTGGCGCAGCTATGTGAGCACATTGTTGATGACGGCCGGCGTCATTCTCCTCCGCACCAAACTTCAGGCTGATGTTTTCGACATCCGGCCCATCAGCCTGCTCGCCTCATTGGCCTCGGCCGGTGCCGGCATCTATATTGCCAGCCTGACCCTGCTCTGGCTTGGCTCCGGACGCCCTCCGGGCATCGAGCGTGTCGTCTACCAGAATCTCGCCAAACTGGCTCATCTGCGCCTGCCAAGGACCGCGCCACGCGAGAGCGATGTGGCTTGACCCCCAAGAGCGGCCCAGGGGGCGCTGATTCGCGAACGCTTCATTCCGCGCATCCTGGCCGCCGAGGCCCCCTGCCGCCGCTGCCGGGCATCCGTTTCGAGGGCAAGAACGGTCCCTATCATGAAATGAAGGGTCTCATCGCCTAACTTCTGACCCGTGCTGTTTCAGCGCCGCAGGCCCAGTTTCAAAAAAGTTTTTGCGCCGCTTTTTTCAAAAAGCGGCCGCTTGCTGCCTTAATGATTTATGGGAAAACGCTTTCGACCGCAATCAAGACAACCCTTTTTTGACGCGGCGTTAGTCATTTTTGAGTTGCAACAATATTTTTGAAACGGTACGAGCAACAAGGCGCCGGCAGAATGCGCCGCTTAGGGAGGAACGCCAGGTGAAGGATACCGAACAGACCGTCTCCCGCTGGGACGGCCAGGGACAAAGCCCACCGTCGGGTGCGGGCAGTACCAGTCTCTTCGCTTTCTTCGGTGAGATGACTCGCGTCGAAAAGCTCACTTTTTGGGCCTGTTTCACCGGCTGGACGCTCGATGCCACAGATTTCATGATCTACCCGCTCGTCATCGGCACGATCGTGCCGCTCTGGCATGTCGAGCGCGGGCTGGCCGGCCTCGCCGTTACCGTGACCTTGCTCTGCTCGGCCGTGGGCGGATGGTTGACCGGGTTCCTTTCCGACCGCATCGGCCGCGTCCGTGCGCTGCAGCTCACCGTCCTCTGGTTTGCGGGCTGCACGCTGCTATGCGCCTTCGCCCAGAATTACGCCCAGCTTTTTGCGGCGCGCGCGCTGCTCGGCTTCGGCTTCGGCGGCGAATGGGCGGCGGGCGCCGTTCTCATGGGTGAGACCGTCCGCGCCGAATATCGGGGCCGCGCCGTCGGCGTGGTTCAATCCGGCTGGGGGGTGGGCTGGGGCATCGCGGTCCTGCTCCAACTGGTCTGCTACTCGTTGGCGCCTCCCGCCCTCGCCTGGCGCCTGATGTTCGCCTTGGGCGCGCTCCCGGCGATTTTCATCTTTCTGCTGCAGCGCCGCGTGCCCGAGCCGGAGATCCACACCCGCGCCGCAGCCGCCGCAGAGAAGCCGCCGGCGATCTGGGAAATTTTTGCCCCCGGCATCCTGCGCACCACCATTTTCGCCGGCATCCTGGGTACCGGCGCGCAAGGCGGCTATTACGCCGTGACGACCTGGTTGCCGACCTTCCTGCGCACCGATCGCGGCCTCTCCGTCATCGGCTCGACCGGCTATCTGTTCATCCTCATCGCCGGGGCGACCAGCGGATATCTCGCCGGCGCTTGGCTGTCCGACCGGATCGGCCGACGCCGCTTGTTCATGCTGTTCGCGATCTGCGCCTCGCTGTTGGTGGTTCTTTACACCCAGTTGCACTTCTCAAACAGCGTGATGCTGTTTCTGGGGTTCCCCCTTGGCTTCTTTGCCTCGGGCTATCTGTCAGGGCTCGGCCCATTCCTCACCGAGCTTTACCCGACGCGCCTGCGCGGATCGGGCCAGGGCTTCGCCTATAATGTGGGGCGCGGTTTTGGTGCGGTCTTCCCCACGCTGGTGGGCTCTCTCTCGGCGACCATGTCGCTGGCCAACGCGATCGCCGTCTTCGCCCTCTGTGCCTATGGCTTGTTGTTTCTCGGGGCGATCCTGCTGCCCGAGACCAAAGGAAAGGAACTCTCCGCCACATGACAAACGCAGCACCGGCCCATCTGGCTTTCGAGACAGGCACCGCTCCGGCCTGCCCGGGACCCGATCCGCAGCCGCGCGGCGCGACCCGCTTCATCGTGCCGAAGGGCGCGGTGGACTGCCATGCCCATGTTGTCGGCCTGCCACCCGAGACGATCCTCGCGCCCAATCGGAGCTACACCGCACCGGTCGCGACCGAGGCGCAGTATCTGCACATGCTCGAGGCCACCGGCATGACGCGTGGCGTGCTCGTGCAAATCAGCATTCACGGCACGGATAATTCATTGATGCTGAAGGCGCTGCGCGCGCATCCGCAGCGTCTCAAGGGGGTTGCGGTCGTCGAGCGGGACATCACTGGCCGGGAGTGCGAAGAGCTCGCCAAAGACAGCATCGTCGGGCTGCGCATCAATGTCATGACCCCTGGCGGCCGCACTTTGGCGGATATTGAGCGCTATGGCGCGATCTGCCGCGCGATGGGCTGGCACCTTCAGCTGTTCATCGATGCCACGGTGCTGGCCGAATACGGCACCGCGCTCTCCGGTCTCGGCGTGCCGCTGATCTTCGACCATATGGGCCATCGCCCGGCGAAGAACGGCGTACAGGACCCGGGTTTCCAAAATCTGCTTGGCCTGGTGCAAGACGGCGCCTGGGTGAAACTATCAGGCGCCTATCGGGTGACCAGTGGCGGCTTTCCCTACACCGATACGATCCCTATGGCCCGCGCCCTCGTCGCGGCCGCGCCGGACCGTTGCGTCTGGGGCTCCGACTGGCCGAATGTCTCGACCTGGGCGCACATGCCCAATGTCGGCGACCTGCTCGACCTCCTCGCCGACTGGGTTCCCGACGAGGCCACCCGCAACCGCATTCTCGTCGAGAACCCGGCGAGCTTTTACGGATTTGACAAGTAAGGTGAGGCCAAGGAAAGCGGCCGCTTTTTGAAAAAAGCGGCGCAAAAACTTTTGCTAATTTGGGCCGGGGGCAGCGAAACCAGCACGGCCCAAACGAATAAAGTTTTTTTGCTTCTTTTTGTTCACAAAAAGAAGCCTTCCCCTTGCTTTGCTCTAGAACGTGCCCGAGACCGAGAACGATCCGTATTCATGGAGATTGCCAATCTCGCCATAATAGCTCCGGGTCTGGAACACCTGCGTATAGCTGAACCGCAGGCCGTGCCAGATCATGGCGAGGCCCACATCCGCCTGGCCGACCACGCGGTAAGGCTCGACGGAGCGGCTCTCCAAGAAGTCGGTGCCTTGGAGGAATTCGTTATGAGCCACGAATTGCGATGACACGCCGCCGAAGACATACCAAACAAACGGCCGGGTCTGCTGATAAGCGTCGGAGCCGGACGGGCCGGAGGCAAGCAGCGGCGCACCGAAGTCGCTATTCAGCCCTTGACCGAGTCGGAAGGTAACGGCCGGTTGGAGGTAGATTTGCGCCGTGCCGAGGGCACCGCCGATCTGTGGCAGAACATCGGTTTCCAGCCCGTCGAAACTCGCCAGCGGAAAGCGCCAGGTGCGCGACATTTGAGCATTGAAGGTCGGCTCGCTCGGCAATTGGTAGGCCCAACCATGCGTGCCTTTTTGGCCGATAATGGCATGGAAATCGTTCTGCGTGATCTCTGCGCCGGCATCACGTCCGATAACGCCTGCATAAACTGACAGGACGTTGCGGGTATTGGCCGTGTCCTGGATCAGGCCGAACGTGGCGACGAGATAGCCTGCATAGGGCTCCTGATTGAGCGGAGGATTGATCGCCGCCGTATCGGTCGGCGTATAGATTTGCTGCATGATGCCGAGGCTGATGCGCTGCGTGCCATTGCCCCAGATTGCATGACCGAGATTGGAGACAAATCCCGGCACCGCACCGGGATTCGATGTCCAATTGAGATTAAAGCCGTTGACGTAATTGCGATCCGTCGGCTGCGCCGTGCTGATTGAGGCGTTTTCGTCCTGGATCGTCCAAATGCCGGAGGGGAAGCCTGGTTCACCTTGCGCCATCGCAGGGCCCAGTCCGGCCACGCTGAAGGCGCCGATGGCAATAAACGAGTTGAGTAATTTCATGAAGCTCTCTGGATTTACAACTGCTTAGGATGGCGACGCACTTAAGACTATTCTCAAAATTTTTACATACGCATTTTAAGCCGGCTGGCTTGACCCACCTGCGGGGCTTTAACGGGGTGTTGGGCAAGCTTGAACAGAGACAAGTGAACGACCTCCGAAGCAATTTGTCACCTTAATGCCCTGCGGCGGCGCCACCAGCAAGCCAACAAGGCGGTTCACAGCCATGCATAGCCGCTCGGCCCCGCCGAGGCGCCCAGCGCCACGGCGCCAATGACGCATGAACGCATGGGCTGGGGCACGCCTGCTTATTTTCCGCCGACGGCATTGGATGATAAGCCTGCCCCCATCGCCCCGCCACGAGGGGGCCGTCATTGAAAAGGAAGTTTGTTAACATGAACTGGCCAACGGAAAGCGGTGAATTCCATCTGGGTGATTTCCCGCTGCAATCGGGCGAAGTGCTGCGCGGCGCCAAAATTGTATGGAAATCCTACGGCACGCTGAACGGCGCCCGCGACAATGTGATTCTCTACCCGTGCAGCTACGGCGCCAACCATGTCAGCATGGAGTGGCTGATCGGGCCGGACGGCATCCTCGACCCGACGCGCTGGTTCATCATTATCCCCAACCTGTTCTCTAACGGCTTGTCCTCCGGCGCCGGCAACACGCCGGACTATCCGCTGGTGGTCACGCAATGGGACAATGTGACGGCGCAGCGCCGGCTGCTGCTCGAGCAGTTCGGCATCGAGCGGCTGCACGCCATCTATGGCTTCTCGATGGGCGGGCAGCAGGCCTATCAATGGGCCACGATGTTCCCCGATGCGGTGGAGCGCGCCATCATCGTTTGCAGCAGCGCCAAGACCGCCGAACACAACAAAGTCTTCATCTCCGGCCTGCTGCGCACGTTCGAGGCGGCGCCCGAGCATATCGGCAATGGGCGCTTCTCCGCCCCGCCTGTCGGCACGCTGAACGCGATCGGCCATATTTATGCCGGCTGGGCCATGAGCCAGGATTTCTACCGGGAGCGTCTGCATCTCACCGCCTTCGGCGCGCCGGATCTGGAAACCTTCCTGAAAAACGAGTGGGAAGCCCAGTTCCAGAAGCGCCAGGCCGCGGATTGCTACGCGCAGCTGGTCACCTGGCTCCATAATGACGTCAGCGCCAACGCCCTCTATGGTGGCGATTTCGCCAAGGCGCTGCGGGCGATCAAGGCAAAAGTCCTGCTGATGCCGGGCGAGACCGACCTGTATTTCCGGATCGCCGATAGCGAGCTGGAAATGCCGCACCTCGCCAAAGCCGAACTGTTGCCGATCCCCAGCGTCTGGGGCCACCGCGCCGGTAACCCGGTGTCCAACCCGGCGGACGCCGCCTTCCTAAAAGACGCCGTCCGCCGCTGGCTCGACTGAATGAAGGAGAAGGCTTCTTTTTGTGAACAAAAAGAAGCAAAAAAACTTTGTTAACTTGGGCCGTGCTGGTTTCGCTGCCGCCGGCCCAGAGGAACAAAAGTTTTTGCGCCGCTTTTTTCAAAAAGCGGCTGCTTTCTACATTTCCTAGTCACCCGCCGCGGGAACGGCCGCAGCGCCGCGTAGCGCGATCGGCGTTACCTGCCGGCGCCCGGCCAGCAGGCTGCCGAGCACGAGAATCGCCACGTTAGCCACCAGGGCGACGGCGCCGATGTTGAAATCATGCGTCGGCACCTTCAGCGCAAACAGACCGACCGAGAGCACATCCCCCACGACGATGCCAGCCGCCATCGCCAACGGATTGGCGCGGCGGAAGAACATGATCGCCACCATCCCGGGGAAGAACTGTGTGATGCCGAAGAAGGCGGTGTTCAGGATCGTGGTCAGCAAGGAGGGTGCGGCCAGTGTCAGCAGGATCGACAGCGCCAGATAGAGCACGATCACCACTTGCGCGGCGCCGCGCTGTTTCTGCTCCGGCACATGGCCGAACAGATTGCGAGAGACAAGCGGCCCGATGGCAAGGCTCGTGCCGGCCAACACCAGGAGGCCCGTGAGCGCGGCACCCGCCACGACGATGCCGAGCACCCAGCGCGGCAGCAATTGCAGGGCCGCTGCCATGAAGGCGCCGTTCGCGGAGGGCAAATGCTCATGCGTGCCCAACTGGTAATACGCGACGACCACCAGGAACGGGAACATCATCATGTAAAGCGGCATGAACATCTGCGTGCGGCGGATGGTCTGCTCGGATTTTGCCGTGAACAGGTTCTGCGTGTTGAAGGGCAGCATGAAGAAACCAAGCGCCTGGAAGGCGATGGTCGACATCGAGAAGCGCAGTTGCGGCGCGGTCATGTGGCTGCTGGCCAACGGCACGCCTGTGTGAAAGATGGTGGAAAGATGCGTGTGCGCCAGCGCCGCGCCACCGGTGACGACGACCGTCAGGATCAGCAGTGCGTCTTTCAGAACCGCCACATAGGCCGGCGCACGGATGCCCGCGATAAAAATATAGAGGCAGGCCAGCATGCCCGCAAAAATAACCAGCACCGCGGTATTGATGTGCCAGCCAAGCGCGCTGAGCGCGACGAGCAGGCCGCCGAACTGCAGTTGCCCCCAGGGGATCAGAAAGGTGATGGCGGAGATCGTCACCGTGAGTTCCAGCACCCGGGCACCGGCATGGTTTTTAAAATGCCCCTTGAAGAGATCGGCGATGGTCACCGCATCATAGAGCTTGCCCGCGCGCCAGATCAGCGGGTTGAGGAAATATGCCACCGAAGAAGCGAGCATAAAATAGCCGAGATACCAGATGCCCGCGGCACCTTTGGCGTAGATTATGCCCGAAAAACCGATGAGGGTGGCAATGCTGTAGATTTCGCCGACCGAGAGAAAGAAGACGAGAAAGCCGCCGAACTGCCGCGAGGCAATGAAAAAGTCGCGGACATTGGTGGAATGGTGCCCCTTTTTCGCCATAACGGCGAGCACGAGCGAAGCGGCGATGAGGATCGCGAAGACAACCGTTGCTGCCATAGGGAATGCTCCTCAGTATTCCGGCCGGTGCCGGTCGAAGCACAGCCAGCAGAGGCCGAGGCAGACGGAAGTCAGGATAAACCAGGCAAACATCCACAAATACAGGAAGGGGATGTTGAAAAGGGTAAAACTTACCTCATTCACCAAAGGAAGCATCGCCACGACGGCGATGAACGGCACTCCAAGCCCAATGAAAACTCTCAGCATTAACTTTCCTTACAACTCACGCACGGGCTGACCGCCAGAGACAGACAGGCCGCCGGATCATTGTAAGCAAGCCGCATGCCACTCCGCCTTGCTGGTTATGAGGGCCAGAAAGTGCCACGAAATCGCCAGCAAAAATGTCTCGTTTTTAATCAGGTGCCTTAATAACTTGCCGACATCTCTGCGGAGCAGGCGCACACGCCCGCGACGGGGATGGCCGCAGGCCCCCGCCGATGATGATAGCCACATTAAGCAGCAGACAGACCGCACGGAGTCAGATTATGCGTCGGCACCGCATAAAGCGCTACGGAGAGCAGATCCGCGTACTATCCGTTCTGGCCAAAATGGCCGCGGGTTGCCTCGAAGAGGAACCAGGTGCGGCGTTCGGTCTCATCGATCCAGACTTCAAGCAGGCTCGCGGTGGCGACATCGCCATGTTCCTCACAGACATTATGGGTCTGGCGCAAGATGGAGGTGAGCTGCTT
>DATJHR010000072.1:0-10526 GCA_035493735.1 Acidocella sp.
TGGTGATGGTCGGCAGCGCGGCGACGCGGCTGATCGCGCGGCCGGGCCAGCGCCCCTGGGTCTATACGCCGCGTTTCGCGGAGGAGGCGTCTTCGTGACGCGCGGCGAGCCAGCGGAGCGCGCCTGCCGCATCGCTCACACGCGTGGCCTCCAGCCCGCTGACATCCGGCCAAGGTGGGCGCGCGACCATGATCACCGGAAGCCCAAGTTCCCGCGCGGCGATCAGCTTGGACTGTGTTGCCGTGCCGCCGGAATTCTTCGTGACGATTACCTCGATACGCTCCTCGTGGAGCATGAGCCGGTCGTCCTCCAGCGTGAACGGCCCTCGCGCGGTGATGATTTTCGCAGCTGGCGGCAGCAGTTCGGGCGGTGGCGCATCGACGCTGCGGATCACGTAGCCATGCCAGGGCGCAGCGGCGAAGGGCGCGAGGTCTTTGCGGCCGATGGTCAGCAGCACGCGGCGCGCGGTGGGGCCCAGGGCGGCCGCGGCTTGGTGCATGTCCGCCACCTCAATCCAGCGATCCCCGGCTTGGCTGTCCCAGGCCGGGCGCTCGATCAGCAACAGGGGCGTTCCGGTCGCCCGCGCCGCTGCCACGGCGTTCTGCCGGATCTGCGCGGCGAAAGGATGCGTCGCCACCACCAAAGCCTGAATGGCGTTGTCTTGCAGATAGCGCGCGAGGCCCGCAGCGCCGCCGAAACCGCCGATGCGGCAGGGAATTGCCGGCAGGACCGGCGCCTTGGTGAGACCGGCAAGCGACAATGTCGCGTCGAAGCGTGGATCGTCCGCCAGAAGACCGGCGAGGGCGGAGGCGTCCGAGGTGCCGCCGAGGACCAAAAATTTGAGTTGTGGCATGGATAAGGGGACCGGTCAGAAGAACATGCCGCCAGGGCGGTGGCTGAGCATATTGGGCATCGGCGAAGACGGTGTCGAGGGGCTGAGCCCGGCGGCGCAGAGCTTGCTGCAGGCGGCGGAACTGGTAGTCGGCGGCAAGCGGCATCTGGCCCTGGCCGCCCCTTTGATCACGGGCCGGCAGATGCCCTGGCCGAGCCCCATGGCCGGGGCGATGGAAACCATTCTCGCGCAGTGCCCCCGGCCCGTGGTGGTGCTGGCCTCGGGCGATCCGTTTTGCGATGGTGTGGGCACGATGCTGGCGGGTGTTATGCCGGCCGAAGAATTTCTCTCTTTGCCCGCCCCCTCGTCCTTTTCCCTGGCCCTGTCGCGCCTGGGATGGCCGATGCGCCAGACCGCGACGATTTCCTTCTGCGGCCGGCCCTTGGCGCGCCTGGCGCCGTTGTTGCAGCCCGGCCGGCGGGTGCTGGCTTTGTCGGCGGATGCAACCACGCCGGCCGCCGTCGCGGCCTATCTGTGCGAGCACGGTTTCGGCCGCTCGGTGCTGCATGTGATGGAGGCGCTGGGTGGTCCGCGTGAGCGCACCCGCTCGATGACTGCTGATGACCTTCAGAATATCGAAGACTGTGGCCCGCTCAATCTGCTGGCCATGGAACTGGTCGCCGACGCCGATGCGCGGATCATCCCGCTCACAACGGGGCTGCCGGACGACATGTTCGAGCATGACGGGCAACTCACCAAGCGGGAGGTCCGTGCCGTCACCCTCGCGGCCCTGGCGCCTCGTGCCGGCGAGGTGCTGTGGGATATCGGCTGCGGCTCGGGATCGGTGGCGATCGAATGGATGCTGCGGCATCCGGACAACATGGCCTACGGGATCGAGCGTGATGCGGTCCGCGCCGCGCGCATCGCCCGCAATGCGGCGGCGCTGGGCGTGCCGGGGTTGCATGTGGTGGCGGGGCGCGCGCCGGAAGCCTGCGCCGGCCTGCCAACGCCCGATGCGGTGTTTCTGGGCGGCGGTGCGCATTTGCCCGGCGTGATCGACACGGCCTGGCACGCTTTGCGGCCGGGCGGGCGTTTGGTGGCGAATGCGGTGGTGATCAAGACCGAGGCCGCCTTGTTCGCCGCGCGGGAAAAATTCGGCGGCACGCTGACGCGCCTCTCGGTGGAACGGTTGGATGCCATCGGCAGCCTGCACGGTTTCCGCCCGGCGCTGACGGTCACGCAGTGGGCGGCGACCAAGCCATGATCGTGGCCGGGATCGGATTCTCTTCAAACGCCTCGGCGGCGGAGATCGTGGCGCTGGTGCGGCGGGCGGAAGGCGAGGCCGGGCGCATGGCTGAATCTTTGGCCGCGCCGGATTTCAAGGGCGATGCGGCGGCGCTGCATGAGGCGGCTCAGGCGTTGCGCCTGCCTGTGCGGCTGCTCGATCGTGAAATGCTGGCGGCCGCACAGGCGCGTTGCGCCACGCAGTCACCGGTGGCGGCAAAAAAATTGGGATTGGCCAGCGTCGCGGAAGCCTGTGCCCTGGTCGCGGCCGGGGAGAACAGCCATCTGCTGGTGGCGCGGCTTGCGCAGGGGAATGTGACCTGCGCCATTGCGGGAGATTTGCCGTGACGGTTCATTTCATTGGCGCGGGGCCCGGGGCGGCGGATCTGATCACCGTGCGCGGGCGCGATTTGCTGCAGCGTTGCCCGGTCTGTCTCTATGCCGGCTCGATCATGCCGGCGGAGCTGTTGGCTTATTGCCCGCCCGGCGCGCGGCTCATCGACACCGCCTCGCTCGATCTCGACCAGATCGAGGCGGAATTTTTGCGCGCCGAGGGTCTGGGGCAGGATGTCGCCCGGCTGCATTCCGGCGATCTGTCGATTTATAGCGCCGTTGCCGAACAGGTCCGCCGGCTGCAACGCCACGGCATTGACTATACGTTGACCCCCGGCGTGCCCGCCTTCGGCGCCGCGGCCGCGGCGCTGGGGCGCGAACTGACCGTGCCGGAACTGGCGCAGAGCGTGGTGCTGACCCGCCTTTCCGGCCGCGCCTCGGCGATGCCACCGAAGGAAAATCTCGCCGCCTTCGCCGCCACGGGCGCGACGCTGGCGATTCATCTGGCGATCCATCGCTTAAGCGAAATCGTCGCCACGCTGGAGCCATTTTACGGCGCGGATTGCCCGGTGGCGGTGATGGTCCGCGTCAGCTGGCCGGATGAGCAAATTGTGCAGGGCACGCTGGGCGATATTTGCCGCCGCCTCGAGGGGCTGGGCGTGGAGCGCACCGCTTTGATCCTGGTGGGAAGGGCGCTGGCGCCGGAGGATTTCAGGGAAAGCGCGCTCTATAATCCTGATTATACGCGGCGGTTCCGCGCATGAGTCCCGACCGGCGCAAACGGCGCACGGCCGACCAGTTGTCCGGTCCGGTCGAACAGGACGATTTCCAGAGCCGTTTCGGTGCCTTCCAGCAACGGCGCCGCGGTTTGCCAGGCTTGCGCGGCGATGGCATCGCCCAGCCGCGCCCCCGTGGCTTGCGCCAGCTCGAAGGCCTGGGCGGTGGTGTTGGCCTGGGCGATCTCCGCCGCAATGTCCGCACCGCATCCGAGCCGCTCCGCCAAGTCGGCGAGGACAGACAGATCAACCTCGCCGCGCTTGGAGTGCAGATCGAGGCGTCCCTGCGCCAGCTTGGTCATTTTCGCCACGCCACCGGCGATGGTCACGCGCGGCACCGGGTGGGATTTCAGATATTTCAGCATACCGCCGACAAAATCGCCCATGTCGATCAGCGCCGTCTCGGGCAGGTCGTGCAAGGCGCGGATCGCTTTTTCGGAGCTGTTGCCGGTGGCGCCGGCGAGATGCGTGATGCCGGTGGCGCGTGCGACATCGATGCCGCGATGGATCGAATGAATCCAGGCCGAGCAGGAAAACGGCACCACGATGCCGGTGGTGCCGAGGATCGACAGGCCGCCAATGATGCCGAGCCGCCCGTTCAAGGTGCGTTGGGCGAGAACGTCGCCGCCGGGGATGGAGATTTCCACCACCACATCGCCCGGCGCCTGATGCTGCGCGTCGAGCTCTTCGAGGGCGGCGCGGATCATCTGCCGTGGCACCGGGTTGATGGCGGGCTCCCCGGCGGGGATGGCGAGGCCGGGCCGGGTGACGGTGCCGACACCGGGGCCGGCGCGAAAACTGAGGCCCGTTCCGGCTGCGCCTCGGCTCACCCGCACGCGCACCAGCGCGCCATGGGTCACATCGGGGTCGTCCCCCGCATCCTTGATCACGCCGGCTGTGGCGTAGGTTTCTTTCAGGTCCCATTCGGCCAGCGCGAACGCCACATTCTGGCCGCCGGGGAGAAGGATCTCGACCGGGTCGGGAAAATTGCCGGTGAGCAGGGCCGCGTAAGCCGCCTTGGCGGCGGCCGTGGCGCAGGCGCCGGTGGTCCAGCCATGGCGCAGCTTCGGTGTAGGCTCCATGGCGCCGAGTATAGGCAGCGCGGCGGCGCGCGTCACCGCGCCGGAGCGGCCGTATGAGCGCGCGCGGCCTGATCATCGGCGCGCCGCGCTCAGGCAGCGGCAAAACCACGCTGACGCTGGCGCTGCTGGCGGCGGCGCGGCGGCGCGGGCTTGCCATCCGTGCGGCGAAATCCGGTCCGGATTACATCGACCCGGCCTTTCATGAAGTGGCGACCGGATGGCCGAGCCATAATCTCGACAGCTGGGCAATGGCGCCCGCGCAACTCGGCATGGTCGCGGATTATGCCGCGGCGGCTGCCGATCTTCTGGTCATCGAGTCCTCGATGGGGCTGTTCGACGGCGTGGCCGGGCCAGAGGGGCACACCGGCGCGGGGGCGGATCTCGCGGCGCGGTTCGGCCTGCCGGTGGTGCTGATCCTCGACGTGTCCGGCCATTCCCAGAGTGCGGCGGCGGTGGCGCGCGGCTTTGCGCTGCACCAGCCGGGCGTGGAGATTGCCGGCGTGGTGCTGAACCGCGTGGCGAGCGAGCGGCATCGCGACGGCGTCGCTGCCGCGATGCAGGCCGTCGGCATCAAGATTTTCGGCGCGATCAAGCGTGACGAGACGATTTCCGTGCCGGAGCGCCATCTCGGCCTGGTGCAGGCGTTGGAGCATCCGGACCTGCGCCTTCACCTCGACCGGTTGGCCGATCTCGCTGAAGACTCCCTGGATGTGCCGGGCATTTTCGCATTGGCGAAACCGCTGGCGGGACCGGAAGGGGGCGGCGGACCAGGATTATTGACGCCGCCGGGGCAGCGCATCGCCATCGCGCGCGATGCCGCTTTCAGCTTCCTCTATGCCCATGTGCTGGAAGGCTGGCGCCGCGCGGGCAGTGAGATGGTCTTCTTCTCCCCGCTCGCCGACGAAGCGCCGCCGCCGGATTGCGACAGCTGCTGGCTGCCGGGTGGCTATCCGGAACTGCATGCGGGTGCGCTCGCGGCGGCGCGCCGGTTCAAGGCCGGACTGGCTGAATTCGCCGCGGCGCGGCCGGTCCACGGGGAATGCGGCGGCTACATGGTGCTGGGCGCCAATCTGCAAAGCGCGGATGGGCAGTGGCACGCCATGACCGGCCTTTTGAGCCATGAAACCAGTTTCGCGAAACGGCGGATGAATCTTGGCTATCGTCAGGCGGCGATGCTGGTGGATAGCCCCTTGGGGCCGGCCGGCACTTGCATCAGGGGGCATGAGTTTCACTATGCGTCCGTGGTCTCGCCCGGCACGGATGCGCCATTGGCTGCGTTGCGCGACGCGGCGGGAACGCCGCTTCCCCAAGCGGGCGGCAAACGCGGCCTGGTGAGCGGGGCGTTCTTTCATGCCATTGCCCGCCAGGAACCAGCAGAGCGAGGATAGGATGGAACCAAATTTTACCGCGCCGGGCTTCTTCTCCCTGCTGACAGAGCTGCTGCGCTGGCGGCGCGATGTCCGCCATTTCCGCACCGACGAGATCCCCGAGACCGAGCTGTTGGAGCTGCTGCGGCTGGCGCAGCTCGCCCCGTCTGTCGGCTTGAGCCAGCCCTGGCGCTTCATGCGCATCCGCAGCGCCGCCGCGCGGGCTGCCGTGCGGGAGAATTTCGAGCGCTGCAATCAAGCAGCACTCAGCGGCTATCAGGGCGAGGATGCCGCACTTTATGCGCGGCTGAAACTCGCCGGGCTGGACCAGGCGCCGGTGCAACTCGCCGTGTTCTGCGACGGCGCAAGCCCGACCGGGCGCGGCCTCGGCCGGCGTACCATGCCCGAGATGTTGGAATATTCCGTCGTCACCGCGGTGCACACGCTGTGGCTGGCCGCGCGCGCCAAAGGCATCGGCATGGGCTGGGTGTCGATCCTCGACCCGGACGCGCTCGCTAAATCCCTGAACGTGCCCGAAGGCTGGCGCTTGGTCGCTTATCTGTGCCTCGGCCGGCCTGCGGAAACCAATACCGTCCCGGAATTGGAGCGGGTGGGGTGGGAGCATCGGCAAACGCTCGAAGAGCTGTTGGTTGAAAGGTAGGGAAGTAAGAAGCCGCTTTTTGAAAAAAGCGGCGCAAAAACTTTTTTGAAACTGGGCCGGGGGCGCGGAAACCAGCGCGGCCCAAGTTTAAAAAAGTTTTTTGCTTCTTTTTTTCAAAAAAGAAGCCCTTCCTTTCTCCCCACATCAAAGGTGAACATCACGCCGCACGCCGCCTCGCGGCCGCGCCCGATTTCGGCAATGGCTTGGATCATCCGCCCGTCGCGCTGCAGGATTTCGTCGGCCAGCGTGATCATCAGCCGGTTCGGTGTGGCCTCGGGGGCGGCGCGGCGGAGAAGCTGTGCCAGGTCCCGCTCGGTGCCGGGCGGGTTGTGCAGGCAGGCGATGATATAGGCCGATGCGGTGGAGCGGCTGATGCCGGCCCAGCAATGCGTGAGCAGAGGCGCGGGGCCGCGCCAGGTGCGCGCGAAGGTGATGAGGGTTTCGATGTCCGCAATTCTGGCGTGGGTCAGCCCTTCTTGAGGACCAGGGATATCGTGGAAGCGCAGGACCAAACGGTGGGCCGCTTTGATGTCCGGCGCCTCTGCATCGGGAGAGATCACGCTCAGCGCATGGGAAGGCTTCGCTGCGAGCGCCGTTTCGAGTTCCGCAAGTGGGCAGATGATTAGTTTCATCAGGCCATTCCAATATGGGCCGCGCAGCCGAGCAGGAAACCCGCTTCGCAGAGCTGCTCGACGGCGCCGAGAATGTCGCCGCGCTGGCCGCCGATCAGGCGGCGTGCGGTCAGCGCCATTACGATGGTGAGGACGGCGCAGATCATAAGGCCAAGGAGCGCGTGTGCGCCATTCAGAAGCAAAAGCGGCCAGGCGCAGAGGGCCAGCGCGACGAAGACCTCGCTCCGGCGCGGAGGCTTGGTCCGGATGTTGATTTTCGCTGTGGTCTCATCGCCGGCATAAGGCAGCGCGTGCATCACCGTCACCGTGGCAGCCCGCGCCACGCCATGGGCGGCGACCAGGCTGCAGGCCGCCGCCCAGGGTGAGAGGCTGGCGAGGCTGACCAGTTTCAGGGCCGTGGAAAATGCCAGCGCAAGCACGCCATAGGTGCCGATCCGGCTGTCTTTCATGATTGCCAGCCGGTGCGCGGCGTCGCGGCCGCCGCCGAGGCCATCGGCGGTGTCGGCGAGCCCGTCCTCATGCAGCGCGCCGGTGATCAGCATGGCGGTCAGCAGCGCTAGTAGGCCGGCGACGAGTGGTGACCAGAGCTGCGCGGCCAACAGCAGGACCAAAGCCGCGACCAGACCGACGAGCTGGCCCACGAGCGGAAAATAGCGGGCGCTGCGGTTGATCCAGTCCGCGCTGAAACCCTGTTGGGCCGGCACCGGCAGGCGGGTGAGGAACTGCAGGGCGCAGAGCAGCAGCGAAAGGGAAGTGGCCGCTTTTTGAAAAAAGCGGCGCAAAAACTTTTGTGAAACTGGGCCTGCGGCGGTGAAACCAGCACGGCCCAGATTAATAAAGTTTTTTTGCTTCTTTTTGTTCACAAAAAGAAGCCTTCCTACGCGCTTACCTTGCCGGCCAAGACATCTTCCAGGCTGACGACGTCGGTGAGGATGCGGGCGGCGGCGCGCAGCAGCGGCACGCATAGCAGGCCGCCCGTGCCTTCGCCCAGGCGCAGGCCGAGATCCAGCAGCGGCGTTGCCCCCATGGCGTCAAGCATCAACCGGTGGCCGGCCTCGGCCGAGCAATGGGCGAACACGCAATAGGGGAAAACTTCCGGGGCCAGGCGGATGGCGGCGAGCGCCGCGGCACTGGCGATGAAACCATCGACGATGACGGGCCGGCTCACCTGCGCCGCGCCGAGGATCGCGCCGGTCATCATGGCGATTTCGAAGCCGCCGAACTCGGCCAGCACGGAAAGCGGGTCGGCGGCGTCGGTGCGGGCGGCGGCGCGCGCCAGTGCCGCCTGCTTGCGGGCGAGGCCGGCTTCGTCATGCCCGGTGCCGAGACCGACGCAGGCTTCGAGCGGGGCGGGGGCGAGGCGGTGCATGATCAATGAAGCTGACGAGGTGTTACCGATGCCCATTTCGCCCAGGGCGATGACGTCAAACCCTTCGGCCGCGGCATCCATGGCGATCTTGGCGCCGCGCGCCAGCGCGGTTTCGCATTGGGCCTTGGTCATGGCCGGTTCGCGCGCCGCATTGGCCGTGCCGGAGGCAACTTTCACGTTCAACAGAGCGGGATGCGGCGCCAATTCGGCGTTTACGCCGGCATCGACCACCCGCACTTCGGCATCCGCGGCGTGGGCGAAGGCATTCGCGCTGGCGCGGCGCGCCAGAAAGCTTTGCACCATGGCGACGGTGACGCTGGCGGGATAGCTGGAGACGCCCTCCTGCGTGAGGCCGTGATCGCCAGCGAAGACGAACAAAATGGCGCGTTCCACCTTGGGGTCGAGACGCTGCTGGATCAGGCCGAGCTGCAAAGCCAGGGCCTCCATGCGCCCGAGCGAGCCGGGGGGCTTGGCAAGCCCGTCGAGCTTTTGCCGCAAAGCGGGTTCGAGGGCTCGGTCCAAAGCCGGGAGCGTGTAAGGCGGTGTCATGCGCATTTTTCCAACAAATGTGCCGGCAGGCCGGCGGTTGCGGCGAGGCCCGGAATGTCGAGCCGTTCGGCCAGCACGGCGGCGATTTCGTCGAGAGCCGTCTCGACGATCGTGCCATGATTGGTGAGGGTTGAGGCGGCGCCTAAGCTTTCCAGAAGTGCCGCACGCGCGGTGCCCTGCTGGAACAGGCCATGGACATAGCAGCCGGCGATCTGGCCATTGGCCGACATCGCACCTTGCGGCCCGGCTTCTGTGTACAGGAAGGGGCGCGCCGTGTCCGGCCCGCGCGTGCGGCCGATATGGATTTCATAGCCTTCGAACGCGGCGTTAGCGGCGGCGAGGCGGCCGGTGGTCGCGGTGAGGACCTTGGTGCCGGTGAGCGTGGTTTCGACATTGAGCAGGCCGAGCCCCGTGGCTTCGCCCGGCGGGCCCTCAATACCGTCAGGATCGGCGATGCGCCGCCCCAGCATCTGGTAGCCGCCGCACAGGCCGAGCACCCGCCCGCCGCGGCGGACATGGGCGGCGATGTCGATGTCCCAGCCTTGGTGGCGCAGCATGGCGAGGTCGGCGAGGGTGGCTTTGCTGCCGGGCAGGATGATGAGGTCGGCATCGCCCGGCAAGGCGGTGCCGGGCGGGATGAAGCGGACCGCCACGCCGGGCTCATGCTGCAGCGGATCGAAATCGTCAAAATTGGCGATGCGCGAAAGGCGCGGCACGACGATGCTGATCCGTCCGCCGGAGGCGGCGCGGGGGCGGTCCAGCACCACCGCGTCCTCAGCGGGAAGGCGGCGGGCGGCGGCGAGGTGCGGGGCCATGCCGAAATCCTGCCAGCCGGTGCGGCGCGTGATCTCGGCACGGCCGGCGGCGAACAAAGCCGGGTCGCCGCGGAATTTGTTGATCAGAAAGCCCTTGATCATCGCGCGGTCTTCCTCATCCAGCACCGCATGTGCGCCGACCAGGGCGGCGATGACATGCCCGCGGTCGATATCGCCGGTGAGCACCACGGGGACATTGGCGGCGCGGGCGAAGCCCATATTGGCGATGTCGCCGCGCCGCAGATTGGTCTCGGCCGGGCTGCCGGCGCCTTCGACCAGAACGAGGTCGCATTCGGCTTCCAGGTGGCGGAAACTCTCCAGGCAGACATCGAGCAGTTCGGCCTTGCGCTGCTGGTAACCGGCAGCGCTGCGGGAGCCTTCCATGCGGCCGCGCACGACGAGCTGCGCGCCGGTCTCGCTTTGCGGTTTCAGCAGCACGGGATTCATGTGCACGCTGGGCGTGGTGCGGCAGGCCAGCGCCTGCAGCGCCTGGGCGCGGCCGATCTCCCCGCCATCGGCGGTGACCGCCGCGTTGTTGGACATGTTCTGCGACTTGAAGGGCCGCACCACCAAACCACGGTTGGTGAACAGGCGGCACAGCCCGGCCACCAAAGTGGATTTGCCGACATCCGAGCCGCAGCCCTGGATCATCAGTGCCGCCATGCGAGGCCTCCCGCCGCCAGCAGCAGCCAGAACAGACCACAGGCGCGCTTATAGACGTGAAGGCCCTGGCGCAGCGCTGCGGCGTCCGGCCGCGCGCCGTCACCGAACCAGGGGCGCGGATGAGGCACGCCGTCATAAGCCACCGGGCCGCCCAGGCGAATGT
>DATJHR010000073.1:0-11686 GCA_035493735.1 Acidocella sp.
GCTTCCGGTTTGGGATGCGGGCGGACATTCGGTGAGGATGAGGAAAATACCGGTGCGGCGCGCTTGGGGCTGGTGGCGGCCGTGTCGTCGTCCGGCTCGGCGGAGGAGAGAAGATCGTACCAGGGAGACTCGGTGAAACCGTGTGCCATGCAGTCCTGCCGAAGGAGGTTGGGAGGGCGCTACGCCGCACCGCTCAACTCCCGCGACTCTAAGTTCGCCGCAGCTGTTTGGCATGTAAAATGTTGTGAAAAACGGGGAAGAACCGCGCGGGCAATGGTGCTGTCAGCCGAACGCTTTTGGGGATGCTGGGCCATGGGCGTTGTCAGCGCCAACGCCCATGGCCCAGCACCAATAAAGTTTTTTTGCTTCTTTTTGTTCACAAAAAGAAGTCTCTTCCTTCGCTTACGGCGCCGCTTTTTTCAAAAAGCGGTCCCTCATGCCGATTTCAGCAGGGCAATCGGCAAATCGGCAAAAAGCGCTTTTGCTTCAACCCTCGGCCCGGTCACGGCCATGCCGCTAAAAATATCCGTCCACAGCGCGCCGGGCAGTGTGAGCGCGGTATCGCCCCAGGCCGCCGCCGGCAGCACGGGCGCATCCTCCAGAAATTTCGCCGCAAGCCGGGTCACGGCGACGACAATCCGCCTTTCGCCCTCGCTGCGGGTGAAGGCGAGAATGTGCGGGGCGAACGCGCCTTCGGCTTCCAGTTTCGCATAGCCGCCTGTGGCGAACAGGCTTGGCCATTCCCGGCGTAACGCCAAGGTGCGGGCCATCACCGCCTGTTTCACCGCGCCGCTCGCCCAGGTCTTCAGCAGTTCCGCCGGGGGGATGCCTTGCCGCAAGGCCGCCTGGCGCGCGGCAAAATCCACAGGCCGGCGATTGTCCGGATCGACCAGGCTCTGGTCCCAAAATTCCGCCCCCTGGTAGAGATCCGGCACGCCGGGCGCGGTCAGGCGCAGCACCGTTTGCGCCAGGCCGTTGAGCGCGCCGGCAGCCCCCAGCCGTTCCGCAAAACCGACGATCTCGCCCAATACCGGACGTGACGGGTCCAGCGTCGCGGCGAGGAAGTTCTTGGAGGCGGCCTCATATTCCTCGTTCGGCGCGGCCCATTCCGAGACCAGTTTCGCCTCGCGTATGGCTTTTTCGAGCCAGCCGCCGACGCGTTGGGTAAAGGCCTCAAGCCCCGCGCCGTCCTGAGCCGTAAGGCCCAATGGCCAGGCGGCAACCAGCGTCTGGTACAACATCAGCTCATCCGCCGGGCTTGGCCCCGCCTCCTGGCGGACGATGGCGTTGAGCCGCATCCAGCGTGTGATGGCGGTGGCCCACGCCTCGGGAATTTCCGACAGCACCGCAAGGCGGGCGCGCGTGTCCTCGCCGCGTTTATGGTCGTGCGTCGCGGTGGCGAGCAGCGCGCCGGGGAATTTTTTCGCGCGCTCCAGCATGATGGCATGGAAGCCCGCGGGGCTGAGCGCGAATTGGCCGGGATACGACCCCACCTCGTTGCGCGACAGCAGCCGGCCAAAGCGGTAGAAGGCGGTATCCTCCACCGCTTTCGCGGCCACCGGCGCGGACAATTGCTGGAAACGCACCATGCTGCGCAGCCGCTCGGCCCGGCGCGGGCCGGGCGGCAGCAGCCGGGGCGCTTCCTCCATCAGCCAGCGGCGCAGCAGGTCGAGAATGCGCGTGTCAGCCGTGCGGAAATTCTTCCGCGCGCCGGCCAATGCCCGGTCCATCACGTGCATGTCGGTCTCGCTCGCCCCGGCTTGGCCGGCATAGATGCGATAGACGGGGAAATGCGCGAGGATTTCGGTCAGGCCCCGGCGGATGCCGGTGAGCGTGTAATCGCGCGTGGCGAGATCGCGCCGGGCGATACGGTGCAGGGCGGCGGCCGTGGCGTGCAATTCGCTCGCGAGATTGTCGCGCAGAATTTGCCGCCGCGCCGCCTCCTCCTCCTGCGCGAAATCCGCCGTGCGGCCGGTGATATCGGTCCAGAGCGCCGAGAGCGGGGCTTCACCCGCCGGGTCGTGCAGCACGGCCGAAACCTGGTCCATGAAGTCGTAGCCAGTCGTGCCGTCGGTCCGCCAATCGGGATCGAGCCGCTCGCGGCCATTCAGAATCTTCTCCACCACAATATAAGGCGGTCCCTTCGCCGCCTCGGGCGGGCGTTTTTGGCCCGCGCTCTCCATCGCCCGGCGCAGCTTGCGGGCATAGCCGCGCGGGTCGGCAAGCCCGTCAATATGGTCGACGCGCACACCGTCGATCAGCCCCTCGGCATAGAGGCCGAGCAGAAACCCATGGGTGGCGTCGAACACGCGCGGGTGTTCGACCCGGATGCCGGCCAAGCTGTTGATGTCGAAAAAGCGCCGCCAATTGATTTCGTCCGCCGCGGCGCGCCACCAGGCGAGGCGGTAATGCTGGCGCTGCAGCAACTCGTGCAGGCGGCGGCGTCCATCTTCTTGCGCCGGATCGAACCGGGCAAGAGATTTCTGGACGGCTTCCCCACCCTCCTTGGTTTTGGCGAATGCCGCCAGCATGGCTTTGGCCTCGGCGGCCAGTCCGTAGGCAAGGTGGCTGCCAGGCCGTTTCGCCGCCTCGGCAAAAGCAAGAGAGACGGCCTTGCAGGCGGGTTCGCCATGCAGCACCAAGGCGGCGCTGCGCGGGGAAATCGGGAAACAATGTTCGTGATATTCGATATAGAGCCGGCCGGTCTCCCCGCATTTCAAGCGCAGCGCGCCGGAGTCCAACTCTTCGCCATAGGCCGCCCCGAGGAAGGGAGCCAACAGCTTACGTGTTAGCGAAGTGTCGGGCGGATTCCAGTCGATATCGAAAAATTCCGCATAGCGGCTGGCCTGACCCCATTCCAGAACGTCCAGCCACCAGGCATTGTCGGCACCGCCCACCCCCATATGGTTGGGCACGATGTCCAGCAGCAGCCCCATATTCTGCGCGCGCAGCGCCGCCATCAACCGCCGCAGCGCTTCGATGCCTCCAAGTTCCGGATTGATCTCGTTATGGTCGACAATGTCGTAGCAATGCGTCGAGCCCGGACGGGCTTTGAGCAGCGGTGAGGCGTAGAGATGGGAGATGCCGAGGGCGGCCAGATACGGCACGATCGGCACCGCATCGTCGAGCGTGAAGCCCGAGAAGAACTGCAGGCGGGCGGTCGCCCGGGGTGTGGTGGCGAGAGTCATTTCCTGTGGCTGCCGAGCCTTGCTTTCACGGTCTGCCCGGCGGCGCCAGCGCGCAGCCTGTTCATGCCTGTCGCCACAGGCTGGTGGCGAAGCCGGGCAACATCTCGCTTGTCAGGCCGGGTCCGTAGAGCAAGTCTCCCTCCACCGGTTTACAGGGCACCGGCGCGGCGGCGAAATTCGTGGCCAGAGTGAGCCGACTTCCGTCATTCATGCGCCAGGCGGCCCGCACCGCATGGGCCGAGAGCGCGGTGGCGCCCGCTGACTTACAGCCCGGCATCAACGGCATGATGAGGCGCCGCCGCAGGCGCAGGCAGTCCGTGTAAAGTGCGGTCCAGTCATTATCCGTGACCTGCGGAATCGAGGCGTGGAAGGTCGAGGCGGCGTTCGGATCAGGAATGCGGGCCCGCTTCCTTGGCTCCCTGAAGGCGGAAAACCGCGCGAATTCCTTGCGCCGCCCCGCCGTCACCTGCCGGCCAAGTTCGTCATGGTGATCCGTAAAATACAGGAACGGCCGGCTTTCGCCGAATTCCTCGCCCATGAAAATCAGCGGGATCTGCGGTGTGAGCAGCAGCATCGCGATGGCTGCACGCAGCGCCTCGGGATGCGCCAGGCTGCGGAGCCGTTCGCCGAGCGCGCGGTTGCCGACCTGGTCGTGATTCTGCAGGCAAATGACAAAGGCGGTGGGTGGCAGATGGGTGCTGGCGCGGCCGCGCGGCTGGCCCCCGCGATGCGGCGCCGGGTCGCCCTGGTAGGCGAACCCCTCGGCCAGGCAGCGCGCCATCTGCTGCGCCGGAGACTGAAAATCCTCGTAATAGCCTTCCGCCTCGCCCGTCAGCAGCACATGCGCGCAATGATGCCAGTCATCGGCCCATTGCGCGTCGAATTTCTTCTCGCCCACGGCGACATGGAGAAGATCCGCGTCGTTTTCTTCGTTTTCCAGGATCAGATGAATGTGCCGATCGGGCAGCGCGGTGCGGAGTGTTTCTGCCATTTCCAGCAGGAACGGCGTGTCCTCGATGGCGTGCACGGCGTCGAGGCGCAACCCGTCAAAACGATAGTCGCGCAACCAGTACAGGGCATTGCCGATGAAGAAATCCCGCACCTCGGGGCGGCGGAAATCGATCGCGACTCCCCAGGGCGTGTGCCGGTCGGTGCGGAAAAAGGATTTCGCATAGAGGTGAAGATAATTCCCGTCTGGGCCGAAATGATTGTACACCACGTCAAGAAACACCTGCAGCCCAAGCCCGTGCGCCGCGTCGATCAGCCGTTTGAGCGCCTGCGGGCTGCCATAGGCGGCATCCGGCGCGTAGGGCAGCACGCCGTCATAGCCCCAATTATGCCGACCGGGAAAATCCGCGATCGGCATCAATTCGATGGCGGTGACGCCCATTGCCGCAAGGCGCGGCAGCTGCGCCGTCACGCCGTCGAAGCCGCCATAGGCCCCGACATGCAGCTCATAAATCACGGTTTCCGCCCAGGGCAGACCACGCCAGTCTGCATGTTGCCAGGGATAATCAGGATCGATGATCAGGCTCGGCCCATGCACGTCATCAGCCTGCGCGCGGGAGGCCGGGTCCGGAACCAGGGTTTCGCCGTCGATCCGGTAATGATAGGCGGTGCCGATCGGCGCGGTCAGCCGGGCGTGATACATGCCGCGCGCATCACGCCGCATCTCCGTCGCAGCCCCTTCCGCCACCACCTCGACCCGCCGCGCCTGCGGCGCCCAGAGCGAGAATTCCACCTCACCGGAGGCGGTCATGCGGGCGCCGAAATGCCGCATCATCCGCTATGGACCGTCGCGCCAAGCAGCACCAGCGCATGCGCCGGCACATGCACGGCGCCGTTTGGCAACAACATCTTGTCCCCGTCGGGGTCAGCGCTGTCCAAGAGCACCTCCCAAGGCAAGTCCTGGTTGGGCACCATAAAGTCGCGCGGCTGGTCCGAGGCGTTGCATAGCAGCAAGGTGAGGTCGACGGTATCGTCGGTCAATACGGCGCGGCGTAAACTCAGCATCTGCGCGGCGGCATCGGCCCAGGCGGTCAGGCTGAGCGCCTCGCCCGCCTCGTCAAACCAGGCGGCATCCTCGATTCCCGGCAACACTTCCACGGTACTGTGCAAAAATCTTTCGCTGCGCAGGCTCGGACGCGCAGAGCGCAGGGCGGTCAGGCGTTGTGTGAAACGCAGCAACTGCTGCGCCGTGGTCGGTCCGGCCTCGAGCAGGCCGCTCCAATCCACCCAGGAGATTTCGTTGTCCTGGCAATAGGCATTGTTATTACCCTGCTGCGTGCGGCCAAACTCGTCGCCGCCGAGCAGCATTGGCGTGCCGTGCGCGCAGAACAGGGTCGCCAGGATGGCCCGCTGCACCCGCCCGCGCAGCTCGAGAATGCCCGGATCGTCCGTCGGCCCTTCGGCGCCGTAATTGGCGGAATAATTCTCGGCATGGCCGTCCGTGTTGTCCTCGCCGTTGGCGAGGTTGTGGCGCTCATTGTATGAGACCAGGTCCTGCAACGTGAAACCATCGTGAGAGGCCGCATAATTGACGCTGGCCCAGGGCTTGCGGCGGAATTTATCGAAAATGTCGCCCGAGCCCATCAGCCGCGCGGCAAGCTCGGGACGCTGCCCGGGATCGCCGCGCCAGAAGCGGCGCACCGTGTCGCGGAAGCGGTCATTCCATTCGGCGAAACCCGGCGGATGGTTGCCGAGCTGGTAGCCGCCCAACCCGACATCCCAGGGCTCGGAAATCAGTTTCAGCCGGGACAGCAGCGGGTCCTGCCGCAACGCGTCGAAGAAACCGCAACAAGGGTCGAAGCCATGCGCTTCACGGCCGAGCGTGGTGCCGAGATCGAAGCGGAAGCCGTCAACATGATAGGCCTGCGCCCAATGGCGCAGACTATCCATCACCATCTGCAGCACGCGCGGATGGGACAGGTTCAGCGTGTTGCCGCAGCCGGTGTCATTGATCAGCCGGCGCGGATCGTCATTGACCGCCCGATAGTAGGAACGGTTGTCAATGCCGCGCCAGGACAGGGTGGGGCCCATCTCATTGCCCTCGCAGGTATGGTTGTACACCACGTCGAGGATCACCTCGATGCCGGCCGCGTGCAGGCGGCGCACGGCCTGGCGCAGCTCCTGCAACGCGCCATCATTGGCGGCAAAATAATGACGCTCGGGCGCGAAATAAGCGAGCGTCGAATACCCCCAGTAATTGCGGAGTTTTTTGGCGGTCAGGAAGCGGTCATGGACAAACGCATGGATCGGCAGCAGTTCGATGGCGGTAACGCCGAGCCGGTGCAGATACTCGATGATCCACGGATCGCCCAGGGCGGCGAAACTGCCGCGCTCATGCGCCGGGATCGCCGGGTGGCGCATGGTGAGCCCCTTCACATGGGTTTCGTAGATCACCGTTTGCGCCCAAGGCGTGCCCGGCAGAACGTCGCCGCCCCATGGGAAATGATCGTCCACCACCACGGCCTTTGGCATGGCGGCGGCAGAATCGCGGCGGTCGAAGGAGAGGTCCTGGCGGGGCGAGCCGACGCGGTAACCGAACAGCGCGTCCGACCAGTGCAGGCGTCCGACCAGTTTTTTCGCGTAAGGGTCAAGCAGCAGCTTGTTTGGGTTGAAGCGATGCCCGGCCTCCGGCTGGTAGGGTCCCCCGACGCGATAGCCGTAGACCAAGCCAGGTCCAGCCTGCGGCACATAGCCATGAAACGTTTCGTCGGTGCAGGATGGCAGTTCCAGCTGGGCGATCTCGTGGCGTCCGGCGGCGTCGAACAAGCAGAGAACCACACGCTCCGCATGTGCCGAAAAGAGTGCGAAATTCACCCCGAGCCCGTCCCAAGACGCGCCCATCGGAAAAGGTTTTCCGGGCAGAAGTTTGGCAGGCAGCACCATGCTTCAGGCTCGGCGCAGAATGATGCTGGCCAGCGGCGGCAAGGTCAGGCGCAGCGAGCCCGGCCGGCCGTGGCTCGGTTCAGGCTCAGCGGACCGTATGCCACCATTGCCCACGCCCGAACCGCCGAAACCGGTGGCGTCGGAATTGAAAATCTCCTGCCAGGAGGACATTTCAGGCACGCCGATGCGGTAACCGTCACGTACGCTCGGCGTAAAATTGCAGACGACCAGCAGCGGCGGGCCTTGGTCGGCGAAGCGGGCATAGGCAAAGACGCTTTGTTCGCGGTCATCGCCGACCAGCCATTGGAAGCCGGATGGCGTAAAATCGCGCTCATACAGCGCTGGCTCACGCTTCAGCAGCGCATTCAACTGCCGCACCAGCCCTTGCACGCCCCGATGGGTCTCATATTGCAGCAAATGCCAAGGCACTTCCGACTCGTGGCTCCATTCGCCGGGCTGCCCGAATTCCGACCCCATGAAGAGCAGTTTCTTGCCCGGATGGGTCCACATGAACGTGAGATAAGCACGCAAGGTGGCGAAACGCTGCCACTCATCTCCCGGCATGCGGCCCAGCAGAGAGCCTTTGCCATGCACCAGCTCGTCATGCGAGATCGGAAGGATGAATCGTTCTGAAAAGGCGTAGATAAGACCGAAGGTCATCTGGTCGTGATGATAGCGCCGGTGAATCGGATCCTGCTGAACGTAACGCAGCGTATCGTGCATCCAGCCCATGTTCCATTTATGCGTGAAGCCGAGCCCGCCCTGCGCAGCTTTTTGCGTCACGCCCGGCCAGGCGGTGGATTCCTCGGCGACCAGCAGCGCACCGGGCCGCCGCGCGGCGATGACTTCCGAGAGTTCCTGCAAAAAGCTCACGGCTTCGAGATTCTCCCGGCCGCCATGCCGGTTCGGCACCCATTGGCCGGGTGCGCGCGAATAGTCGCGGTACAGCATCGAGGCCACGGCATCCACGCGCAGCCCGTCCACGCTGTATTGCTCGAGCCAGAACAGCGCGCTGGCGATGAGGAATTCCCGCACCTCGTTCCGGCCGAGATTGTAGATCAAGCTGTTCCAGTCAGGATGACGCCCTTCGCGCGGGTCCTGGTGCTCATAGAGATGGGTGCCGTCGAAATGTGCCAGGCCATGTGGGTCGTCGGGAAAATGCGCCGGCACCCAGTCGAGGATCACGCCCAGCCCGGCTTCGTGGCAAGCGCTGACAAAGGCCGCGAAATCCTCCGGCTTGCCCATGGCGGGCAGCGGCGCGAACTGGCTGAGCGGTTGGTAGCCCCAGGAGCCGCCGAACGGATGGTTCATGACCGGCAACAGCTCGATATGGGTGAAACCGAGATCGGCGGCATAAGGGACCAGCCGTTCGGCCAGCTCGGCCCAGTTATAGGATCTGCCGTCCAGATGGCGCATCCACGACGTGGCATGCACTTCGTAGATCAGCAGCGGCGTATCGAGCCCTGGCGGAGTGCGGCGCGGCGGCGGCGCGAAATCCGCGGCGACGATCGAGGCGGTGGCGGGCGGCACTTCCGCCTGTCGCGCGATCGGATCGGCCTTTTGCGGCAGCAGCCCGTGGGGCCCGAGAATTTCATATTTATAGGCCTCGCCCACGTTCAGGCCGGGGAGAAAAATCTCCCACAGTCCCGCCGCGCGCCTGCGCATCGGGTGGCGACGTCCATCCCAATTGTTGAAATGCCCCACCACCGAAACCCGCTTGGCGTTCGGTGCCCAGACCGCGAAGCGTACGCCGGGCACATCGCCGAGGCGCATCGGCACCGCGCCGAGCCAGCCGGCCAGCTCGTGATGCCGGCCTGCCGCGAACCGCTCTATCTCCGCCTCGGCAAGCAGAAGCGAAAACCGATACGGGTCTTCCGTGATCTGAATGACGCCATCCCAGTCAATGCGCAGCCGGTAGGGTTGCGGCGCGGCAAGCCGCGCCTCGAAGATCGCGTCGCCATAAACCGGCTGGGCAGCCGCAAGCCTATCGCCCGCCGCATCCAGCAGCGTGACGGTCCTGGCCCCAGGCGCCAACACACGCACCTCGTTCCCGTGCGGCCCGAGCACGGCAAACGGGTCACCATGCGTGCCTTGCAGCAGCGCTTCGAAGTCCCTTGCCCGATCACGCATCCTGCAAAACCCCAGGCGTGATGTGTAACAACCGCTCCGCGAGTTCGACGAAGCCGCGCAGCGGAATGCCGAGCCAATCCGGGCGGTTGGCGGCCTCGTAGCATAGCTCGTAGGCAACTTTTTCCAGCAGGAACAGGTCCAGCAACGCCGCCTCGGCCGCGTCATCCTGCACCCAGCGTGGCTCGGCTTGCTGCGCGACGGCACGATAGGCGGTGAGGAATTGCACCGACATTTCCGTCACGAACCGTTCGAGCGGCGCATCGGCGCCGTCGGGCAACGAAGGTGGGGTCGCCTGTGCGGCCGCCGCCGCCGCATAGTCGAAGGACCGCAGCAGCCCGGCGACGTCGCGCAGGGGCGAGGCTTTGGCGCGGCGGATCTCCAGCTGCTTCACCGGCTCGCCTTCGAAATCGATGATGTAGACGTCACCGGTGGAGACCAGCACCTGGCCGAGATGAAAATCGCCGTGAATGCGTGTCCGCATCGTTCCCTCGCCGGCGGCAGCAAGCGACGGGATGATCTCGAGCAGGTCCTGCCGGTTATTCAGAATGAACGCCGCGCCTTGCGCGGCTTCTTGGGTGGCAAAGCTCTTGGTCCTTCGCAGCGCATCGAAGGCGCGCGCGAGCTGTTCCGCGGCTGCCTCCCCCCAAGCGCTGGTGACGGTGCCGTCCGCACGTTCCGGCGCAAAGGCCGGATCCTCGCTGGGCGCGGCGAGCACAGCATGCAGCTCGGCCAGCCGCGTGCCGACCGAGCGGGCGAAGCTGGCATAGCCGGACAGCTGGTCCGCCTCGTCATGGATATCCCTGTTGGCCAGGCTCATCGTCTCGATGAAGCGGGCCAGATAGTTTTGCGTATATTGCCAGGCGTCGCCCTGGTTCTGCACGAATTCCTGCGCCACGATCATGCTGTGGCCGGAGCCGTCGGCGCGAACCATCGCCACCTCGCCAAGCAGTTTCGGGGTATTGGCATAGCCGGCAGCGGTGAGGAAACGCATCATTTCCACCTCGGGATTGAGCCCGTCCATCACCCGGCGGATCAGCTTCAGCATGATTTTCTGGCCGACAATGATCGAGCTGTTGGATTGTTCGGCGGAAAGGCGGCGGATTTCCGGTGCGCCGGGCAGCTCCATCTGGACGAGCAACAGGCTTGGCCGGCAATGGACTTCGCCGTCTTGCACTTTCACTACCGCCCGGGCGCGCAAGGCGCGGATCACGCCAAACGGAAAGGCGTCCACGGCAAACGCATCGGTCAGATAGCCCATACGCCGCCCCTGCCGCACCCGCGCCAGCGCCAGCTGTTGCGGTAGGGGCGAGTTGGTGTCGCCGTCCCAGGAAATGCCGAGCGGCAGCAGATAGCAGTCGCGCCCCGTGCTGAGCTGCACCTCCAGCTCGGTGAGCAGTATCTCCGGGCTGCGGCCGGAGATTTTGTCACTGCGCACCAGCTTGACGGATGAAATTTTCTGGTCTTTGGCGGCGAACCAGCGGCGGCGGCGCAAATAAGCCGGCAGCGCCTCGCTCTCGAGAATCTTTTTCGCCACCGGCTCCAGCGCGTCACTCAAGCCCGCGCGCAGCACCAAGGTGGCCAGTTCCGGCAGCGGTTCGGAGGGACGTATATGCCAGGGCGGCAGCGCCGCCTCGGTGGCGAGGATGAACCAGTAGAAACCGTATGGCGGCAGGGTCAGCAGATAAGCGAGGGTGCCGATCGGCGGGAAGCCGGAGCCGCCGAGCAGATCCACCGGCACGCGCCCGGCATAATCGGCGAGTTCCAGCTCCGCCGCCTGCGCCGTGCGGGAGAGGTTATAGACGCACAAAATCGTCTCCTCCTCCCCCTCAGGGCTGTGGTGCACACGCAGATAGGCCAGCACCCGGCGGTTGCCGGGATAGAGAAAACGCTGCGCGCCGCGGCCGAAGGCGCGGTGGCGCTTGCGCACCGCCAGCATGCGCCGGGTCCAGTTCAGCAGGCTGTGCGGGTCGGCCGCCTGCGCCTCCACATTCACCGCAGCGAACCCGTAGACCGGGTCCATCACCGGCGGCAGCACCAGATCGGCCGGGTTGGCGCGAGAGAAACCGCCATTGCGGTCGGGCGACCATTGCATCGGCGTGCGCATGCCGTCGCGGTCGCCCAGATGGATGTTGTCGCCCATGCCGATCTCGTCGCCATAATAAATCACCGGCGTACCGGGCATGGAGAGCAGCAGCCCGTTCATCAGCTCGATGCGACGGCGGTCATGCTCCATCAGCGGCGCCAGACGCCGGCGGATGCCGAGATTGATGCGCGCGCGCCGGTCGGCGGCGTAGGTGTTCCACAGATAGTCCCGCTCGGAATCGGTGACCATTTCGAGCGTCAGCTCGTCATGGTTGCGCAGAAAAATCGCCCATTGGCAGGTTGCCGGAATTTCCGGCGTCTGGCGCATGATGTCGGTGATCGGGAACCGGTCTTCCTGGGCGATCGCCATGTACATTCGCGGCATCAGCGGGAAA
>DATJHR010000074.1:0-14600 GCA_035493735.1 Acidocella sp.
GCTCGGTTCATCATGCGTCAAGCGCCATACGGCCAAGCGCGCCCACCGCCAGCGCGTAATAGTCCGAAGCGTTATAGCGCCGGATCACATCAAAATTGCGGAATACCAGAAAAGCCTGGCCGCCCGCGCCGTCAGGCAGCAGCAACGCAGCCGGCATGTGCCCGGGCAAATGATGTGCGCCCGGCAGGTGGCGCACGCCCTGCTCCCGCCAATAAGCGACGGTGCGGATATTCTCCCGGCCGGTCATCGCCACGTCGAGCGAGGACGGCACCAGCACCGGCTCGCTGGACGGCTCCTCCGGCACCCAGCCCGCTTTCGCCAGATAATTGGCCATGGAGGCGAGGCTGTCGGCATCAGAGGACCAGATGTTCGGCCGCCCCTCGCCGCTGAAGGAAATGGCGGTGGAGAGATACACGCTCGGCATAAATTGCGGCTGCCCCATGGCGCCGGCATAGGAGCCGACGAGCTGTGGCGCCGGCGCATCCCCCCTGGCGATGATGCGCAGCGCGGAGATCACCTCGCCGGCGAAATAATGGCTGTTGCGATCCCAGGCGAGCGTGGTTAGCGCGTCGATCACGTTGAAATCGCCCTGGGTGGTGCCGTAGTTGGTCTCGATCCCCCAGATGCCGAGCAAAGGGGCCGCGGCCACGCCGAACCGGCTGGTCACCGCCGCGAACAGATGCCGCTTTTCCGCGGACTTGCGCGCCCCGGCCGCGATGCGCGTCTGGTTCAGGACATGCGAGGAATAAACCGCCCAGGTCTCGGTGAATTCGGGCTGGTGATGGTCAAGCCGCAGCACGGCCTGGTTCGGCACCAGACGCCCGGTGGCTGCCTCGATGATCGAGGAGGGAATGCCCTCGGCCGCGGCGTGTGCCTGGAGCGAGGCGAGAAAGGTCGAAAAATCCGCGGCGCGCGCGAAACGCGGCAGCGCCAGCGTCAAAGGGAGACCGAGGAGAAGAGCACGCCGATTCATGGACCGATTCATGGGCTGACTCTGCCACGCCACCGTGCTGTGCCGCAACATGGGCACCGAAAGATGCCGTCTTTTAAAAAGCGTTTTTTCGCCCCTTGAACCGGTGTCGCTGCAACAAACAAGGCCCAGATTAAAAAAGTTTTTTTGCTACTTTTTGTTCACAAAAAGTAGTCTTTCTTTCTTCTTCTATCTCTCTCTACCGCTCGTGCATCGTGCAAGCGGCCAGATCGAGCAGACGCTCCAGCACTTCGACCTCCTGCGCCCCGGCGATGGCGTGCTCGCCGTCGATGAGGAAACAGGGCACCCCGTTGATGCCCAGCCGGTGCGCATGCAGATTTTCCGCATGCACGAACTCCGTGGCCTCGCTGGAGGCTAGGAAGAGCGCGGTGGCGCGCGCATCCATCCCCTGCGCGGCCGCGAGCCGGGCCAGCGTGGCCGGCGCGCCGATATCGAGGCCTTCGACGAAATGGGCGCGGAAGATCTTGTCCACCAATATATCGGCGGCGCCGAAGGCTTGCGCATGGTGGATCAGCCGGTGCGCATCCACGCTGCTCGGCGTCCGGCGGATGGCGGCGAAATTGAACTCGATTCCCTCCGCCGCGCCCAGCTCGGTGATCGAGCTATAAAGCCGCCGCCCCCGCTCCTCCGCGCCGAATTTGCGAATCATGTAGTCGCTGCGCGCCATGCCCGCGCGCGGCATGTCAGGGTTCAGCAGGAACGGACGCCAGACCATTTCCACGCTTAGATCCCGCCGGCGCGCCAGCAGGAGAGACAAGCGTTTCACCCCCAGATAGCACCAGGGGCAAACGAAATCGTACACGACTTCGATGACCAGCCGCGCCGGGAAAGGGGCGAGGATATTCATGGCTTTGTCTTACAACGCTTTCCCGCTTTCGGCGAGCATCTGTTGCGGGCGCCGCTGGCCGCGAAGTGGCCGCTTTTTGAAAAAAGCGGCGCAAAAACTTTCGTTAACCTGGGCCTGTGGCGCCGCGACCAGCACGGCCCAGATTACAAAAAGAAGCCTTCCTCTTGCTTTGGCTTTGGACGTCAGTCCTTCGCGCGCAGTTCGGCCGCGCGCTTCTCCATGTGTGCGGCCATCGTATCGAGGCGCCAGGCGACGACGTCGTTGAACGTGACATAACCGCGGTGCTGCGTGTCGATGGCGTTGAAATTCTTCACGATCTTCGTCATGCCGGCCTTCTCAGCCTGCGCGAGGGTCAGATGGCCGTCATGGGTGGTGTTGGCGGCGTCGAACTTTTTATGGAATTTCCGCATCGCCTCGCGCCACTTTCCGTGGTGATGCCAGTGCTGATGGTCACCCATGCCCGTGCCGCCCTGCGGCGCAGCCATGGGGGGATTGGTTGTTGTGGTGCTGGGCGCGGTCGTGGTCTGCGCCACGGCGATCCCGGGGAGGGCGACCAGGCCAAGCAGAGTGAACATCGTGGTACGGCGCATCGTGAACTCCTGTTAGTGCCACCTGCCAACCTAGCGCTGGTTTGTAACAAAAGCATATCTGCTCGGTAACGAGCTGTCGCCCGCCCAAGCCTTCATCCGCCCAAGCCTTCACCGCAGGATACCAGAAACGAAAACGGCGCCCCCGTACAGGAGCGCCGTTGTCGAAAAGCCCGAAAGGCTGAAATTTAGCGGGAGTAGTATTCCACCACCAGGTTCGGGTCCATCTGCACCGGGAAAGGCACGTCCGACAGCTTCGGCGCACGCAGGAACTTGCCCTTCATGGCGCGGTGGTCCACTTCCATATATTCCGGCACGTCACGCTCAGCAGCCTGGGCGGCGTCGAGCACCACGGCGAGCTGCTTGGACTTCTCACGCACCTCGATCACGTCGTCATCCTTGACCAGATAGGACGGGATGTTGACGCGCTGGCCGTTGACCATGACATGGCCGTGGCTCACGAACTGCCGCGCCGCGAACGGGGTGACGGCGAATTTCAGGCGGTACACGACCGCGTCCAGACGGCGCTCGAGGAGTTCGATGAGATTCTCCGAGGTGTCGCCCTTCCGGCGCACGGCTTCCTCATAATACTTGAAGAAGGCCTTCTCGGAGATGTTGCCGTAATAGCCCTTGAGCTTCTGCTTGGCCATCAGCTGCACGCCGTAGTCGGACGGCTTCTTGCGGCGCTGGCCATGCTGGCCCGGGCCATATTCCCGCTTGTTGACCGGCGACTTCGCGCGGCCCCACAGGTTCACGCCCAAACGGCGGTTGATCTTATACTTGCTTTCAGTGCGCTTGGTCACGGCGCGTATCCTTCTTGTTGAAATCCGCCAGTAGTCGCGCCCTGCCCCGCTTTCGCGAAACAAACCGCGCGGGCGCAGGCGACCACCGCCTGTCCACGTTCCCGGCAACGAGTGCGCCCTGTAGCGGCGGTCCGCATGCGCGTCAACTCACATGTCGCTGCTGTCCTCTTTCCGCCCCTCTATGGTGGCGCGGGCGCTCTGCCGCCATACTGCGGCGCATGAAGACCGTGCATAAGAAGCCGAAACCGAAGCCCGCAACCAAAGACCCCGCAACCAAAGCCAAAGCCGCAAAACCGGCCAAAGCGCCGAAGGCACCGCGCGGCTTGCCGACCCGGGAGCAGGTCAAAGCCTATCTCGCCGCGGCGGAGCAGAAAATCGGCATGCGCGAGATCGCCCGTGCCTTCGGCGTCGGCCCGGATGACAAAAAGGGCCTGCGCGAGTTGATGAAAACGCTGGCCTCGGACGGCGTGCTGGAACTGGCCGGACGCAAACGCTATCGCGAGGCCGGACGGCTGCCGGAGACGGCGGTGGTGGAAGTCACCGGCATCGACCGCGACGGCGAAGCTTTGGCCCGGCCGGTGGTGTGGGACGGCCCGGGCCGGCCGCCGGTGATCTTCATGCACGCCGAGGCACGCGGCCAGGCGGCATTGGCGCCCGGCGCGCGGGTGCTGGCGCGGCTCAAGCCGATCGGCGCCGATAAATATGAGGGCCGCACGTTAAAGCGTTTGGCCGAGCAGACCGGCAGCATCGTCGGTGTGTTCCATCCGCATCCGCACGGCGGGCGGATCGAGCCGACCGATCGGCGGCAGAAGGCGGAATGGGTGGTCCCGCCCGATGAGACCATGGGGGCGGTCGATAACGAGATCGTCCGTGCCGAGCCGCTGCCGGGCAAGCCGTTCGGCCCGAAGCCGGCGCGCATCACCGAGCGCCTTGGCCTGGCGACCGATGCGCGCTCGGTCAGCCTCATCGCCATCGCCACGCACGGTATCCCGCTCGACTTTCCCGAAGGCGCGCTGAAGGAGGCGGCCAAAGCCAAATCCGCGCCGCTCGGCAAACGCGTGGATCTGCGCGACGTGCCGCTGATCACCATCGACGGCGCCGACGCGCGGGACTTCGACGACGCGGTCTTCGCCGAACCCATCGCGGGCGGCTACCGGCTGATCGTCGCCATCGCCGATGTCGCGCATTATGTCCGGCCCGGCTCGGCGCTCGACCGTGCCGCCAAGGAGCGCGGCAATTCCTGCTATTTCCCCGACCGGGTCGTGCCGATGCTGCCCGAGGCGCTCTCCAACGGCTGGTGCTCGCTCAAGCCGGGCGAGGATCGCGGCTGCCTGTTTGTGGAAATGCAGATCGACGTGCACGGAAAAAAACAGTCGCATCGCTTCGGCCGCGGGCTGATGCGCTCGGCGGCGCGCAAGACTTATGAGGAGGTCCAGGCAGAGTTCGAGGCCGACCCGTCCCAGCATGCGCATCTCTACGCCGCGCATGCCGCCCTGACCCAGGCGCGGCTGGAACGCGGCACGCTCGATCTCGACCTGCCGGAACGCAAGGTGGAGCTGGATGCGGCGGGCCAGGTAAAGAATGTGGCGCCCCGCGAGCGGCTCGACAGCCACCGCCTGATCGAGGAGTTCATGATCCTCGCCAATGTCTGCGCCGCCGAGGAGCTCGAGCGCAGGATGCTGCCATGCATGTACCGCGTGCATGCCCCGCCCAGCCCCGAAAAGCTCGATAACCTGCGCAACTTCCTGGCGACGTTGGATATTTCCTTGCAACCTGGCGACCAGTTGCACCCGCGCGACCTCGATCGGGTGTTGAAACTGGTGGCCGGCACCGACAAATCCTCCCTCGTGAATGAAACCGTCCTTCGCAGCCAAAGTCAGGCAGAGTATGGGGCCGAAAATATCGGCCATTTTGGCTTAGCTTTAACCAAATACGCGCATTTTACGTCTCCGATCCGCCGTTATGCCGACCTGCTCGTGCATCGCGCGCTGATCTTGGGGCTGAAACTGGGGCCAGACGGGCTGAGCGACGAAGACATAAAACAGTTTGAGGATACCGCCGCATTGATCACCGCCACCGAGCGTCGCGCGGCCCTGGCCGAGCGCGATTCCACCGACCGCTACCTTGCGCTCTATTTGCAACACCGCGTGGGAGAGTTGTTCTCCGGCCGGGTTTCCGGGGTGACGAAATATGGACTTTTCGTCACTTTACCGGAGAGTGGCGCGAGTGGGTTTTTGAGCATGGCGAATTTGCCGGACGATTTCTGGGTGCATGACGAAGCGGGCCAGAGTCTTATCGGCAAGCGCAGCCGCAAGACCTATCAGCTGGCGCAAACGCTCGACGTGCGGCTGCTCGAAGCCCGGCCGGTGACCGGCGGGCTGTTGTTCGGCCCTGCCGAGGGCGCGCCCCGCGCCTATAGCCGTGGGCCCCATTCCGCCCGGAAAACCTCCACCAAGCAGCATAAGGCGAAACGCCGCAGGTGATCCGTACAGCCTGGATTTTCGTGTTGCTGGCCCTGCTGCCGTTCGGCGCCTGGGCACAGCCTGCCACGACCGATGCCGCCTTTAATACCGCCATGGCCGGTTCGGTCTGGGGGGCGGCGCTTTCCTATATCGAGCCGCGCGCGCTGCAGGCTTTGAGCATCCCGCAAATGACGATCTGGGGGCTGAACGGCCTCGCCGCCCTGGATCCGGACCTCACGACCCAGATCCAGGGCCATCAGATCCTGCTCTACGGCCCGAATCGGATCATCACCGCGGTACCGACCCCGCCCGCCAACGACGCCGACGGCTGGGGCCAAGCGGCGGCGAAGGTGGCGGCGGCGGCCTATGCCGTCTCGCCGGCTTTGCGGCAGGCCGGTACCCAAGGGCTGATCACCAGCTTTTTCGACGAGCTGTTCAACCATTTCGACCCGTATTCGCGCTACGAACCGCCGCTGCAGGCCGCCCGGGAGCAGCTGATGGTCACCGGCCTCGCCGGTACCGGCGTTACCTTCACGGCCGCGGGCCGATTCGTGACCATCGGCGCCATCGCCGCCGACAGCCCTGCTGAGAATGCCGGCCTGGTGGTGGGCACGAGGGTCTTGGGGATGAATGGCCGTCCCGTCCATCCTTCCGAGGTCACGCGCCTGGATAATGCGATGCCGGGCCTTCTCGGCAGCAAGGTCACCCTTCGTCTGGTGGATCCGGCCGGCGGGGATGGGCCGCAGGATGTCACCCTGACCCGCGCCCTCATTCCGCCGCAGACCGTGTTCTCCGAGCCCTCGCCCGCCCCCGGCCTCGCGGCACTGAAGATCACCGGCTTCAACCACGGAACTGGCGATCAGTTTTCCACCCTGGTCGCGGCGCTGATGGCGGCGAACCCGGCCCCAACCGGCCTCGTGATCGATCTGCGCGGCAATCGCGGCGGCGTGCTGCGCCAAGCCGAGTTGGTCGCCGACTCGTTGATGGCCTCCGGTCCGATTGCCAAGGCCAGCGGCCGCGATCCGGATGCAGACCAGATTTTCCGCGCCGACGGTTCGGATCTGACCGGCGGCATCAGACTCACGGTGCTGGTGGATGGGCAAACCGCGAGCGCCTCGGAAATCCTCTCCGGCGCTCTGGCGGATGACCGTCGCGCCGTGGTCATCGGCTCCACGACGCTCGGCAAGGGGCTGGTCCAAACCGTCACCAGCCTGCCCGATGGCGGCGAACTTTTCGTGACCTGGAGCCGGGTGCTGGCCCCCGGCGGCTGGCCGTTGCAGACGCTGGGCGTCATGCCGCAGGTCTGCACCAGTGTAGGCGAACAGGCTCTCCAGACGCAGCTTGCTGCCCTGCTCAACGGGCGTAACCTGATGGCCCCGGCCTTGGCGGCGTCCCGCGCCGTGCGCGCCCCGGCGCCGGTCGATACCATCCTGAATGTGCGCGACCGTTGCCCGGCGGCGATCGGCAGCCGGCTCGATATGAGCACCGCCACCTTCCTCCTGGCCCATCCGGCCGCTTACGAAGCGGCGCTGATGCCGGAAAGGAAGAAAGAGGCCGCTTTTTGAAAAAAGCGGCGCAAAAACTTCCGCACCTTTGAGCCTGTGGCGCTGAAGCCGCATGGTAACTCTTGACGAAACGACCTGCTGTGCTTCATAGGGCGGGCTTCTGGAGATTTAGAAATCATGGCCAAATCGAACGTTGTTCAAATCAAGCTCGTTTCCACCGCTGACACCGGCTACTTCTATGTGACCAAGAAGAATGCCCGTGCGCAGACCGGCAAGCTCGAACTCAACAAGTACGACCCGGTGGTGCGCAAGCATGTCCCGTTCAAGGAAGCCAAGATCAAGTAATCACCCGCCTCGGGATGCGGATTTAACTCAGAAATCCGCCTGATGTTCTGTAAAACCCTCTGACGCACGCCGCGCAGAGGGTTTTTGGCGTTTCTGAGGAGCCAGGCCGGTTTCGGCAATGGGACATGCGGCCATGAAGCTGAGGACCACGTCACCCGATGCACGGGACGTCGCGGCGCTGAGTGGCGGTGCGTCGGCCGTGACGGTGGCGGTCTGGATCGCGATCTGCGCGGCAGCTCCTGAAATCATCTGGCAAGGCTTCCGGCTCACTTACACCCAGCTCAGCTGGACGGAGGTGGGCGCGGCGTTGCTGACCGGCATGATCCTCGCCTTCTTCGTGGAACCGCTGATGCAGACGATCCGCGAGGTCCTCGAGCGCGCCCAGCACCGGCCCGTCCATCATCGTTCAAGCAATGTCCTGTTCGCGGCGAGCCTTGCGCTTGCCTTCGCGATCGCCTCGGTCTTCCTGCACAGTGCGATGATCGCCTTCGTCTCCCGCGGCGCAGGCGGCGGCGCGCATGAGGGTAGCGCGCTCGTGGCCGGGCTAGGGCTCACGGCCGCCTGGGCCATCGGGCCGTTCACCATCACCCTCGCCTGGTTGGGCCAAGAGCGGCGCGCGCTTGCGGTGCCGCTGGGCGTACTCGCCGTGCTCTCGCCGCTCTTGGCCGGATGGCTGTTCTCCTGGGATGTGATCTCGGTCGTCAGCACCGCCATCCCGGCGCTGGCTATCCTCGGCCTCGGCTATTGGCAGGGCGGCTCGCCCAGGCTCCGCCATCACGCGGGCATGGTCCTATGGGTGGGGATCGCCTGGCTGCTGGTCGCGCTCGTCGTCGATGAAGCGCTCGGCTTGCTCGGGCTCGCCAGGTTCGATCTTTACGACCCTCCGAGCTTTTGGGTGGATGCCCGCTTCTATCTCGGCTGGGCGCTCGGCCTGCTCCTGGCCCCCACGCCGCATTTCGCGACCGAAACACGGCCCAAGACCGCGGACCCTTAGACCTTGACTGCTACAGGCCGACGTGTCGGACAAGAAAGCGGCCGCTTTTTGAAAAAAGCGGCGCAAAAACTTTTATGATGCTGGGGCCATGGGCTGGGTCAGCGACAACGCCCATGGCCCAGCATAACAAAGTTTTTTTGCTTCTTTTTGTTCACAAAAGAAGTCTTTACTTCGCTTGCGCCTGCGCCGCTTTTGATCGAAAAAGCGGCCACTTTCTTTGTCTACCTAAAAATGCTGCCAGCCGGCCTTGCCGAAGCGCAGAGTCGCCCCTGCCGGGTCCCTGACCTCGACCCCCTCTCCCGCGACCATGTGGCCGATGCGGGTGATGGCCAATGCCCCGCAGGCGGCTTTGAGAGCCGCAACGCGATCCGGCGGAACGGTGACGATCAGCTCGTAGTCATCGCCATCTGTCAGCCGCGCTTCCAGCATGTCCGGGCCGAACGCGGCGGCTTGCTCTGAGACCGGCACCGCATCCGCCGCGATCACCGCGCCGGCGCCGGACTGCCTGCAGATATGGCCGAGATCCTGGAGCAGACCATCGGAGACGTCGATCGCCGCGGAAGCGATGCCGGCCAGGCTCAGGCCCACGCGGGGCTCGGGCAGCAGCGAGCGGCGGGTCAGGTAGCCGGTCGGGTCAGTCAGTTCGCCCAGGCGCGCCTTCAGCCCCAGGGCGGCATCGCCGATTGTCCCGGTCACCCAGATTTCGTCCCCGGGCTTGGCACCGCCGCGGCTTAAGCCTGCCCCCGGCGCGACATGGCCGAGCAGCGTGGCGGAGAGCGAAATATCCCGCCGCGCCGAGGAACTGTCGCCGCCATACAGGCAGATGCCGTAGAGTTTCTGATCCTCTGCCAACCCGGCGGAGAACCCGGCGAGCCAGGACTCTTCAAGCCCCGCCGGCAGCGCCGTGGTGAGCAGATAGCCCATCGGCACCGCGCCCATCGCCGCCAGGTCCGACAGGTTCCGCCGCAGCAATTTGCGTGCGATCAAGGCCGGGTCGTCACCGGAGAGGAAATGCACCCCCTCCAGCATCTGGTCCACCGTGAGCACCAGCTCGCGCCCCGGCGGGGGTTTGAGCACCGCCGCGTCGTTCGCGAGGCCCAGCCCCTCCTCCCCCGCCAGCGGCGCAAAATACCGGGCGATACGGGAGAATTCGTCCGTCATGAGCTCGGCTGGAATTCCGCCGGGCGCAGCAGATGCGCCAGACGGTCGAGCACGCCATTGGCCATGCGCGGCTCGTCGCCGGCGAAGAAACCGTGGGCCACGTCCATATATTCGTTGATGACGACTTTCACCGGCGGCCCGTCGCTCATCCACAGTTCGGCGCCGCCCGCACGCATCAGTGCGCGCAGCACCGGGTCGAGCCGGGCGAGCGGCCAGGCGTCTGGCAAGGCGGCGGCCAACATGGAATCGATCGTGTCCTGCTGGCTCGTCGCGATGCGGACAATGCTGGCGAAGAGCGGCACATGGGCCTCCGGCACGCGCCCCTCCTCCAGCCCGCCGGCGGGAACCCCGCCGATGCGATGGCGCACGAACTGGTCGATCACCGTCTCCGGGCTCGTATTGGCCTGCTCGGCCTGATACAGCGCCTGCACCGCCGCGACGCGCGCCAGCGTTCTTGGCCGCCCGGTCATTGCGCCAGGCCCCGCGCCAGGGCGATCTGCTTGAGGCAGGCCACCGCCGCCTCCGCGCCTTTATTGGCGCCGGTCTCGGCGCTGCGCGCCAGCGCCTGCTCGAGCGTGTCCACTGTCAGCAGCGCGGTGCCGAGGCAGATGGCGTGGTCGGTCGCGACCTGCATCAGCCCGCTCATGGCAGAGCCGCAGATGAAGTCGTAATGATCGGTCTCGCCGCGCACCACGCAGCCGAGCGCGATATAGCCGTCGAATTTGCGGTCCGCGCGCACGGCGATGGCAAGGGCTTGCGGCAGCTCGTAGGCGCCGGCCACCTCAACGGTGGTGAAGTCGGCATTTGCCTGGGCGAAAATCTCTCGCGCCGCCGCCATCATGCCGTCCACGACCTGGCGGTAATAGGGCGCGCTGATGACGAGAATTTTCGGGGCCGCGCCCGGCACATGCGGGGCGACGGGGAGCGGGGCGTCAGCGGTGCTCATCAGCCGGCCACCCCTTCGATGCCACGTTGTTCGACCACGTTGAGACCGTAGCCTTCCAGGCCGATGATGGTGCGTTTGTGGTTGGAAAGCAGGATCATATCCTTCACGCCGAGATCGAGCAGGATCTGCGCGCCGATGCCGTAATCGCGCAGCGCCGGTTCGGCGCGTTTGCCGGCCACGAGGTCGCGGATGCGTTCGGAGACGGCGCCGGGCCGGTTCTCGCGGATCAGCACCACCACGCCACGCTCGGCGGCCGCGATCTGGGCGAAAGCACCATGCAGGCTGTCCACATGCGTGCCGCCCAGCAGATCGCTGATCGTGTCGACCGCATGCATGCGCACCAGCACCGGCGCGTCGCCGGAAACATCGCCCTTCACCAGCGCCACGTGCTCAACGTTATCCACCTTGCTCTGATAGGCGACCATGCGCCACAGCCCGCCCTGCGGGCCGGGCACCATGCCCTGCTCGCCGCGCTTGACCAGCCGCTCGGTGCGGCGGCGATGCGCGATCAGGTCGGCAATGGTGCCGAGCTTGAGATTGTGCCGCTGGGCGAAGGCCACGAGGTCCGGCAGGCGGGCCATGGTGCCGTCATCGTTCATGATCTCGCAGATCACCCCGGCCGGGATCAGCCCGGCGAGGCGGGCAATGTCCACCGCCGCCTCGGTATGGCCGGCGCGCACCAGGGTGCCGCCGTCGCGCGCCATCAGCGGAAAGACATGGCCGGGAGAGACAATGTCCTCACGTCCCAGTTCCGGGTTGATCGCCACGGCCACGGTATGCGCGCGGTCGGCAGCGGAAATGCCCGTGGTCACCCCTTCGCGTGCCTCGATCGAGACGGTGAAGGCGGTCTCATGCCGGGAGCCGTTGGCCTGGCTCATCAGCGGCAGACCAAGCCCCTCGCAGCGGGTCTTCGTCATCGCTAGGCAGATCAGGCCGCGCGCATGCTTGGCCATGAAGTTGATCGCATCCGGGGTGGCGAACTGCGCAGGGATGACCAGGTCGCCCTCGTTCTCGCGGTCCTCGTCATCGACCAGGATGAACAGCCTTCCGGCGCGCGCCTCCTCGATGATCTCTGCGGCGGAGGAGATATAGTCGTGCAGCCCCGCCGATTTCAGCGTCGATTTCAGGCCTTCCATCTGGCGATTCCTTTCAAAGCACCGGGCGGGCGACGGGAGCCGGCCGGCTTGGCGTAAGGCGCAAACAAGTTACGCATGTTGAAACTGCGCGAGGCGCGCGACGTAGCGCGCCAGCATGTCGATTTCTATGTGCACCCGGTCCCCCACCGCGAGGGTTGAGAAATTGGTATGTTGGGCGGTGTGCGGGATGATATTGACGCCGAATTTGCAACCCTCCACCTCGTTGACGGTGAGCGACACCCCGTTCACGGCGATGCTGCCCTTTTGCGCCACGAAGGGGGCGAGCGATGCCGGCAGCTCAAACACCCAGCGGGTGGAACCGTTTTCCGGTGTCGCGGAAACCACCTGCGCGAGACCGTCGACATGGCCGGAGACGAGATGCCCGCCCAGCTCATCGCCCAGCCGCAGCGAGGCTTCGAGATTGATCCTGGTTCCTTCCCGCCAGTTTCCAAGCGTGGTGAGCGAGAGCGTCTCCGCTGAGACTTCCACGGCAAACCAATCCGGCCCGGCTTCGACCACCGTCAGGCAGCAGCCGGAACAGGCAATCGAGGCCCCGAGCTTCTTTTCCGCGCCGGCCCAAGCTTCGTTATCCGGTGTGGCGATGACGAAGCGCGCATCGCTGCCCTGGCCGATCGGTTTCACGCTGCGGACCGTGCCAACCCCGGTGATCAATCCCGTAAACATCAAGACGCCTTTCGATAGGTCGTGAGCCAGTCGTCGCCCCAGCGTTCGCACGCGACGGGGATGAAGCGCGGCATGGCGGCGAGCTTGGTGACGCCGAAGCCCTTCGTCGCCGGCCAGCCATCGCCGCCGATGATCCCTGGGGCATGGAACCAGGCGAGCCTGTCCACCAGATTGGCGCGCAGCAACCCGGCCGCAAGCGTGCCGCCGCCCTCGCACAAAATTCGCGTCAACCCCGCCTGCGCCAGCATTTTTGCCGCCGCCTCCAGATCGACACCGGCGCTGCCGGCGGGCATTTCCATGGTTTTCACGCCCGCCGCCTGCAGCGCCTTGCGGCGTGCCGGGTCCGCGCCGTCGCGATGCAGCAGCCAAAGCGGATGCTCCGCCGCGCCGCGCACCAGCCGGCTCATCAGCGGCGTGCGCAGATGGCTGTCGATGACGATGCGGATCAGCGGCGCCTTGCGAAAGCCTGCGATCCGGCAGGTCAGTTCAGGGTCGTCCGCCAGCACGGTGCCGACGCCGACCAGCACGGCATCGTGCCGGCCGCGCATCGCATGCGCCGCGCGGCGCGCCGGTTCACCGGTCAGCCATTGCGATTCGCGCGTGCTGGTGGCGATGCGGCCATCGAGCGTCGCGGCGAGCTTCAGCCGGATCAGCGGCCGGCCCTGGGTGACGCACATGACGAAGCCGGAGATGACGGCGGCACAGTCTTGTTCCAGCACACCGGTGGTCACGGAAATGCCGGCCGCGCGCAGCTTCCCAATGCCGGCGCCGTTGACCTTGGGGTGCGGATCGGTCGCGCCGACGACCACTCTGGCGACCCCCGCGTCAATCAAAGCCTCCGTGCAAGGCCCGGTTTTTCCGGTGAAATTGCAAGGTTCAAGCGTGACATAAGCAGTCGCGCCACGCGCCTGGTCGCCCGCCATGGCCAAGGCGGCAACCTCGGCATGCGGCCGGCCGCCGATGGCCGTGCGCCCCCGGCCCACAACCCTGCCCTGCTGGACGATGACGCAGCCGACCGACGGGTTGGGCGCGGTATCGCCCAGCCCGCGCCGCGCCAGCGCCAGGGCGGCGCGCATATGGGCTTCCTCGCTCATGCGTCACTCCCCGGTTTTGGCCGGCTTCGGCAGTTCGCCCATATCACCGAGAAATGCCTCAAAATCCTTGCCTTCCCGGAAATCACGATAGACCGAGGCGAAGCGCACATAAGCCACGGTATCGACGGTTTTCAACGTCTCCATCACCAGCTCGCCAATATCGTGGCTCTTCACCTCGGTCTCGCCGCTGGCCTCGAGCTGGCGCACGATGCCGCTGACGATGCGTTCGATCTGGTCGTCATTCACCGGGCGCTTGCGCAGGGCGATGCGCACCGACCGGGCCAGCTTGTCGCGGTCAAAGGGAACACGGCGCTGGTCCGCCTTCACCACGGTCAGCTCGCGCAGCTGCACGCGTTCGATCGTGGTGAAACGCTGATGGCAGCCGGGGCAAAAGCGGCGGCGGCGGATCGCGCTGCCGTCCTCGGTGGGGCGGCTGTCTTTGACCTGGCTGTCAGCCTCGCCGCAGAACGGGCAGCGCATTGCCCCTCCTTACCTGGCGTAGATGGGGAAGCGCGCGCAAAGGGCTTTCACCCGCGCGCCCACGGCCCGTTCCACCGCCTCGTTGCCGCCGTCATTGGACTTCGCCAACCCATCGAGTACGTCGCCGATCATCATCCCGATTTCGCGGAACTCGGCGACGCCGAAGCCGCGCGTGGTGGCCGCCGGGCTGCCCAGGCGAATGCCGGAAGTGATCGCCGGCTTCTGCGGGTCGAAGGGGATGGCGTTCTTGTTGGCGGTGATGTGGGCCCGCTCAAGGCTCGCCTCCGCCGCCTTGCCGGTGGTGTTCTTCGGCCTCAGATCGACCAGCAGCAAATGGCTATCCGTGCCGCCGGTGACGATGGCGAGCCCCTGTTCGATGAGCGTTTCCGCCAAGGTACGGGCATTCTCCACGACCGCTTTCTGGTAAGCGGTGAATTCCGGCCGCAGCGCCTCGCCGAAGGCGACCGCCTTGGCGGCGATCACATGCATCAGCGGCCCGCCTTGCAGGCCCGGGAAGGTCGCGGAATTGATCTTCTTCGCGATCTCCTCATCATTGGTCAGCACC
>DATJHR010000075.1:0-2171 GCA_035493735.1 Acidocella sp.
GGTCAACAGCGAGGAACAGCTTTTCCGCCAGCTCAAGCAGGCGCAAAGCGCCGAGGACGCGCATGTCATCGAGGAAAAGCTCAAGCTCATGTTCCGCCCCTCCGGCAGTCCCAGTGTGGACCTGCTGATGACCCGGGCGGACGCGGCCGCGGCGGCTTCCGACAAGAAGACGGCGAAAAAACTGGTGGAGGCGATCACCAGCATCGCCCCCAATTACGCCGAAGGCTGGCACACCCGCGCCGCCATGGAACAGGCCGATGGCGATGACACCGATGCGCTGGTCTCGCTGCAGAAAACCGTGTTGCTCAATCCCCGCCATTTCGCCGCCATGGTCGAGCTGGCGGACATGCTGGAGGACTATGGCGACAAGGGCGGCGCCCTGAAGCTCTATCGCCGCGCGCTCGATCTCGATCCGCAGCTGGATGTGGCCAGCCGCAAGGTGCGCGAGCTCACCACCAGCGTGGAAGGCCGCGATATCTGAGCATGCGCTCCGGGATCGTCTCGCTGATCTTGCTTGCGGCCACGCCTGCGGTTTCTGCCTTGGCGGCGACGCCCGCCGCGGCGCAAGCCTGGATGGTGGGCACCTGGTTCGGCCAGGGCCAGCCGCAGGACAAGGCCGCCATGTATATCGACCGCATGCGTCCCGGCGGCAGCTGGCGCGGCGAGTACCGCACCTGCATGAGGGGCAAGGCGGTGGACCAGCTCCAGACCGGACACTGGTCGGTGGAAGGCGACACGCTGATCCTGAAGGTCGAGACGGTGGACGGGGTCGCCGCGCCGCGAACCGACACCTACAAGATGCTGGCGCACAGTCCGGCGGCGCAGAAATATCTCAGCCTCCAGCGCACGGCCTGGAATTTCCCGTATACGCCACAGCGGGTGGCGGACGACTTCCAGATGCCGAGCTGCGAGTTGGTCGGTTGATGTCCCACCTCGCGGCGGGCCTTTGCCTCGTCCTGGCGGCGACGCCGGCCATGGCCGCGGGATCGCTGGCCGGCACCTGGTTCGGCCAGGGCGAGCCCTTCGACAAGACCGAGATGTATCTCGACCATTTTCTGCCCAATGGCGAAATCCATTCCCAGTTTCGCCTCTGCCTGAAGGGCCAGGTCCGTGACAGCACGGAAGACGGCACCTGGGCCGTTTCCGGCAACATCCTGACCATAAAAGTCACGCGCCATAACGGCCAGCCGGCGCCGCGCGAGGATGTCTATCGCCTCGACCTGGTCACGCCGCAGCGCTTCAAGGAAACCTATCTGGCGCTGAATTTTCCGTTCGACGAGCGCCGGGTCGCGGATGATTTCCAGATGCCGAGCTGCGAGCTGGTCAGCTAGTCTTCGGTCACGAACGCCACCCGCAGCATGTTGGTGGCCCCGGTGGTGCCCAGCGGCACGCCGGCGGTGATGACGATGCGCTCGCCGGCCTGGGCGAAGCCTTCCTGGCGGGCGATCTGCGAGGCGCGCTTGACCATGTCATCGAAGTCGCGAATGTCTTCGGTCGGGACGCTGTGAATGCCCCAGACCAGGCACAGCCGCCGCGATGTCTCCACCGAAGGCGTCGGCGCGATGATGGGCGCGGCCGAACGCTCGCGCGCCGCGCGCATGGCGGTGATGCCGGACTTGGTCCAGCAGACGATGGCGCGCGCCTCGATGGTCTCGGTCACCGCATGCACCGCCGCCATGATGGCGTCGGGGGTGGTCTTTTCCGGCGTGCCGCGCTGGGCCTCGATGAGGGAGTGATAAAGCTCGTCATCCTCCACCGACATGGCGATGCGGTCCATGGTCTCCACCGCCTCGACCGGATAGCTGCCTGACGCGGATTCCGCCGACAGCATCACCGCGTCGGCGCCGTCGAACACGGCGGTGGCCACGTCCGAGACTTCCGCCCGGGTCGGCATGGGCGAGTTGATCATCGATTCCAGCATCTGGGTCGCCACCACCACCGGCTTGCCGGCCTTGCGGGCGGCGCGGGTGATCTGCTTCTGCAGCCCCGGCACCCGTTCCAGAGGCATTTCCACGCCCAGATCGCCGCGCGCCACCATCAGCGCATCGGCCAGTTCCAGGATGCCGTGAAGCGAGGCCAGCGCCTTGGGCTTTTCGATCTTGGCCAGCACGGCGGCGCGGCCCTGCACGATTTTCTTCAGTTCGGCCACGTCCTCGGGCCGCTGCACAAAG